>JBBSDJ010000070.1:0-13406 GCA_038249555.1 Caulobacterales bacterium
AAATCGTCCGTGGCCTGAACAAGGCGGTCGATGATGCCGGGCTCCATGGAGGAGTGGCCGGCGTCCGGCACGATGTGCAGCTCGGCTTTCGGCCAGGCCTTGGAAAGTTCCCAGGCGGTCGACAGCGGCGTCACCACATCATAGCGCCCGTGCACGATCACGCCGGGCGTTGCCTGCAGTTTCAGTTTCGCCTGTTCGAGCAGCCAGTTGTCGCTCTCGAAGAAGCCGTCATTGATGAAATAATGGCACTCGATGCGCGCGAAGGCATCAACGAAATCATCCTCGTTGAAACGCGGCGGCGTGGTCACCGGGCCCTTGATCGAGAGCGTCTGGCCCTCCCACCGGGCCCAGGCGCGGGCCGCGTCGATCCGGGCCGTCGCATCGGTGCCCGTCAGGCGCTTGTAGAAGGCGGTGACGAGATCGCCGCGCTCGTCTTCCGGGATCGGCGCGACGTAGCGGTCGAATGCATCCGGGAACAGCCGGCTGGCGCCTTCCTGGTAGAACCACTGGATCTCGGACTTCGAGACCAGGAAAATGCCGCGCAGGACGAGGCCGAGGACGCGGCTGGTATGGGTCACCGCATAGGCGATGGCCAGCGTCGAGCCCCAGGAGCCGCCGAAGACCAGCCAGCTGGAGACGCCCGCATGCTTGCGCAGGGCCTCTATATCATCGACGAGGTCCCAGGTCGTGTTGCCCTCCAGTTCCGAGTGCGGCGTCGAGCGGCCACACCCGCGCTGGTCGAACAGGAAGATGCGGTAACGCTCGGGGTCAAAAAACCGTCGCATTTCCGGACTCGATCCGCCCCCCGGGCCGCCATGCAGGGCGACGACCGGTATGCCTGTCGGATTGCCTGATTCTTCCCAGTATATCTCGTGCAGCGGAGAGACGCGCAGGCGCCCGGACGCGTAGGGCTCGTGCCTGTGGTAGAGAATACGGCGGCTCTGGCGTCTGTTCATGCGCTCTTCACTTATAATCGGCTAGCTTTTCGACAATGACTGGACTTGTGTACGTCCCACCCATACTGTTTTTAATGAGTGGGGCCATAGCTGCTGGCGGGTGGCATATTGATGCGTAGCGTTCTTCTGTGCCTATCCCTAGGCGTTCTTGCGGGATGCGCAACCGTTTCGGTTGTGCCCGGCGAGGCGACGGTTGAGACCTCGTTAACCAGAAGCCAATCCGAATTGCGCCAGGCGTCTAACGCCTATTGCGACGAAGTCGTCGAGGCCGGCTGGGTCGAGGAGGCCGATGGCCTCGCCTCGCTCGCCGATACCCTGATGCACGGCAAAACCGAAGTGGCCGGCGCGCCGGGTTTCTACGCAACCCGTATCGGCGCCGGCACCAAGGCGCCCTCACTCGTCCTCGCCCGGATCATTACCGACAGCCAGTCGGCGCGCCGGGGCCTGGCGGAGGTTACCGCCGAGGCCGAATCGGTCCTGCGCAGCGGCGACAAGAATGCCTCGAACCGCGGCGACGTGATGAGCTATGAGCGCGCGCTGGTGCGGGCCCAGATGGCGCATCGCGGCTTCCAGGAAGCGCTCGACCTCGTTGCCGTGCGCGCCGACATGGACGTGCAGCCGATCGTGTCGGAAATCGAAGCCTTCGCGGTGATGATCGATGACGCGCGCATCACCGCCGACAAGCTGGCCGACCGCTATGTCGGCGAAGGCACCACCGGTTCCTAGTTTTTCTTGAGGGCGCTGAGCGCGAGGGTGAGCCATCCGGCAAGGAGGCTGAGCCCGCCGATCGGCGTGATCGCCCCGAACCAGCGCGGCGCGCCAAGTGACATCGCATAGAGACTGGCGGCGAAGATCACCGCGCCGATGACGAACAGCCAGCCGCCGAGCGCCGTGCGCCCGCCGCGTCCGCTGAGACCGGCGGCGAGGGCGGCGGCGGCATGGGGCAGGACATACAGCGTCGCCGTATCCCACCAGCCGCGCGATTCCTCCGTAAGCTGAGCATCCAGCGCATGCGCGCCGAAAGCGCCGAGCCCGACGCCGGCAAATCCGAGCAGGGCGGCAGCGAGAACGAGCCGGTTCATGTCGCGGCCTTGCGCGGCAGCGCATAGGTGACGATCGCATGGCTCGCGGGCTTCTCGGCGCCCTCGATGCGGATGTCCACATCAATGACCGCGAGCGCCTGCCCGATCTTCATGACCTTGCCTTCGGCCAGCACGACCGGGCCGATGCAGGGCCGCAGGAAGTTGATGTTGAGATTGCTGGTGACCGTCATCGGCTCGAGGCCGGTCAGTGTCATGATCGCCATGTAGGCCACCGAGTCGGCCAGGCTCATCTGGGTCGGGCCCGAGATATAGCCGCCCGGGCGCAGGTGGGTCACGTCCGCCTCGAGGCGCAGTATCGCGCGGCCTTCCTCCATCAGGACCACCTGGTTCTGGCGGCCCCGGCCCTGGAAGGCGGCGTCGAGGAAGGCGTTGGCCTCGGCAGCGGTGAACTTGGTCATGCGGCTTCTCCCGGCGGAACGGCTTGATTGTGCTGCGGCGCGGCGCCAACCTAGCCCTACGGACCCATACGCCAAGAGGTCACGCCAAGGAAGGAAGCCGCTATGCTCACCGCCGGAGACGAATATCCGATCCACCAGACCCCGGAACCGGTCGCCTTCGCCGGCTCGGACCGCAATTTCTACGACCGCTTCTTCTTCAACGGCTACAGCGCCGACGGCAAAACCTTCTTCGCCGCCGCCATGGGCGTCTATCCGGCGCTGAACATCATCGACGCATCGGTCTCGATCCTGCGGGACGGCAAGCAATCCGCCGTCTTCATGTCGCGCCCGCTGAACATGGAGCGGATGGACACGTTCGTTGGCCCGCTCTCGGTGACGGTTGTCGAACCGCTGAAGAAGGTGCGCCTGACGCTCAAGGAAACCGAAGGCCTCGCGCTGGATGTCGAATTCACCGGCCGCGCGTTCCCGATCGAGGAGCCGCGCTTCACCCGCCGCATCGGCTCGCGCATGATGATGGACCTGACGCGGATGACCCAGAACGGCCGCTGGTCGGGCACGCTGAAAGTCGATGGCACGGAGATCAAGGTCGATCCCGCCAGCTGGACCGGCACGCGCGACCGCAGCTGGGGCGTGCGCCCGATCGGCGCGCCGGATCCGCAGCCCGCCATTCCCGCCGTGCCGCCGCAATTCTACTGGATCTGGACGCCGACCAATTTCCAGAACCTCTCGATGTTCTTCCACGTCAACGAAGACGGTGCCGGCGAGCCCTGGAACCAGCGCGCCTCTCTGGTGATGGACGGCTCGAAGCAGGGCGAAGGCATCCACCTCAGCAATCCCGTTATGGACGTGCGCTATGCCAAGGGCACGCGCCGGATGCAGACGGCGACCCTGTCGGTCACCGATCCGTCGGGCCGTCCGCATACGGTCGACTTCACGCCGATGGGCACTTTCCTGATGAAGGGCATCGGCTATGGCCACCCGGTCTGGCGCCACGGCGCCTTCCAGGGTGATCAGCTGAAAGTGGTGCGCGAGAATTTCGAGCCCGGAAAGACGCCCTGGGCGATGCCGGAAAACCTGCATATCCAGGAAATCGTAAAGGCCGTGCACAAGGGCCCGGACGGTACCGGCTCCGAAGGCATCGGCACGTTCGAGCAGCTGTTCATCGGCCCGCACGCGCCGAGCGGCTTCAAGGAAATCCTCGACGGCGCCGCCTGATCAGACGGAACGGCGCAGGCGAACAGACGGCTCGAGGTCTTGCGCCGTGGCCTTCTGATTCAATCCTGAGCGGATCAAGTCACCGGCGGCGTTCTGCGTCAGGCCTTCGAGTTTCTGCGCGGCCGTCTCGATATCGAAGCGGTAGCTGACGACTGGCCCGTCGCGGTGCACCGACAGCCCGCCGAGGCCGCGGAACAGCTGCCGGGTCGCGCGGTTTTCGGCGAAGGTCTCCGCCGTCAGGTGCGTGATGCCGGCGCGGCGCGCATCCGCGATCACTCCCGTCAGCAGCAGCCGGGCCAGCCCCTTGCCATGCCAGTCATCCAGCACGGCGAGGGCCAGTTCGGCGTCGCAGCTGGTGCCCCTGCGAATGGCGTGGACCGCCCCGATTGCCGGTTCGCCGGGGCTGGCCAGGTCAATCGCGCCCCAGGCGACGTGTTTCCAGCCATCGGCGTCGCACAATCGCTCGATGACGTGCTCCGGCATCGTCTGCGAGCCGTTGAAGAAGCGCAGGTAGCGCGAATGGTCTGACAGCGCGGCGATTCCGGCACGCATACGGTCGGCGTCGTGCCGCCCGATGGGCCGTACGAGCACCGCCTCGCCGCTGTCCAGATGGACGGGGAAATTGCGATTATCCATGGTAGAATTGTTGCAGCGCAACATGGCGGGAATGGGGCGCACGTGGAGCATGGCCGAGATGTAATATTGCAGCGCTTTTAGCGTGTCTTTTCCGCGTCGAGCGGGTATGGGACGCCCATGCTCGAAATCCGCAATCTCGACTACCGCGTGGAAGCGCGCCCGCTGTTTGAAGCCGCGTCGGCGCGCATCGCCTCCGGCTGGAAAGTCGGCATGGTGGGGCGCAACGGCACCGGCAAGTCGACCCTGCTGCGCCTGATCCGCGAAGAGATTGCAAAGCCCAGCAAGGACAGCCCGATCCGCCTGCAGAACGGCGCCCGGCTCGGCTGGGTCGCGCAGGAAGTCGCGCCCTCCGACGAGACGATCATGGACGTCGTGCTGCAGGCCGACGCCGAACGCCACGCGCTGATGACCGAATCCGAGACGGCGACGGACCCGGACCGGATTGGCGAGATCCATGCGCGCCTGCTCGACATCGACGCCTGGTCCGCCGAAGCCCGCGCCGCCGAAGTGCTGATGGGCCTCGGCTTCAAGAATGCGGACCTCTCGCGTGCGACGCGGGAGTTCTCCGGCGGCTGGCGGATGCGCGCGGCGATTGCCGGCGCCCTGTTCGCGCAGCCGGACCTTTTGCTGCTCGACGAGCCGTCGAACTATCTCGACCTCGAAGGCGCCGCCTGGCTCGAAGGCTACCTGCGCAAGTATCCGAACACCGTGCTGATCGTCAGCCACGACCGCGAACTGCTGAACCGCTCGGTCACGCACACGCTGGCGCTGGAGCATCGCAAGCTCTCGATCACGCCCGGCGGCTATGACGACTGGCTGCGCCTGCGCGCGGCGAAACTCGCGCAACTCGAAAGCCAGCGCACCAAACAAGCCGCCGAGCGCGCGCACCTGCAGGCCTTCGTCGACCGGTTCCGCGCCAAGGCGTCCAAGGCGCGCCAGGCCCAGAGCCGCGTCAAGATGCTCGAGAAGATGCAGGATGTGTCGATCCCGATTGCGGAGCGCACGACGCCTTTTCTGTTCCCGGCACCGGAGTCCAAACTCTCGCCGCCGCTGCTGGAGATCAAGGGCGCCGATCTCGGATACGGCGCCAATGCGCGCATCCTGCACAATGTCGATATCCGTCTGGACCCGGATGACCGGATCGCGATTGTCGGCACCAACGGGCAGGGCAAGACAACCCTCGTGAAGTCCATCGCCGAGCGCCTGCCGCTGATGGCGGGCAAGCGGCTGATGCCGAAAGCCGTCCGTATCGGGTATTTCTCGCAGGACCAGCTGGATGAACTGACCGCCGGCGATACGCTGCTCGAACACGTCATGCGCGCGCTGCCGCAAGGCACGCCGCCCGCCAAGCAGCGTGCGGTCGCCGCCCAGATGGGCTTCAGCCACGAAAAGGTCGAGACCAAGGTCGAAGCCCTCTCCGGCGGCGAGAAGGTGCGCCTCATCCTCGGCCTGATCGCACTGGAAAAGCCGCATATCCTGATCCTCGACGAGCCGACCTCGCACCTCGACATCGACAGCCGCGAAGCGCTGATCTACGCGATCAACGATTTCGCCGGTGCCGTGCTGCTGATCACCCACGATGTGTTTCTCGCCGAGGCGACGGCCGATGTCCTATGGTTGGTGAAAGACGGCAAGGTCTCGTCTTATGACGGCGACCTCAACGACTACCGCACGCTGGTGCTCAGCACCGACCGCGAGAAAGCCTCACCCGCGAAAGCGTCCGGCGCAGAAGAAACCGGCGACAAGGCCGAAGCGCGCCGCAAGGCCTCGCAGGCCCGCGAAGCCGCCGCGCCGCTGAAGAAGAAAGCTCAGGACGCGGAGAAAACGATGGAGCGGCTCGCCGCGAAGATCGCCGCGCTCGATGTGGAAGTCGCCCGCCCCGACATCCCGCCCCACGAGGTGCGTCAGCGCCTGAAGGAACGCGCCAAGTTCGCGGCGGAGAGAGAAGCGGCGGAAGCCGTCTGGCTCGACGCGAGCGAAGCCTATGAGGCGGCGGTGCGCTGAGCGCGAGCCGGAGGCACGTGCTTTGCCGCCCCCACCCTAGCCCTCCCCAAACTGGGGAGGGGACCGGTTGCACATCGGACAAAGCTCACTTTCCACGAAAGCTGACATGTCCCCTCCCCATTTTGGGGAGGGTTAGGGTGGGGCGAGGCAAGAGATGTCGCCGCTGAAATCTCACCCCCACAGCGCCGCACCCGGCGGCGACACCATCCCGTCCGCAAACGCCAATCCGTCCGCAATGTCCGCCTCCAGCCAGAGCGGCCCATCCACATCTGCGGCGTCCGCCAGTCCGGCCAGCAGCACCGCCGGCGCCATCGACAGCGACCCCGCCACCATGCAGCCGACCATCACGCCCATGCCGGACTGGCGCGCCGCGCGCACCATCGCGAGCGCCTCCGTCAGGCCGCCCGCCTTGTCGAGCTTGACGTTCACCGCGTCATAGGCGCGCGCCAGCATCTGGACGTCGCCGCTGGTATGCGCGCTTTCGTCCGCACACACCGCAACCGGGCCGGGCCGCTTGATCAGCGCGTCGTCTTTGCCGGCGGGAAAGGGCTGTTCGATCAGAACGACGCCCAGCTTCGCGGCCGCAGCGGCGATGGCCGGGTAGGCGTCCGGCGCGAGGCCTTCATTGGCGTCGAGGATCAGGCGCGCGTCCGGCCGGGCAAGATGGACGGCCTTGATCCGGTCCAGGTCTTCCGGTCCGCCGAGTTTCAGTTTCAGCAAACGGCCGGGCGCCCGTTTCGCCGCTTCAGCCATCGCGGCGGGGTCGGCGAGGCTGATCGTCAGCGCGGTCTCGATAGGCTTCGGCTCCGGTAATCCCGCGAGCTGCCAGACCGGCCTACCGCTGCGTTTCGCTTCCAGGTCCCAGAGCGCGCAGTCGAGCGCGCAGCGGGCGGCGCCGGCGGGCAGGGCGAGTTGTAGCGTCGCGAGGTCGATGCCCGCTTCCACCTCGCCGCGCACGCTTTCCAGCGCCGCGATCACGCTTTCCACGGTTTCGCCATACCGCGCATAGGGAACGCCCTCGCCCCGCCCCGCGTTGGTGTTGTCCGAGACCCGCACGCGCACGGTCTCGGCCTGTGTCTTGGCGCCTCGCGAAATGGCGAAGGATGCGCGCAAAGGCGAGGAAACATGGGCAATTTCGAGCCGCAGATTGCGCATGGGTTAATCCTACCGGGTGAATTGTGTTGGACTGGCCGACCCTGTGCTTAAGCATGTTTTGGTAATGAGGTCAGGCCCGTACGGTACATGATAAGCCCATCCGCCCCCGGTTTCGCGCTTGAGAAGAGCGGCGAAGAAACGATCCTCCGTCTGCGGGGCGACTGGACTGTGGCGACCTTGCATAATGTCGAACGCGAATTTTCCGCCGTCCGTTTGCCCTCCGGCGCCGGGATCGACGTGTCCGGCCTCGGCCGCATCGACACCGCCGGCGCCTTCCTGATCGACCGGCTGATGCGCGAAAGCGGCGAGACCCCGCCCCGCCTGATCGGCGAGCATGCCTCCGCCGCCAGCCTGATCGCGCAGGTCCATGCCGTGTCCGATCCCCCAGAGCCGCCCAGGCCCAAGCCGCAGGGCCTCATCGAAATGCTCGAACGCGTCGGGCGCGGCACGGAAGCGTTCGTGCGCGAACTCGTCGCCACGCTCGCCTTCCTCGGCGAGACCATTTTCACCATCGTCCGGCTCGCCGCCCAGCCCTGGAAGATGCGCTGGACCTCGATCGTTGCCGTGATGGAAGAGGCCGGCCTCAATGCGATGCCGATCGTCGCCTTCCTGTCCTTCTTCGTCGGCATGGTCGTCGCCTATATCGGCGCCACGACGCTCAGCGATTTCGATCTTGAGATCTACACGGTCGAACTGATCGGCTACTCCATGCTGCGCGAGTTCGGCGTGGTGCTGACCGGCATCGTGCTCGCGGGGCGCACCAACTCGTCCTTCACCGCCCAGATCGGCACTATGAAGATGCGCCAGGAAATCGACGCGATGCAGACCCTCGGCCTGAAGCCGATGGAAGTGCTCGTCGCCCCCCGCGTGCTGGCCATGGTGGTGATGACGCCGATCCTCGCCTTCGTTGCCACGCTCGCCGGCATCGCCGGCGGCATCGTCGTCGGCTGGACCTCGCTCGACATCAATCCGGGCCTCTTCATCGAGCGCCTGCGCAATTCCGTTCCCCTCGACCAGTTCTGGATCGGCATGTCGAAGGCCCCGGTCTTCGGGCTCGTCGTCGCCCTGATCGCGTGCCGCCAGGGCCTCCTGACCGGCGGCAGCGTCCAGTCGCTCGGCCACCGCACGACGACGTCGGTCGTGCAGGCTATCTTCGCCATCATCGTGCTCGATGCGATGTTCGCGATCTTCTACATGGAGCTCGGCATATGAGCGCCGCGCCGATCATCCGTATACGGGATCTCAAGGTGGCCTTCGGGTCCTCGGTGGTGCTTGAGCATCTGAACCTCGACATTCCGCAGGGCGAGGTGGTCGGCGTGATCGGCCCGTCCGGCTGCGGCAAGTCGGTCCTCTTGCGCGCCATCACCGGCCTCAAGCCACCCGAAAGCGGCAGCGTCGAAGTGTTCGGCGAGCAGCTGGAAACTCTGTCGCGCGACGAGCGCACGGCCATCGAGCGGCGCTGGGGCATCATGTTCCAGGACGGCGCCCTGTTCTCGAACCTGACGGTGCGCGAGAATGTCATGGTGCCGATGAAGGAGCACACGCAGCTCAGCCGTCCGCTGATGCACGACCTCGCCGACATGAAGATCCGCCTCTCCGGCCTCGCCGTCAGCGCCGGTGACAAATACCCCTCCGACCTGTCCGGCGGCATGCGCAAGCGCGCCGCGCTCGCCCGCGCGCTGGCGCTCGATCCGGAGCTGCTGTTCCTCGACGAGCCGACCGCCGGTCTCGACCCGATCACGGCGGCGGCCTTCGATACGCTCGTTCGCTCCCTGCAGCGCGCCCTTGGACTTACGGTCTTTCTCGTCACCCATGATGTCGATACGCTGCACGCGACGTGCGACCGGATCGTGGTTCTTGGAGAAAAGAAGGTATTGGCCGTCGGAACGATCCCGGAGCTTCGCGAAGTCGATCATCCGTGGATCCAGGAATATTTCAGCGGGCCGCGGGGACGTGCCGCCGCACCGATGACAGAAGAAGAGGCTTAGAAAAAGCATGGAAACCCGGGCAAACTACGCACTGATTGGCGCGCTCGTCCTTGTGGCGGCGGCGGTCATCGCTGGCTTCGTGCTCTGGCTTGGCCAGTCCGAATTCCAGCGCGACTACAAGTCCTACGACATCGTGTTCGAAGGGCCGGTCTCGCTCGAGGAAGGCGCGGCCGTGCGCTATATCGGCGTCAAGGTCGGCGAAGTGGCCACGGTGCGCATCGACAAGGCGGACCCCTCGAAAGTGCGCGCCCACATCCGTGTTTCCCGCGAGACGCCGATCCGCGAGGACTCGACCGCCTCGATCCAGCTCGCTGGCATCACCGGCATCACCTTCGTGCAGCTGACGGCGGGAACGGGCAAGCCGCTCGAAAGCCGGCCGGGCCAGCCGGTGCCGATCATCAAGTCCGAACGCACGCTGGTCGACCAGATCGTCGCCGGTGGCGCGCAGGCCCTCGGCCGCGCCAACATGACCTTCGACGGGATCAACCGTATCCTGACGGAAGAGAACATCGCCTCGATGAGCACCTCGATCAAAAATCTCGAAACCATCACCACCAAGCTCGCCTCCGATGACGGCCTGATCAACGAAGCCTCGGCAACGCTGAAGGATGTATCGGAGGCCTCAGTCGCCTTCGAGGCCGCCTCGCGCGAATGGGAAACTGTCGGCATCTCCACAGGTTCCGGCCTGGCCGAAGTGCAGACCGATCTCAAGACACTGGTCGGTGACTTCCGCACGGTGGCCACTGCCGCCACCAGCACGCTGAAGGAAAGCCAGCGCGCCGTGGCCGCCGCCACCGCCGTCATGGAAGGCCCGGCCGCCGCCACCTTCGAGAACACGACCGCCGCCAGCCAGGACCTGCGCGTGCTGATCAACCGGCTTGACCGGACGGTGCGCGAAATTGAACGCAACCCGCAGGGCTTCATCGTCGGTGAGCCGCTGCCGTACGAGGAGAAGAAGCGATGATCCGGACCCTGATCCTGTCGGCCGCGCTGGCCAGCCTCGCCGGCTGCGTCAACGTCCTCAGCCAGCCGGAGGCGCCGGACGCCTTTTACCGGATCGGCCCGATGGAGCCGATGCACCGCCTCAACGCCACCGTCACCATCCGCGAGCCGGAAGCCTCACGCCTGTTTTCCGGCCGCACCATCGCAGCCGAAGACGAGACCGGCGCGCTGCGCATCGTGCGCGGCGTTCAGTGGACGGACAATGCCACCGAGATGATGCAGGGCGCCCTGCTCGATTCCCTGAGCGGCGAGGGCGAGTTTGCCGCCCTGCCGTCGAACTCTTCCGGGCCGACCCAGTTCGAGGTGACCTGGCGCCTGTCCGAATTCACGCTGTACGGCGAGACCGCCCGCTGCCGTCTTGATGCCACCGTCCTTCGCGGCCGCACGCGCGCCGTCGTGGCGCAGACGACGCTGGAGACGACGGCGATTGCGCTGGACAGGTCCAATGCAGCCCGCGCCAAATCCCTAACCGATGCCGGCCGGGCCTGCGTCAGCGAGCTGGCCGCCTTCATTGTCGATACCACCGACAAGGAGGCGGCCGCCGCCGCGTCTTCCCCTTAACCTTTCTTGACCGGGCAGGTATTCAGCCCGAGCAGGGTATAGACCGGGCACCAGCCGACGAGGCCGGTAAACAGCGGCACCACGCCGATCCAGCCGAAGGGCGTCTGCGGGCCGACGAACACGAGGCTGATCAGCACGATGCCTGCAATCACGCGCAGGGCGCGGTCGAGTGTGCCTTCATTGGTCTTGAACATGGGAAGTCTCCTTTGCTTGTGGAGACAGGTTAGGCCCGCGCCGGGGCCCGTGTCGGTGACTAAGTCACCAAGCCCGGAAAGCTTCAGTGGCCGGCTGCCTTGTGTTCCAGCGTGCCGCGCGCCAGCAGGGTCACCTTCCCGCGGGCCAGCGCCACGAGGCCGGACCGCTCGAACCGGGACAGCTGGCGGCTGACCACTTCCCGGGCTGAGCCGATCTCAGAGGCCAGCGCGTCATGCGTCAGGTACACCTCGCCCGCCGCGTCGGCGCGCGCCAGCAGCGCTTCGGCGAGGCGCGCCTCGATGCTGGCCGAGGCGAGGGATTCGACGAGATGCTCGAAATCGGCAAACCGGTGCGCCACGGCAGTGAACACCGCGCGGCGGAACTCCGGATCCTCCGCCATCCGGCGTTCGTATTCGCCCGGCGGGATCATCTCCCCCTTCAGTTCTGTTTCAGCAACGCCCTCGGCGGAATAGGTGCGCCCTTCGGCGAGGCAGGTGAAGGTCTGCAGGCAGATTTCGCCCGGACGCACCCGGTAAAGCACGATCTCGCGCCCGCCGGCGCTCGTCAGCGAAACGCGGATCGAGCCTTCCTGCAGGACTACGAAGCCCGAGCAGGCATCATCCGGCCGGAACAGGACGGTGCCGGCCGGGCAGGCCAGCCGGTGCGCGCCGTGAGAGATGGGATTGGGTCCGGTCATGCCGCTACCATGAGAAAGGGCGGCCTGCGAAGCAAGCCGCCCTGACTTTTGATCCCGCAAAGGGGCAGGCCTCAGCCCGCTTTCATCTCGTCAAACGCAAGGTCCTTGTCGACGCGGACATCCTGCGGCAGGCCGAGCACGCGCTCGGCGATGATGTTCTTCAGGATCTCGTCCGTGCCGCCCGCGATGCGAAGGCCCGGCGCCCACATGAAGCTCTGCTGGAAGATCGCGTCGCCCGGCATCCGCTCGGCTTCGGTGATGATGCCGAAATGGTCCTGCATCTCGATCGCCGAGTTGCAGATGTCCTGCAGGTGGTTGGCGGTGATGATCTTGCCGATCGAGTTTTCCGGTCCCGGCGTCTGGCCGCGCGACAGGGCGGTCATGGTGCGGAACTTGGTCAGCTTGTAGCCTTGGGCTGCGACATACCAGTCGGCCAGTTTCTCGCGGAAGGCCTGGTCGGAGATGCTGCCGGCATCCTTGGCATAGGTCATGATCTCGCCCCAGTCGGGACCCGGCGAGCCGCCCACGGCGAGACGCTCGTTCATCAGCGTGACGAGCGCGACTTTCCAGCCATCGCCCACGCCGCCGAGACGGTCCGTGTCCGGAATGCGCACATCGGTGAAGTACACCTCGTTGAACTCGCGGCCACCGGACGCCTGGTGGATCGGGCGCACTTCAACGCCCTTCTGCTTCATGTTGACGATGAACATCGTCAGGCCCTTGTGCTTCGGCACTTTCGGGTTCGTCCGCACGAGGACAATGCCGAAATCGGAATAGTGGGCGCCGGAGGTCCAGACCTTCTGGCCGTTGATCACCCACTCATCGCCGTCCTTGACCGCCTTGGTCTTGAGGCCTGCGACGTCGGAACCGGCCGAAGGCTCGGAGAACAGCTGGCACCAGATTTCCTCGCCCATCAGGGCTTTCTGGACATAGCGTTCCTTGTGCGCGTCGGAGCCGAACGCGATGACGGTCGGCACGCACATGCCGAGACCGATGGCGAACGGGCCGGTCGGGGCGTCGAACTTGCCCTCTTCCTGGCCCCAGATCACCGATTCCATCGAGGTGCCGCCGCGGCCGCCCCATTCCTTCGGCCAGGTGATCTGGGCGAACTTGTTCTCGGCCTTGATGCGCTGCCAGTCCTTGGCGCGCTTCAGCGCCGAATCGCCGGAGCCGGCCCGCGGGCGCGCGCCGGTTTTCAGCTCGAGGTGTTTCGACAGGAAGTCATAGGCTTCCTTGCGGAAGGCGGCTTCGGCGGGGGTATCGTTGAAGTCCATCTCGGTCTCCGTTGCTTTCACTGGCTGGGGGTTGAAACCGGAATTTCAAGCCCGGTTACGGTTTGGTAAAAATATTTCGCGGTGAACGGTTGCTGACAGGCGGTTGCCATATTCCATCCCGAATTGGGGCGTCGTATGTCCTTCGTGCGCCGGGGAGATGAGCGATGGGCTCCCGCCCGCGGCGCAGTACAAAGGGACAACGTCATATGTCGAATATCTTTG
>JBBSDJ010000071.1:0-13166 GCA_038249555.1 Caulobacterales bacterium
CGCCTTCGTCGGCTGCTCGCGCCATCCCGAGTGCAAGTACACGCGCCAGTTCTCCGCCGAGGGCGGCGAGAGCGCGATCAACCCCGACGGCAACGAGATCGGCATCCACCCCGAGAAGGGCGAGATGATCCTGCTGAAATCCGGCCGCTTCGGCCCCTATGTCGAGATGGCCAACGGCGAGAAGCCGAAACGCGCGAGCCTCGCCAAGGCCGACAGCCCGGACACGCTGACCCTGTCGCGCGCCGTCGAACTGCTCAGCCTGCCCCGCGAGATTGGTCCGCACCCGGAAGATGGTGAGATGATCCTCGCCAATTTCGGCCGCTTCGGACCCTACGTGCAGCACGGCAAGACCTATGCGAACCTCAAGGACCCCACCGAGGTGTTCTCCATCGGCATCAACCGCGCCGTGGACCTGATTGCCGACAAGCGCGCGAAAGCGGCGGCCGGCGGCGGCGGACGCGGCGGCGTCGCGGCACTCAAGACGCTGGGCGACCACCCGGATGGCGGCCCCGTCGAAGTGTTCGCCGGCAAGTACGGCCCTTACGTGAAGTGGGGCAAGGTCAACGCCACGCTGCCGAAGGAGATGGCGCCGGAGACCGTGACGCTCGAAGCCGCGCTCGAACTCGTCAACGCCAAGGCAGGCTCCGGCGCCGGCAAGAAGAAAGCCGTGCCAAAGAAAGCCGCAGCCAAGAAGCCGGCTGCAGCCAAGAAAGCGCCTGCGAAAAAGAAGCCTGCGGCCAAGAAGGCCGACGCCTGAATCGGGGGCATCCCTACTTCGGTAACACTTTTGTAAGCTCGCGGAAGAATTGTCCCGCCTCTCGCTTCGGCGTAAGGTCAGGGCCTTGGTTCAAGGGGGCAATGCGATGATGGAACTGAAACCTCTCCACGCGGTGTCGCTGGGCTTCGCACTGATTGTGGCCGCCTGCGCGACCAGCGAAGTGGCTCGTCCGCCACCGCCCGAAGCCGAGGCGACGAAGCCGCCACCGCCAAAACCGCAGCAGCCTGCAAAGAACGTGTTCCCCGCCGCCATGTCGGTCTGCCCCGGCATGACCGTGGCAAACCGTCCGGACACGGACGCAAACCTGCAGATGACCGGCTACACGCCCTTCGTCGTTGCTGCCGGCAAGGTCACGCTCGCCACCGCGCCGGTGGAAGCGGCCTGCTTCTCATCCGGCTTTGGTCCGCGCAGCTTCAGCAACCACAAGGGCGTCGACTATTACAGCCGCGACGCCGTGGATATCTACGCCGCCGCCTCTGGGATCGTGAAGGAACAGTCGTACCGCGACGATTTCGGCAACCAGCTCGTCATCGACCATGGCAATGGCGTGTTCACGCGCTACGCCCACCTGCAGGAATTCGGCGCCGGCATCGAAGTGGGCAAGACAGTCAAGGCCGGCGAAGTGATCGGCCTGATGGGCAACACCGCCGCCTACAAGGTCGCGCGCCACCTTCACTACGAAGTGTTGACCGGCGACTGGGGCGCCCAGGCCGGCAGCTTCGCGCTGACGCCGGTGGACGTGCTGACCCTGCCGGCAGCGAAGGCAGGGAGCTAACTCCCCGCAATTTCCCCGCGCATTCCGCCGCAAACTCGCCTATATGCGGCCTCATGAGCTTTCCAGACCGCCAGACTGTCCTTGATTTCCTGAAGGAAAACCCCGCCGCCACGTCCAAGGCCGATATCGCCCGGGGCCTCAAGGTGAAGGGCAAGGAGCGCGCGATCCTGCGCGAAGTGCTCGAGGAACTGGAGCGCGAAGGCAAGCTGGAGCGCACCGGCAAGCGCAGCTTCGCGCAGACCGACCGCCCGCCGCCGAGCGGCCTCGTCGAGTTCACGCGCCTTACCCGCGAGGGCGACCTGGTCGGCCAATGCGTCGGCGACCACGGCCTGTTCGGCCCGGAGCTGATCTATGGCGGCCCCTCCGGCAAATCCCGCTCCCGCGCGCCCGGCAAGGGCGACCGGGCGGTGTGCAAGATTTCCGGACGCGAGGATGGCTCCTGGCGCGCCTATGTCGTCACGCTGCTGGAAAAGCGTGTCAGCGAGCGGATCGTCGGCCTTTACAACAAGACCCCGCATGGCGGGCGCGTCACCCCGGCGAGCCGCAAGGAGCGCCGCGAACTTCTGATCCAGGAAGCCGACCGCAAGGGAGCTGGCGACGGCGACCTCGTGATCGCCGAACCGAAGCCCGAAGGCCGCCGCCAGTATGGCCCGCCGCTGGGCGTCATCAAGGAAGTGATCGGCCATATCACGGACGCGCGCTCGGCCAGCCTGATCGCGATCTATTCAAACGACATCCCGGTCGACTTTCCCGAAGAAGTGCTTGCCGAGGCGAAAACCAAGGAACCCGCGAAAGTTCCGCGTACGGATCTCACCGGCGTTCCGCTCATCACCATCGACCCGCATGACGCGCGCGACCATGACGACGCGGTCTATGCCGAAGAACTCCCTGATGGCTGGAAAGTCCTCGTCGCGATTGCCGATGTCTCGGCCTACGTCACCGAAGGTTCCGCCCTCGACAAGGAAGCCGAGAAGCGCGGCAACTCGACCTATTTCCCGGACCGCGTCGTGCCGATGCTGCCGTTCGAACTCTCAGCCGACGCCTGCTCGCTGAAGGAAGGCGAACTGCGCCCCTGCCTCGTGGCGGAGATGATCTTCTCCAAGGATGGCAACAAGAAATCCCACCGCTTCCTGCGCGCCAACATGCGCTCGGCCGCAAAGCTCGCCTACGAAGAGGCGCAGGCCGCCATCGACGGCAAACCGGGCGGCAAGGCGGGCGAGATCCTCGACACCGTCCTCAAGCCCCTCTGGGGCGCCTACGCCGCCGTTTCGAAGGCCCGCGATGCGCGCAGCCCGCTCGATCTCGACATGCCGGAACGCCGGATCATGTTCAATCCGGAAGGCGAGATCACCGGCATCACGACCAAGGAACGCCTTGAGGCGCATCGCCTGATCGAGGAGTTCATGATCCAGGCGAACGTCGCCGCCGCCGAGACGCTGGAGCAGAAACAGGCGCCGGTGGTCTACCGCGTGCACGATACGCCCTCGGACGCGAAGATCGCCGCGTTCGCAGAATTCCTGCAGACGCTCGACATGAAATGGAACATCGGTGAACGTCCGCAGACGCACAAGTTCAACAAGCTGCTCGCGGAAATCCGCGGCGGCGACTATGAAGGCATGATCCAGCAGATGGTGCTGCGCTCGCAGGCGCAGGCGATCTATTCGGAAGAAAACCTCGGCCACTTCGGCCTGAACCTCGCGCGCTATTCACACTTCACGTCGCCCATCCGCCGCTATGCAGACCTTGTCGTCCACCGCGCGCTGATCACCGCGCATGACTTTGGCCCGGACGGCCTGTCGGAACGCTCCGCCGCGCGGCTGGAAGACATTGCCAGCCATATCTCGATGACCGAGCGCCGCTCGATGGCCGCCGAGCGCGATGCGACGGACCGCTACCTCGCCATCTTCCTCGCAGACCGCGTCGGCGCCGAGTTCGAGGCGCGCATCACAGGCGTGACGCCGGCCGGCCTCTTCGCGGCGCTGGCGGGCTCAGGCGCCGATGGCTTCATCCCCATCTCGTCCCTTTCGGATGAGTACTGGGTGCATGACGCGGCCGCGATGGCGGTGTATGCGCGCGGCTCCGGCAAGACCTTCTCGCTCGGCCAGATCGTCCGGGTACGGCTGAAGGAAGTCACGCCCCTGCAGGGCGGCCTGCTGCTGGAGATGATCTCCGATCCCCTGCCCGCGCCTGCCGGCCGCAACGCCGCCCGCAAGGCAATCAGCCGCGATTCGGATGGCTCGCGCGGAAACCGCGGCGGCGGCCCGCCCCGGCGCGGGAAGCCGAAATTCAACAAGCGCACCTTGCCCCCGGGCGCCGGGAAAAAGAAGCGCCGGTAAATCACCCTCCATTCCCTGACCCTACGTCACCACCCCGTCGGTCTTGCTTTCGCCGAATTGGCATCGAAGATGTTACCCATGCTGAAGCGTGCGTACGACAAGGAAGAAGAGGGTGACGTCGTCATCAAGGGCGTGCCGAGCCCCAGGCCTCGCGACGCCGCGACGCTGATCCTCGTGCGCCGCGACGCCTCGCAGCCGCGCGTGCTGATGGGCAAGCGCGCCGGCACCAACACGTTCATGCCGGACAAGTACGTCTTCCCCGGCGGGCGCGTCGATCCGAAGGACGGCAAGGCCGCTGCCTCGGAGGAGCTGCACCCGGACGTCGAGGCAAAGCTGCGCTTGCAGTCGCGCCGTGCCCCGCGCGCGTTCGCGCTCACCGCCATCCGCGAGACGTTCGAGGAAACCGGCTTGATCGTCGGCCGCGCCGGCGAGATGCCGGGCGCGCCGCCGCCTGGCTGGGAAGAATTCCACAGGATGCAGATCGCCCCGGTGCTCTCGCCGCTGGTCTTCATCGGCCGCGCGGTGACCCCGCCCTACCGGCCAAAACGCTTCGATGCCCGCTTTTTCATGGCCGAAGCCGAACTCGCCCTGATCGACGAGCGCCCCCCGGTCAACGGCGCAGAGCTGTCGGACCTGCAATGGGTGACGCTGGCAGATGCGATGAAGCTCGACCTGCCCTCGGTCACCCGCTTCATGCTGGGCGAAATCGGCGAGCGGCTGGACAAGCCCGAAAATCCGCTGGCCCCGCCTTTCCTGCGCTGGAGCCGGGGTGGTCACGCGACGGACCGGCTTTGACCGCTTGACTTGGCGGCCCCACCTCGTCAATAAGCCCGGTTTCCGGTTTCAACCCCATTCGAGAAGGGCCACCCCATGGCCAAACCCGCCACGATAAAGATTCGCCTCAATTCGACGGCTGATACGGGATTTTTCTACGTGACGAAGAAAAATCCGCGCACCATGACCGAGAAGATGGTGAAGCGGAAATATGATCCGGTTGCGAAAAAGCACGTTGATTTCAAGGAAGGCAAGATCAAGTAAGATCTTCTCCTTGATACGTTTTTTGGAAACCCGCGCTACTTCGGCGCGGGTTTTTCCGTTCAAAAGACCTTCGTTTTCTCGTTTTCCTGTTCGTCCAGGGTTCGAATTTTTCTCAGTTGGGGAAAAACCAGTATCGAAAGAGTCGCAATCCCTATCGCTGCGAAGCCGCCTGCGACGACCGTGAAGACCGGACCCGCGACGGCGGCCATGAACCCGGCGCGTGTCTCGCCCAGCTCGTTGGACGCCCCGACAAAGATCGAGTTCACCGCATTCACCCGGCCGCGCACCTCATCGGGCGTCCAGAGCTGCAGGATGATCTCGCGGACATAGACCGACACCATGTCGAACCCGCCAACGCACATCAGGGCTAGGATCGAGACCCAGGCGAGCGTCGAGGCGCCGAACACGGCCGTGGCCAGCCCGAACATCGCCACGGCGGCCAGCAGGATCCAGCCGGCATGGTCGCGGATCGGGAACGCCGTGATCAGGGCGATGGCGATGATCGCCCCGATGCCGGGCGCGGCCCGCAGCAGGCCGAGGCCGAGTTCGCCGACATGCAGGATGTCGCGGGCATAGATCGGCATCAGGGCGACGGCCCCGCCGAGCAATACCGCGAACAGGTCAAGCGAGACGGCACCCAGGACCACCTTGTTGTTCCAGATATAGCTGAAGCCCCCGAGGATGCTGGCGAGCGTGGGCGGCTCGCGGGAGACGATCTGGTTGGGCTTGGGGATGGAGAAGATCAGGGTCGCCGCCGCAATGAAGAGGCAGGTGGCGGTGCCATAGGCCGCCTCCGGCGCGAGGCCGTACAGCAGCGAGCCGATCACCGGGCCGCCAATCGTCGCCATCTGCCAGGAAGAGGTGATCCAGCTGACCGCGTTGGGGAAGTCCTCGCGCGGCACGAGGTTGACCGCGAGGCTGGTGGCAGCAGGGCCATAGAAGGCGCGGGCGGTGCCGAACAGGGTGAGGATGGCGAGCACCAGCATGGGATTGAAGTTGCCCGACAGCACCAGCATCAGGATGCTGGCGGCGCAGCTCATCATCACCAGCGCGCCGCAGCCCATGACGAGGCGGCGGCCGAGCCGGTCTGCCGCGTTGCCGGTGACGACGACGAGCAGCAAGGCGGGCAGGAATTGGACGAGCCCGATCCAGCCGAGCAGCGCTGGATCGCGCGTCTCGTCATACATCTGCCAGGCGACAGAGACCGAGACGACCTGCGCGGCAAAGGACGTCAGGAAACGCGAGAAGAAGTAACGGGTGTAGGAGGAATGCCGGAAAGCCGCGAAACGGTTGGACATGGGCGCGGGCGGCTCCAGGAAGCTGGTTAGCCGCTGTGAGCCCGCCCCACCTTCAAGTCAATCAGGCGGCGAGGCTTTTGACGCGGTTGCGGCCGGCGGATTTCGCCTGGTAGAGCGCGGTATCGGCGCGGTTCAGAAGCTCCGCCATCGTGTCGTTCGGCCCCAACAGGCTGGAAACACCGGCGCTGACCGTGACTGCAATCTGCCGGGTCTCGCGGAGCACGTTGAACGGGCCTGCCGCGATGGCCTTGCGGACGCGCTCCGCGGCGGCGCACGCTAATTCTTCGGGCGTTTCCGGCAGGATGACGAGGAACTCTTCCCCGCCCGGCCGGCACGCGACATCCATCGGGCGGATATTTTGGCGCAGGCGGTCTGCCAGTTCCTGCAACACTTCGTCTCCGGCCTGGTGGCCGTGTGTGTCGTTGATCGGCTTGAAATGGTCGATGTCCAGCATCATCACCGACAGCGGCTTTCCGCCCATCACCGCGCGGTGCATGTATTGCTGCAGCTGGCTGGTCATGTAGCGGCGATTGTAGAGGCCGGTGAGCTGGTCGATCACCGACAGCTCCAGGCCGCGGTCGACACGCTCGCGCAGGATTTCGACATAGCGGGTGCGGCGCGTCTGCGTGCGCACGCGGGCCAGCAGTTCCTGGGTGTCCACCGGCGCCATGATCATGTCGCTGGCGCCGATCTCCAGACCCTTGACGGCCTTGGCGCGCTCCAGCGGATCGCAGATCAGCAGGATCGACACGGCGCGGGTCACATCGTTCGTCTTGAAGTGGGCGCAGAGTTTCAGCGGGTCGAAGCTTTTCGACAGGAGCGAGACGAGCAGCACATCCGTGCGCTCCTTGGCGAGATCGCCCATGTTGCCGGATTCGAGCAGCGTCATGACCTTGTGGCCATCCTCGCGCAGCAGTGTGGCGATCCGCGCCGAGGTGCGCGGGTTGTCATCGATCAGGAAGACGCGGGCTGGGCCTTCGACGTCTTCCTGCGCCGAGTCTTCCATCGCGCCGGTCTTCAGGCCACTGGCCTCGCGCTGGCGCAGCTCGGACGTGACGGCGTTGTAGCGCATCAGTGTGTTGATGCGGGAAGTGAGCAGGAAATCGTCCACCGGCTTGGTGAGGAAATCCTCCGCACCCGCATCAAGTCCGCGGACACGGTCTTCGGTGTCGCTGAGCGCGGTCACCATCACGACCGGGATATGCGCCGTGACCGGATCAGCCTTCAGCCGGCGGCAGACTTCGTATCCGTCCATGCCGGGCATCATCACATCCAGCAGGATGATCTCGGGATCCGTGGTGCGTGCCTTCTCCAGCGCGTCGGGGCCGTTGCAGGCGAGAATGACGGAATGATATTGCGCCTCGAGCTTGGCCTGCAGCAGGCGGCGGTTCGCCTCGATATCATCGACAACGAGGATTCGCGCGCTCATGCCGCTTCCTTGGGCATCAGGGCCTCGACCGCCCGGATGAAGGAGGCGATCTGGATGGGTTTCGAGAGATAGCCTTCGCAACCCGCTTCGCGCACGCGCTGTTCATCCGTACGCATCGCAAAGGCGGTGACGGCGAGCACCGGGATATGGGCGACCTTTTTGTCGTCCTTCAGCCAGCGGGTGATGTCGAGGCCCGAGACTTCTGGCAGCTGGATGTCCATGATGATCAGGTCCGGCAGCTCCTTGCGGGCGATCTCGACCGCCTTGGCGCCGTCGCGGCACTGGAAGGTCTTGAAGCCGAAAGCGCCCAGAAGGTCACAGAACAGGCGCATGTTGAGGTCATTATCCTCAACAACCAACACTGTTCGGGAACGCTCTTTGGTCATGATACTCAAGATTGCTGGCGATTCGCGCGGATGCCGATCCACGTTTTTCAGTTATACTGTCAAAAGTTAACACGCGTTTATGCCGGGGTGGCGGCAGGTTTGCGGCGGCGCAAGGACGGGGAGTGCAAATAACACGATGGTTAGCCTTTGCCGCGACTGCCTCGCTGTAAAGACTGAAGATTTTGACCGTTGCCCGGTCTGCTACAACTTGCGGGTCGTGCGTCATCCGGCATTGGCGATTCTCTCCATCGCGCATGTCGATTGCGATGCGTTTTATGCGGCGGTCGAGAAACGGGACAATCCGGAGCTGCGCGACAAGCCCCTGATCGTGGGCGGCGGCACGCGGGGCGTGGTGACGACCTGCTGTTACCAGGCGCGGCTGTACGGCGTGCGCTCGGCCATGCCGATGTTCAAGGCGCTGAAACTCTGCCCGGACGCGGTGGTCGTGCCCCCGAACTTTTCCAAGTATCACGAGGCGGGCCGGGCCATCCGTGCGCGGATGGACGCGCTGACGCCGCTGGTGCAGCCGGTGTCGATTGACGAGGCCTATCTGGACCTGTCCGGCACCGAGCGCCTGCACGGCCTGCCGCCGGCGGCAAGCCTGGCGCGGCTGGCGCTGGAGGTGGAAAAGCAGGTGGGCGTGACGGTCTCGATCGGGCTGTCGTCCAACAAATTCCTCGCCAAGACCGCCAGCGAACTCGACAAGCCGCGCGGCTTTGCGGTGCTCGCGCCCGAGGAGGCCGAAGAATTCCTGGCCGACAAGCCGGCAGGCTTCCTGCACGGCGTGGGGCCGAAGTTTGCCGAGTCGCTGGCGAAAGACGGATTCCACACGGTCGGCGATATTCAGCATGCGGAACTCAAGGATTTGATCCGTCGGTATGGCGAGACCGGCGAGTGGCTGAAGCGCTGCGCGCATGGGCGCGACACACGGCCGGTGAGCCCGCATGATGACCGCAAGTCGGTCTCCAGCGAGACGACCTTTTTCGAGGACACAGCGGACCTGGCCCTGCTGGAGGATCATCTCTGGCGGCTGAGCGTGAAGACGGCCGACCGGGCGAAGGCGGAAGGCGTGGTGGGGGTCGTGGTGACGCTAAAACTGAAGACGTCCGACTTCAAGCCGATCACGCGGCGCATCTCGCTGCACGCGCCGACGCAGCTCGCGCAGGAAGTGTTCCGCACGGCGCGGCCGCTGCTGGCGAAGGAGGCGGGCGGGCGGGTGAAGTACCGCCTGATCGGCATCGGGCTATCGGGGCTATCGCCCTACCATTCTGACGGCGTGGACCTGATCGACCCGAAAGTGGCCAAGCGCGCGGCGGCCGAGCGCGCCTCCGACAAGGCGCGCGCGAAGTTCGGATCGGGCGCGGTGATGACCGGGCGCGCGGCGCGGATGGCGAAGAAGGATGAGGGCTGACTTGCAGCCCGCCGCAGGCTAGACGGAGCAGCGACAAGATCAGGAGCTGACCATGCCAACACCCGAAGAGAATCTCGACCGTCTCGGCATTGCGCTGCCCGCGCCGATGAAGCCGGTGGCGACCTATGTGCCGTTCGTGATTACGGGCAAGCTGCTCTACGTGTCCGGCCAGGTGAGCGCGACGGCGGACGGACGCATTCTCGGACGGCTCGGCGAGAACATGGAGCTTTCCGCAGGCCAGCATGCGGCGCGGATCTGCGGCATCAACCTGATCGCGCAGTGCAAGGCGGCGGTGGGCGAGCTGTCGAACATCAAACGGGTGGTCAAGCTGGGCGGATTTGTGAATGCGGCGCCGAGCTTCGTCGACATTCCGCAGGTGATCAATGGCTGCTCGGACCTGATGGTCGAGGTGTTCGGCGAGGCGGGCAAGCATGCGCGCTCGGCGGTGGCGTGCCCGACCCTGCCGCTCGGAGTGGCGGTGGAAGTCGACGGCGTGTTCGAGATCGCCTGACGGATGGCGGAGCGGTTTGACCTTGGCGCGTTCGCCTATGCCCACCGGGGGCTGTGGCTGAAGGAAGGGCCGCCGGAGAATTCGCTGGCGGGGTTTCGCGCGGCGGCGGCCGCCGGGCTCGGGGTGGAGTTTGATCTCAGGCCCTCGGCGGACGGCGAGGTGATGATTTTCCATGATCCGCTGCTCGACCGGATGACGGCGGCGTCGGGTGTGTTCGAGACGCGAGCGGCAGACGAGCTCAAGGGCCTGGCGCTGGGCGCGTCGGGTGAGCGGGTGCCGGCGTTCGAGGAACTGCTGGGGCTGTGGCCGGAGGGGCTGCCGCTTTTGTGCGAGATGAAGGTGGACGGAACGACCGATCCGGCGGCGTTTGCGGAGAAGGTGGCAGCGCGGCTGGCGGACTGGCACGGGCTGGCGGCGGCGATGAGTTTTTCCGAGGAGGCGGTGCGGGCGCTGCCAGCAAGCCTGATGCGGGGGCAGCTGGTGTTGCCGTCGGTGCAGGCGGGCGAGGCGCGGTTTGACGCGGTGGCTGGGCGGGCGCTGGCGGACGGGATCGACTACCTCGCGGTGCACCACACCGACACGGCGCGGGCGGCGGCGCTGGGCGCGCCCTTCGTGGTGTGGACGGTACGGAGCGAGGCGGATCTGGCGGCGGCGCGGCCTTACAATCCCGCAATCATCTTTGAACATATCGACCCGGCGCTCGCGGCGCCCTAAATTGCAGGGCATGGACGCCGCCCTCCCCCGCATCACGATTCTCAAGACGCTCGACGGCGTGGACGCGGCGGCGTGGAACGCGGTCGCGAACCCGCCGGGGCTGCCTTACGATCCGTTCGTCACCTGGGAGTTCCTCGACGCGATGGAGCGCTCCGGCGCGGCCTGCCCGCGTACCGGATGGCGCGGCGCGCACCTGCTGGCGCATGACGCGGGCGGGCGGCTGCGCGGGGCGATGCCGATGTGGTTCAAGACCCATTCGCGCGGCGAGTTCGTGTTCGACCAGTCCTGGGCGGAAGCCTGGGAGCGCGCGGGCGGGGCGTATTATCCAAAGCTGCTGTCAGCCGTTCCCTTCACGCCGGTGACCGGCCGGCGGCGGCTGGTCGTGCCCGGGCCGGATGAGGCGCTGTACAAGTCCGCGCTGCTGCAAGGGGCTTTGCAGCTGGCGGCGGAGACGGGCGCTTCCTCGTTCCACTTGAACTTCATCGAAGAGGCCGAGGCGCCGGCGCTGGAACATGCGGGGCTGCTGATCCGCACGGACCAGCAGTTCCATTGGCAGAATGCCGGGTACGGATCATTTGACGATTTCCTCGCGACACTCTCCTCCGACAAGCGCAAGAACCTGCGCAAGGAACGCGCGAAGGCGCAGGAGGGTCTGGAGTTCCGCCACATCACGGGCGCGGAGATCACCGAGGCGCATCTCGACATCTTCTTCGAATTCTACATGGACACCGGCAACCGCAAATGGGGCTCGCCTTACCTGACGCGCAAGAGCTTCTCGATGCTCCGGGAGCGGATGGCGGACGACCTCTTGTTCGTGTTTGCCTATGAGGGCGAGACGGCGATTGCCGGCGCGATGAACCTGATCGGGTCCGAGACGCTATATGGGCGGTACTGGGGCTGCATCGATCCACGGCCGATGCTGCATTTCGAGACGTGCTATTACCAGGCCATCGATTTTGCGATTGCGCGCGGACTGAAGACCGTGGAAGCGGGCGCGCAGGGCGGGCACAAGCTGGCGCGCGGCTACGCGCCGGTGCTGACCCGCTCGGCGCACTGGATTGCCCATGCCGGATTCCGCGCAGCAATTGCGGATTATCTGGAGCGAGAGCGCGCGGCGGTGGACGCTGATTTCGACTATCTCAAGGACCGGACACCGTTCAGGAAAGACATATGACCCTTCACGCCCCTTACGACGCCAACAACATCTTTGCGAAAATCCTGCGCGGCGAGATGCCGAGTGTGAAGGTTTTCGAAGATGAGGTGGCGCTCGCCTTCATGGATGTATTTCCGCAGGTGGAGGGGCATACGCTGGTGATCCCCAAGCGGGCCGAGGCGCGCAATTTCCTCGACCTGCCGGAAGCCGCGCTCGGCGACTACATGATCCGTGTACAGAAGGTCTCGCGCGCGGTGGAGGCCGGGCTGAAGCCGGACGGACTGCGCGTGGTGCAGTTCAACGGCGCGCCGGCCGGGCAGACAGTGTTCCACCTGCATTTCCACATCATGCCGGCGTGGGAAGGCGTGAAGATGGGTGCTCATGCGAGCGGCGGAATGAAGAGCGCTGCCGAGCTGGAGCCGGTGGCGGCGAAGATACGGGCGGGGTTTTAGCCTGCACCCCTACCCGCGCGCGGGAGAAGGCGTGACTTGCCTCGCCCCACCCTAGCCCTTCCTAAAATGGGGAGGGGACCTGTTGCACTGTTGGACAGAGGTAGCTCGCAACATGATGCCACCTGTCCCCTCCCCATTTTAGGAAGGGCTAGATCGTCGGGTCATTATTCTGCAACATAGTTTGCGGCCCTGAAGAAGTTCCAGCACTCTGAGGGTGGGAACAGGGCGCAGATGTTTCCGACAGCCTCGATGAGGTCCTCGAAGGTTCGCGCGGCGGCGGCGCGCAAGTGGGCTTTGAGCTTCGAGAAGGCCATCTCGATCGGGTTCAGATCGGGGGAGTATTTGGGCAGGTAGAGGAACCAGGCGCCGCGCCTTGCGAGGGCATCGGCAGCGTTCTGGCTGTGATGGACGCTGAGATTGTCGAGTATCACGACATCTCCGGGCGACAGCGTCGGGGCAAGGACGTGCTCGATATAGGTATCGAAGGCGGTCCGGTTCATCGCGCCTTCTATGATCCAGGGCGCGGTGAGCGCACCGCATCGCAGGCCCGCGATGAACGTCTGTGTACCCCACTTTCCGAACGGCGCGCTGGCCTTCAGCCGTGTCCCGCACAGCGACCGGCCACGCAGGCGGCACATATTCGTTTTCACCGAGGTTTCATCGATGAACACCAGCCGGCCGGGCTCGGCCTGCATGGCAGGCTGGCGGTAGTGCTTCCAGTCAGCCCGCGCCGCTTTTACGTCGGCGCGTTCTTGCTCCGCCGCCAGCAGCGCTTTAATGGGATGGTCCGCCCCGTCTCCTCACCGCAGAGTGCGGTAACAGATAGAAGGAGGAGACTATGCCTACAAAAACTCTACCCCGAGATGCCGCGGTTTTCGGCATCGA
>JBBSDJ010000072.1:0-13072 GCA_038249555.1 Caulobacterales bacterium
GCAACCACGCGGCGGCGGAGATCTGTATCCAAAGGCTTGCCCATACCCTCCTCCTGTAACTCCGACAGAAGGAATCGAATCAGACTTCGCCCGATATGGGAATCCCAAATCGACTCTCGTTGCGATCAAAACGCTCTAGTAGGCTCCGTTACGCCTGTCACCGCGAAGGCGCTCGTTCTGACTGGTAGCCTGGCTGACTGTCTCATCGGCGCTGCGCTGCTCTTGCGCGCCTTGACCCGTCCCGCAGCGCTGGCCGCGATTGCGCTCAGCCTTGCCTATCTCGTATCCGCCGCCATCCTGACGCCGCACCTTTGGGCCGACCCGCTGGGTCCGATGGTCAAGGTTTTCCCCGGCATGGCGCTTGCGCTAGCCGTCTGGGCGCTTTCGGAGCGGCGCTGATGGAGTGGGTCCACCTGCTGCGCTGGACGCACGTCCTGGGCGCCACCGTCCTTATCGGCACCGGCGCCGGCATCGCTTTCTTCATGGCGATGGCCCACCGGACAAGGGACGCGCGGCTGATCGCACATACTGCGTCCGTTGTCGTCGTTGCGGACTGGCTGTTCACTGCTTCGGCGGTCATTTTGCAGCCCGTCTCCGGCGCGCTTCTCGCATGGCAGATGGGCTGGCGTCTTACCGAAGGCTGGATACTCGCCTCGCTCGCGCTCTATGTCCTCATTGGCGCTTTCTGGCTTCCGGTGGTTTGGATACAGCACCGCCTGCGCGATCTTGCGCGCACAGCCGCTGCGGCGAACGCGCCGCTGCCGGATGCTTATTTTCGGCTTTACCGTATCTGGTTCGCGTGTGGCTTTCCGGCTTTCTTCGCCATACTCGTCATCGTCTGGCTGATGATTGCCCGCCCGGTCTTCTGACCTAACTTCACGCCTGCCCCAAAATGGCCTTGAAAAAATGTGAGGTCAGACACTGGCCGGGTGGAGCATTCGTTCCAAGTGTTGGCAGGCGCGACGCGAAGCGCGCCTCCCGAGTACCTGCCAGTTACCAAAAGGAAGACCCCCCATGAAGTTCAAACTGTTCGCCGTCGCGGCTGTCAGCGCCTTTGCGCTCGCCGCCTGCTCCCCTGCTGAAACCGTCACGACCGAGCCGGCTGTTGTCGAAGAAGTCGTGGCCGAACCGGTCGTCGAAGAAACCCCTGCGCCGACCACGGTCGTCGATATTGCCGTGGGCAATCCGGATTTCTCAACGCTCGTCGCCGCGATCCAGGCCGCCGGTCTCGCCGAAACGCTGTCGGGCCCCGGCCCATTCACCGTTTTCGCGCCGACCAATGCTGCCTTCGCCGCGCTGCCAGCCGGCACGCTCGACTCGCTGCTGCTGCCCGAGAACAAGGAACAGCTCGCGAAGATCCTGACCTATCACGTGGTTTCGGGCAAAGTGATGGCCGCCGATCTTCCGGCCGCTGACGCCGCCGTCGCCACCACGACGGTCGCCGGTCTCGACCTTTCGGTCCGCGTCGAAGCTGATGGCACCGCAAAGGCCAACGAGGCCACCATCACCACAGCTGACATCGAAGCTTCGAACGGCGTGATCCACGTCATCGATACGGTTCTCCTGCCGAAGGAATAAGCCTCCCGGAGGCAGAAATGTGGGGCCGCGATCCTTCAACGGGTCGCGGCCTTTTTTTCGCGCTGAGTGAAACCAGCTGATCGAGATCAACGTAGTTCCTTCAAAAAGGGTCCAGGGTATTCCCATGATTGCCATCGTCCTGAAACGTCTTGTTCTGCCCGCCCTCGCACTGATGCTGGCGGCCTGCGCCCATGCCGAGGAGCCTACGCCCATGCCCGCCTTCACCGTCATCGCCGAAGATGGCGCCGCTGAAATCCGCGCCTATGCGCCGATGATCGTTGCCGAAGTGACCGTCGAGGCGCCGTCGCTGGCGGATGCGGCGAATGCCGGATTCAGGCCGCTGGCGAACTATATCTTCGGCGGCAACGCGCCGCGCCAGAAGATCGCGATGACCAGCCCGGTCACCGCTGCGCCGAAGGGCCAGAAGATCGCCATGACCGCGCCCGTAACGGCGGCAGAATCGGCCGCGGGTGGCAGCTACGCCGTGCATTTCATCATGCCTTCGGAATGGACCATGGACACGCTGCCCGCGCCCACCAACCCCGATATCCGCCTCGTCCCTTTGCCCGGGCGCACCGTTGCCGCCTATCGCTACACAGGCGGCGATACGCAGAAGAAGCGGGAGAAAGCCGAAACAGACCTGCGCGCCTTCACGGACGCCCGGGGCTACACGGTGACGGGCGAGCCGGAATGGGCCGGCTATGACGCGCCTTTCGTGCCCTTCTTCCTGCGCCGCTATGAAATCATGCTCGCCGTGGAGCCCGCGAACAAAGAGTGAAACTTCAAGCTGTCTTTAACCCTTCGCGCTGCTAGGGTGGCGCGCATGAGCGTTCCGATTCGCATCCTCGGCATCGACCCCGGCCTCCGCCATACCGGCTGGGGTATCATCGAGCAGACCGGCATGCGCCTCTCCCATGTCGCCCACGGGGTCATCTCGGCGGCCACCGACATCTCGATGGCCGAACGCCTCGCAGAAATCTTCGAATGTGTCGGCGAACTCGCCCGCCACCATGGCCCGCACGCGGCCGGGGTCGAGGAAACCCTCGTCAACGCCAACCCCCGTTCGGCCCTGAAGCTCGGCCAGGCGCGCGGCGCCGCGATGGCCGCCCTCGCGATGGCCGGCGTGCCGGTCGCCGAGTTTGCGCCGCGCCAGATCAAACTGTCCGTGGTCGGAACAGGCACGGCCGACAAGGACCAGGTCAAGTTCATGGTCCAGCGGCTTCTGCCCAGGGCAGGGGAGATGAAGCTCGACGCCGCCGACGCGCTCGCCTGCGCCATCTGCACCGCGCATCACCTGCCGCCGCCGCTCCGCCGGAAGGGCGCCGCATGATCGTCGGCCGCCTCACCGGGGAGGTCGGCGCCATCGGCCTCGACCATGTGCTGATCGACGTGAACGGCGTCGGCTATGTCGCCCTCGCGGGCACGCGCCTGCTCGCCCGCCTGCAGGCGGGAGATAGGGTGACCGTGCAGGTCGAAACCCGCGTCACCGAAAGCTCGATCACCCTGTTCGCCTTCGCGACGGATGAAGAGCGCGCCTGGTTCGTGCGGCTGCAGGATGTGCCGGGCGTTGCCGGAAAGTCCGCCCTCGCCATCCTCGACGGCCTCGCGCCCGCCGAGATCATGGACGCCATCGCGCTCGGCGATTCCGGCGCCTTCACGCGGGCCAAGGGCATCGGCAAGAAACTCGGCGAGCGCATCGTCACCGAACTCGCGGGCAAGGCCCCGCCGATGGGCCGCTTTGGCCGGTTTGAGGTCGCCGCCGTCGCAGGCCTCGCCTCGGCGCCCGCGCCCGCCAGCACCGGCCCTCGCGCCGAAGCCATCAGTGCCCTGACCAATCTCGGCTACACCCCGTCTGAAGCTTCCCGCGCTGTTGCCGCCGCCGCCAAGGACGGTAGCGCCGACACTGTCAGCGCCCTCGTCAAGGGCGCCCTCAAGGAGCTCGCGCGGTGACCCGCAAGGACTCCCTCGCCGATTCGCAGGCCCAGGCGCCGGACGCGCTGGACCGGGCGCTACGTCCCCAGACGTTCGAGGACTATGTCGGCCAGCGCAAGGCCAAGTCGAACCTGAAAGTCTATGTCGAAGCCGCGCGCAACCGCGCCGAAGCGCTCGATCATGTCCTCCTCTTCGGCCCGCCCGGCCTCGGCAAGACGACGCTGGCACAGATCCTCGCGCGCGAGATGGGTGTCGGCTTCCGCGCGACTTCCGGCCCTGTTATCGCCAAGGCCGGAGACCTCGCTGCGATCCTGACCAACCTCGAGCCGAACGACGTCCTGTTCATCGACGAGATCCACCGCCTGCCGGCCATCGTCGAGGAAATCCTCTATCCCGCGATGGAGGATTACGCGCTCGATCTCGTGATCGGGGAGGGCCCTGCCGCCCGCTCTGTCCGGCTCGATCTCGCGCCCTTCACCCTCGTCGGCGCGACGACCCGTGCGGGCCTGCTCGCGACGCCCCTGCGCGACCGGTTTGGCATTCCGATCCGCCTAGACTTCTACGAGCCGGAAGAACTCGCTCGCATTGTCATGGCCGCCGCGCGCAAGCTTGGTGCTCCGATCACGGAGGAAGGCGCCATCGAGATTGCCTCCCGCGCCCGCGGCACGCCCCGCATCGCGCTGCGCCTGCTGCGCCGGGTGCGGGACTTCGCGGATGCCGAGGGCCAACCCATCGACAAGCCCGCCGCCGACCGCGCATTGAAGAGACTTGAGATCGACAGCGACGGCCTCGACGCGCTTGACCGACGCTACCTCCATGCCCTCGTGAAAACCTATGCCGGCGGCCCGGTCGGCGCCGACACGCTCGCCGCCGCGCTCTCCGAAGCGCGCGACGCCGTCGAGGACGTCATCGAGCCGTACCTGATGCAGAAAGGTTACGTCGCCCGCACCCCGCGCGGCCGCGTCGCCGCGCCGCTTGCGTACGAGCGTCTTGGCCTCAAGGCACCGGGCGGCCAGCAAAGCGCTCTGTTCACGGACGAGGAGTGAGCATGTTCGAAGGAAGCTGTTTCTGCGGCGCCGTCGCTTACCGCGCCGCGAGCCTCGGCCCCATCGGGCACTGTCATTGCCGCACCTGCCAGAAAACCCATTCCGCCGCCTTCGCGACCACAGCGCGTGTGCCGCGCGCCGATTTTACCTGGACACGCGGCGCAGACACTGTCGCCCATATTGAATCGACGCCCGGCAAGCTGCGTCACTTCTGCCCGAAGTGCGGCTCCCACCTGATGGCCGAGTGGACGGCGCAGGACGCCGTCATCCTGCGTGTGGCCAGTCTCGACACGCCGCTGCCCTCGAAGCCTGTCGTGCATATCTGGACCAGCCATCAGGCCGCCTTCTTTGACTTTGACGACAGCTTGCCGCGCCTGCCCGAAGGCGCCCCGAAACCGGCTTGATCGCCGCCGCAGCTGGTCTAGGTTCGGCTCAGGAGACACATGCATGACGCCTGAAGACCTGAAGCACCGCGCTCACGCCCACTTCAACGGCGCGCTGGACGCCGCGGGCGTGCGCTCCCTCGCGTCGGAACTCGCCGCCGCCAAAGGCAAATCCGATCCCGCCGCCCGCGCCGCAATGGCCGGCCTGCTCGCCGGAACGGCCTTCCTCGAGCCCGACCGGACGGGCGAGATCTACGACGCCCTCGCGCTCGGCTGGCGGGGCAAGCCGGTCAAGGCGGCGCCGCTCGGCACGCTTTCGCTCCCGCCGGGCGACGTCCCGCCGGACCTGTTCGAGGCCTGGTGGGCCGTCGCTGAAGACCTTGCCGCCGGCAAGCTGGACGCGCTCGCCGTCACTCAGAGAACAGCCGCCCTCGGCGGCAGGATGCCGGCCGCGTTCGAGGCCCGGCTCGCCGCCATGTCCTACCTCTGGCCGGGCGTCCCGGAGATCGCGGACCGTCCGCTCCCGGAACATGTCCGCCTCGAGGATCTCGCCGCCTGCCCGCCGGGCTCGCTGGGCCGCGCCTTCCACGATCTGATCGTCGACAACAAGTTCGATCTTGAAGTGCTGGACCGGGAGTCGATCGGCCTGTCCCGTCTCAGCAAGCCGCTCGACTATCTCAATACCCGTATCCTGCAGGCGCATGACCTCTGGCACATCACGGCCGGCTACGAGACGACCTCGCTGCACGAGCTGGCGATCTCGGCCTTTCAGCTGGCGCAGTTCGGGCATTCCTATTCCGCGCAGTTCCTGTCGGTCTCTGCGGCGGTCGGCGCGCTGGCGCCGGCCTTTGCCTATCCGATCCTGATGGACACGATGACCAGTGCCTGGGTCCACGGGCGCGAGACGCCGCCCGTCATCACGATTGAATGGGAATCGCTCTGGCATCTCACGCCGGACCAGATTCGCGCGGCCCACGGTATCCGTACCTACCGGCGCCCCTGGCGCGCGGACTTTGTCGAGAGCCGCCGGCCGCTTGCCGATTCGCTCGCGATCCTGAAGCGTTCGCTGGTTCCGCAGCGCGCCGCCGCCCATTAGGCAGGCGGGCGCATCCGCCACAGTACGCCGATCAACCCGCCCTTGATCCGTGGCAGGAGGATCAGGACAGCGCTGACTGCAAACGTGCCGAGCCCGGCCAGCCGCATCCAGAGCGGCCAGTCTTCGTGCCGCGCCGCGATGAAGGTCAGCGCCGCCAGCAGCGGCCCGAGCATCAGCACGGTCAGCCAGGGCGGCCCGTCCTCTGCCGCAATCTCGCCCGTCGCTGCGCCGCACACGCTGCACCCCGGCGCCTGCTTCAGATAGCCCGCAAACAGCCGCCCCTTGCCGCATTCGGGGCAGCGGCCGCGTAATCCGCGAAATACAGAGATCAGGGCAGGGGAGATCGCCATGGACGCTACCCTTGCACGGGGATCCTGCGCCATACAGCCACTTTCCGGCGCGGCGCGCTTCTGTGCTCCCTTAGGTAGATTCTTTGTTTGACACGGCGGCGCCTTTTACTCACTCTCCCGCCATGCCACACGCGCTGAAACTTGTCGCATCGGCCCTTGGCTTTGCTGCGCTCGGGCCAGTGTCCTTTGCGGAGCCGTGGGAATTGATCCTCCCGGTGCCGCAGCGCGGAGAGATTCAGCAGGTCGCTACGCTTGAGAATGGAGATCTGTTGGTCTCGGGAGAGCTCGCAAAGTCGTCGCCGCATTACTCGGATGGCTGGCTGGCCCGCTATTCCTCTGCGGGTGAAGAAGTCTGGTCCCGAACGATTAGCGAAGTCCAGTCGAGAACCTTCATACAAATGATGGTCACGCGCGACCAGGTCTACGTGTTGGGCGCTCATAACGATCCTTATGCCGACTTCTCGGGTGCAAGGGGGTTTGTCCTTTCATTGTCCCTGGACGGAGCAATGCAATGGGGCACTAGATTGTCTGAAACAGGCGCCGGCATTTTGCCTGCCAGTGTACAGGTTCTGGAGTCAGGAGACTTGCTCGTCCTGGGCAGCCTGCTGTTGGCGCCAGAGGGATTGACCGACAGGATGGCCTATAGCGCGCGCCTGACAAGCGAGGGCAAGCCCATCTGGTCCTATCGGTCCCAGCCAGGGGACCCTTATTTTTCAGATGTCATCCCGCCGAAACCTACAATCTTTACGCTGAAGGAAGGGGAGCGCCCTGAAGCCCCCGGCCCGGTCATTGAACGGACGTCAGGCGAGCTTGACGTATTCATCCGGCGCCTCGACATGTTGTCAGGCCCATCGCCCATCGGGCGCTGCGAAGTGATTTCCGCTGAGGGAAAACGCCTTTCCGGCGCAGACTGCGAGAACGTCGATCAGGTTCGCACGCGGGATAAATCCCTAGCCCTGTTCGTGGCCGAAATCGTGATCCCCGCGTTTGTCTCCCCGCCGCCCCTCAAGATATCCAAAACGGGTCCCGCCGGCGACACGCTCTGGACCTGGAAATACGCCGGTCCTGAAAGGGCCGGATTGACGGATATTCTGCCGCTCGAAGACGGCGGTCTGATCGGCGCGGGGTATGTCATCCGGAAGGACGGCGCTGATAGAATGCACGTATATGACGCCATCCTCTTCCGGCTGGATTCCAGCGGGAGAGAAGTATGGTTCCATGACTTTGCCAGTGACGGGCGCGATGTTTTTGCCGGGCTCGCGGCCCTCAGCCCGGACGAGTTTTACGTGGTCGGCCATACCGGCGCCGGTGACGCGGCCGACTGGAATCCGTGGATCATCCGCATGGGCATTGACGGCGTGCGGCCCGCGCCGGCCGAGTGACGCCCCGCCACACAAGGATGACGCCGCCCGCAGCCTCTGCTAGTCGGGATTCATGACAAAGGGCTGGGACGAGATCGAATCACATGCCGGCTTTGCCGGTGCGCAGGCGCGATCGGAGGCCGAACTGCGCCCCCTTCTCGACAAGGTAAAGGTCGATTCCATCGACCCCGCCCGCCAGACCAAGATCATTTCGCGCGCCATGACGACGGCCTTCTTCGCCTTTGGCGGCACCTTCTTCGCCCTCGAAATCCTTATGCCGATTGGGGCCGTCTGGGAATTCCTGCGATTCCTGCTCTTTCCCGTCCTGTTCATCGCCTACATGGCGATCGCCCTGTTCCTCATGCGCGGCCAGCTCGCAAAGCTCGTTGTCGAGGCGCAGGCCCGCATCGGTATCAAGGGCGAGGTGATGAACCGGATCGCCGCGCCGCTGGGCCTTAGATACGTGCCCGCACCGGGCGGAGCACCAAAAGGCCTCGAATGGCTGGCAAAACAGAGCTGGGCGCCTGCAATCCTGCGCGATGCGACCGCGTCACTGAACGCGGCAGGCGGCATGGACGGCGCCGTGGCCATCGTGCGGGACAGCGGACTGCTGCTGGAAGGCTATTCCTATATCGCAGGCACGCCGGAGCAGAAGGCGAAGTTCAACGCGCAAGCTTCCAGCACGCGGCATGTCGAAGATGGCTTCGAAGGCACGCGCGGCGGGCTCACTTTCTCGATGTTCGAATGGGTCGAGAAGGTCAAGGACGCGCCCGATATCTATCATCTGGTCATCGTCCTCGAAGCGTCGCTTCGCCTGCAGGGCGTCACTCATCTGCGCGCCAGAAAGTATGTCTGGCCCCAGGATCCGAACGGCACCCCGCTTGAAGACGTGGACCTCGGCCCGAAAGCCTTCGATGCGCTCTACCGCCTGCGCGCCTCCGACCAGGTCGAGGCCCGCGCCCTCTTCAACCCGGCCGTCATCGAGCGCGTCATTGCCCTCGCGCACGGCGGCAAGTTCCGCGCCGTCGCCCGCCAGCAGCATCTGGTCTTCGACTTTGCCAGCGAGGCGAACCGCTTCCACCTTATCGACCTGATCACCGGCGAGTGGAGCGATGAGACGATCCGCCAGACCCATGCCGACCTCGCCGAAGCCCTCGCCCTCGTCGACGCTCTCGGCCACGCCTTCATGCTGGCGCGCAAGTCTGATACCAGCGCCCCATGAGCCTGCCGCCCCTCGACGCCCGGAACTTCGACGCTGCCCGCCAACACTGGCTGCCTGTGCGCGTCTATTACGAGGACACCGACTTCACGGGCATGGTCTACCACGCCAACTACCTGCGCTTCTTCGAGCGCGGCCGGTCGGACCACCTCCGGGATGCCGGTGTCTCGCACCAGTCCCTGCTGGCCCGCGAAGACCCCGCCGCCTTTACGCTGACCAACGTCAATGTCACCTATCGCCGGCCGGCCAAGGTGGACGACCTCCTGCACATCCGCACCCGCTATCTCGGCATGGACGGCCCCCGAATCCGCTTCGCGCAGGCCTGCCTGCGGGACGGGGAGCTGATCGCCGAGGCCGAGATCACCGCCGTGATGATCCATGCCGACGGGCGCCTGCGACGCCCGATCAAGGAAATCGCGGAGCACCTTGAAGCCTATCGCTGGCAGGCGGGCTGACCTGCCCGGAAATGCAGCGTCCGGCCCCTGTTGCGGCGCGCCGCTGGTTAACAATTTGCCACGAAGCCTTAACCCTTGGCCGATAACCCTTATGCGACTGCGCAAAACCCGGCCCGCGCCGTGTTTCTGCCGGATTCGGACTGGAAAGAGGGGCGGAAGACCTGTGGTCCCCCCGCATTGCTCCGGGGCGAATCCTTGTACCGCCGCACACGCGGGCGCGACGCGCCCGGATGAAGTTTGGGAGACACCTCGTTCATGGAAAACGAATCCATCGGCAACGTTGCCAGCACCAGCGACTTCTCGCTGATTGCCTTGCTGGGCGAAGCAGACATTGTCGTGAAGATCGTCCTCGTCGTCCTCTTGCTGTCCTCGGTCTGGTCGTGGATCGTGATCGGCGAGAAGCTCTTCGCGCTCGGCGGCCTGAAGAAATCGGCCCTCGCGTTCGAGGAGGCTTTCTGGAACGGCCGCGCCGGCGAGTTTGACCTGCGCCCCGGGCAGGGCGGCAAGGATCCCGCCTCCCGCGTCTTTGTTTCGGCCGCCCGCGAATGGCAGGATGCCGGCAAGTCGCTCGCCACCCCCGCCGAAGCCTCCGCCATCGTGATGCGCGCCGAGCGCTCGATGCGCGCCGCAGTGGACCGCGAACTCGGCCGCGCCGGCAACGGCCTCTCCATCCTCGCCACCATCGGCTCGGCCTCGCCCTTCATCGGCCTGTTCGGCACGGTCTGGGGCATCATGAACGCCTTCCTCAAGATCGCCGAAGCGCAGGATACCAGCCTCGGCACCGTCGCGGGCCCCATCGCCGAAGCCCTCTTCGCCACCGGCCTCGGCCTGATCGCGGCCATCCCGGCGGTCATTTTCTACAACAAGTTCACCGCCGACCTGACCAAGCTCGGCGACCAGCTCGACAGTTTCTCCCAGGATGTCCTCGTGCGCCTCTCGCGCCGGGCGTCCGACGCGACGCGGGACTAGTCCGCCATGGGCGCTAACCTCGGTTCCGGCGGTAATGGCGGGCGGCGCGGCCGGCGCGCCCTCAATGCGGAAATCAACGTCACCCCCTTCGTGGACGTGATGCTGGTCCTGCTAATCGTCTTCATGGTCACCGCCCCGCTGCTGATCCGCGGCGAGGAAGTGAACCTGCCCAGAACAACGTCCGCGCCTCTGAAGTCGGAGGCGAACGATGCGCCCCTGACGCTCTGGGTGCGCGCCGACGGCACGGTGCTCGTTCAGCAGACGGAAATCCAGACCGAACACCTCTCCGCCCAGCTCACCGCGATCGTCGGCGAAGGCTATGACAAGCAGGTCTACCTCTATGCCGACCAGGACGTGCCCTATGGCCGCGTCATGGAAGTCACCGCCGAAGTGCGCCGCGCAGGATACACGCGCATGTCGTTCATCACCGAACAGAAACGCTAGGACCGGAAGGAGCCTGCCCGCACCATGCTTCGCGGTTTGACCGTCTCGGCCCTCGTCCATGCCAGTGTCCTGGCCATGGCGATGATCTCGTGGCCGCAGGCGGATTCCGAGTGCGACCAGGCGATCGAGAAACTCCGCCGCGAAAATCCGGGCATCCGCGCCATCGAGATCGTGGTCGCCCTGCCGCAATGCGCCAGCGTCGCCGACCTTCCGATCGACTTCGAAGATGTCGGCCTCGTCTCGAATGTCAGCGAGCTGCGCAAGGCCCCCGATCCGAAGGAAGAAGCGCTCCCCCCGGAGCCTGAACCGGAAGTCGAGCAAGCCCCGCCGGAGCCTGAGCCGGAAGCGGCTGAGCCGGAGCCCGAAGAGGCCGTCCCCGATCCGCGCGCCGCCAAGGAGCCAGAGCCGAAAAAGCCGGAGCCCAAGAAGCCGGAACCGAAAAAGCCCGAGCCCCTGATCAAGAAAGAGCCGCCGAAGAAGCCGAAGGAAGACGACCTCGCCTTCCTCGATGATTTCGACAAGGCGCTGCAGGACAAGCGCCAGACCCGTCCGCGCGCCACGCCGCAGGAACCCGCAGACCGGCCGAACATCGGCAATGCCGACCGCGACCGCGAAGGGGCGGGGGACCGCACCGGCAACACCGCCTCGCTGCAGGCCTCCCTCCGCCGCCAGATCGGATATTGCTGGCGCGGCATCGAGGACCTGCCGGAAGAAGACCAGATCGATGTCGAGATCGGCATGACGCTGAAGCTCGACGGCACGCTGGAAGGCAACGCCGAACTCGTCAGCCCGCGCTCGCGCCCCGTCGGCCGTTCCGGCCTCGCGGTTGACCTGGCGCTGCGGGCAGTGCGCAAGTGCGAGCCTTACAAGCTGCCGGAAGATTCGTATGAACAATGGAAAGACATCGTCGTGACGATCGGCCCTTCCCGGGGTTGAGCGCGCGTAGCAAACAGAAGGAGTCTGAAGGAATGACACATCGGGCCATGCTCTACCTGCGGCGGCTTCTCGCCGCTGCCGTGATCGCCCTCGGGCTGGTCGCCCCGGCCTCGGCGCAGCTGCGCGTGCGGGTCGACGAAGGCAACTTCCAGCCGACCCCCATCGCCATCCCGGATTTCCAGGTCACCGGCGCCAATTCCGAAATGGCCAAACAGATCGTCGAAGTCGTCCGCGCGGACCTTGCCTCCACCGGCCTGTTCGACCTGCAGAACCCGGCCTCCTTCATCCAGCGCGATCTCAGCATCAATGCCGAGCCGCGCTTTGCCGACTGGAAGATCATCCGCACCGAAGGCCTGGTCGTCGGCACCTTCGAGGAACTGCCCGACGGCAAGGTCGCCGTCTCCTTCCGCCTCTGGGATATCTACGGCGGCGAGCTGATGCGCATCAATGGCGAGCCCGGCCGCCGTCTCACCACGACGCCCGAGAACTGGCGCCGCATCGCCCACAAGATCGCCGACTCGATCTATACCCGCCTGACCGGCGAAGACCCGTATTTCGACACGCGCATCGTCTACATCGCCGAAACCGGCCCGAAGACCGAGCGCGTCAAGCGCCTCGCGATCATGGATTCGGACGGCGCCAACCAGCAATACCTCACCTCCGGCCGCTCCACGGTGCTGACCCCGCGCTTCTCCCCGTCGGCGCAGGAAATCACCTACATGTCGTATGAAGGCGGCAAGCCGCGCGTCTATCTCTTCAACATCGAGACTGGCCGCCAGGAACTGCTCGGCAATTTCCCCGGCATGACCTTCTCGCCCCGCTTCACCCGGGACGGCCAGTCCGTGCTGCTGTCGCAGGCCCAGCGCGGCAATACCGACATCTACATCATGAACCTGCGCACCCGCGAGTCCGACCGCCTGACCGACCATCCGTCGATCGACACCTCGCCCTCGATGTCGCCGGACGGCAAATCGGTCGTCTTCAACTCCGACCGGGGCGGCACACCGCAGCTCTACATCATGAACACCGACAAATCGAAGCGCACCTGCCCGGGCGGCGGCAGCGACATCGCTTGCCGCATCACCTTCGGCAAGGGCCGGTATTCGACCCCCGTCTGGTCCCCGCGCGGTGACCTGATCGCCTTCACCAAGCAGGAGGGCGGCAAGTTCTATGTCGGCGTCATCGGCATCGACGGCAAAGGCGAGCGCCTGTTGACCGAGGCCTATCTGGACGAAGGTCCGGACTGGTCACCCAACGGGCGCGTCATCGTCTACTTCCGCGAGGCCCGTCCCGGCGCCAGCCC
>JBBSDJ010000073.1:0-12861 GCA_038249555.1 Caulobacterales bacterium
ATCACTCTATTTCGGCCTTGGGCGACAATGAGGCTGAGCCGGATGGGTTCTATCATGGGCGGGGTTCCGGGCGACCTCGGGATGGCAATAGGGGGCGCCATCCCCGGCGCCGTTAACTATCTTGCTGTGAAGTGTGGCGTCATGCGCCGGGCCACAACCCCGGGGCAACCCGCAATGACAGCCGGGGGTACATTTGCCGCATGCGGAGGGGCGCCTCATGAGTTTTGATGTAGCGTCTGTCCTGACGAACGGTCAGCCCGGCCTGCTGGGACCGGCGCTGGTCGCGCTGGGCCTGACATTTGCGGCCATCTGGTTCCTGCAAGGGCGGGCCTGGGCACTGTTTTATGTGGTCCTGATCCCGTTCCTGAACTGGAGCTTTGGAATCATTCCGGAATTTGGCGTGGTGGCCGCCGGCGAGAACGCGCTGTTCCCGCAGGGCGTGTCGCTGCATCCGATGACGATGGTCACCGGCATGGTGTTCGTGATCCGGGATTTCGTGCAGCGCGAGATGGGGCACCGCGTGCTGATCCTGATGGCGATCGCGGTCGCCTGGTCGTTCTTCTACGCCTGGCCGGTGATTGCGCTGGCGAGCGGGATTGCGTTCGCGATTTCGGAAGGCGTCGACTGGCTGCTGTTCACCTTCACCAAGTACCGCCTGTCGACGCGGATCCTTCTGTCCAGCGCGCTGGCGGCGCCGGTCGACACGACGGTGTTCCTGTACGGCGCCGACCTCGCCAAGCAGATGGAACTGGGCCTGGAGCCCGGCAATTCGCTGCACATCTGGAACTGGATCGTCTTCGTGATCGGCAAGATGGTGGGCGCGGTGATCGTCTCGGCGATCATCCGGCGGCGCGAGGATGCCGGCCTGACCAACCCGCACGAGGCCTGATTTCAATTTGCTCGGGAGGCGACCGGCCTCACAGACCGGAAACCCCACCCTCTTGCTTACCCGGACGACGGGTTTGGCAAAGGGTGGGGCAACTCATAGGACCTACTCGGTCTCCAGCACTTTCTGCTTGAACAGCAGGCCGGCGAGGGCGGCGCCGATCAGCGGGGCGATCAGGAACAGCCAGAGCTGGGAGATCGCCGTGCCGCCGACGATGACCGCGGGGCCGAAGCTGCGCGCCGGGTTCACCGAGACGCCGGTGACCTGGATGCCGACGATGTGGATGACCGTGAGCGTCAGGCCGATGGCGAGGCCGGCGAGCATGCCGGGAGCGGATTTCTGCGTGCTCCCGAGGATGACGACCAGGAAAAGGAAGGTCGCGACGACCTCGAAGACGAGGGCGGAGGCAAGATTGTATTCGCCGAGATACCCCGCGCCCCATCCGTTCTGGCCGAGGCCGTTGGCGGCCAGATCATAGCCGGTCTTGCCGGTGGCGATGAGGTAGAGGACGCCGGCGCCGAGCAGGGCGCCGATGAACTGGGCGGCCCAGTATTGCAGCATGGTGTTCATCGGCATCCGGCCTGCCACGAAGGCGCCGAAGCTGACGGCCGGGTTCACATGGCAGCCGGAGATGGGGCCGATGCCATAGGCCATGGCCACGATGGCGAGGCCGAAGGCGAAAGCGATGCCGAGCTGGCCGACTTCGCCGCCCGCGAGCACGGCGGAGCCGCAACCCAGCAACACAAGGGTAAAGGTGCCGATGAGTTCGGCGATAAAGACTTTCATTGGGTGCCTCCAAAAACCGGCCGTGTCAGATCGGTTGCCCCCCACGGCACTGCGCACAACCATGGCGATTTTCGCTTCCCGCGGCAAGCGGCACGGCCGCACTTGCCTTCGGACGCTGATGCGGCAACACAAGGGGGCTCAGGACACATCCAACCGGTGGAGACTAACGGGATGACACATGCGCTGACCTTTGCGCTGGCTGCCCTCGCGGCGGCGCTTCTGACAGGCTGCGGGACCCTGTCCAAGGACGATGGCGGGCGCGCCGCAACGCCCAAGGCGGAGGCGCCGAAGACGCAGCCGCCGGCAGTGCCTGCGGCGCCCGCGTTCGAGCCGAAAATCGTGTCCCTGCCCTTCCGGGTCGATGTATCGTTCAGCGAGGGCGCACTGGCCAAGCTGCGCGAGACGAATGCCGACATGGGTGTGGCGGCAGATTATTACGGCGCGCCGAAGGATCCCGGCATGGAGGGACTCGATCCCGACCTCGGCGTCTGGCTTGGCGGCGAGATGGAGACGATTGATGCGGGCAACCGGTCCCTGACGCTGAAAGGGCAGTTTGATGCGGCGCGGGTGGCCCGCGAGGTGTCCGGCGACGCGCGGGTCAAGGTGATGGCCTTCCCGGTACGCGCCTATGCGGCCAAAGCGACCGTGACGTGCACGGAGTTTGACGAATACCTGTCGATCGCGGTCGAGACAGGCGGTACTGTCAACTGCACGCTCGTGGGTGAGTAAGCCGGGCGATCAGACCGCCACGGCGGCCTTGATGTGCGGATGCGGATTGTAGTTGTCGATCCGGAAATCCTCATAGGTCCAGCCGAAGAGGTCCGTCTTTTCCGGGTTCATCCAGAGTTCCGGCAGATCGCGCGGTTCACGCGTCAGCTGCAGCTCGGCCTGCTCGAGATGGTTAAGGTAGAGGTGCGTATCGCCGAACGTGTGCACGAACTCGCCGACGCGCAGGCCGGTGGCGCGCGCCATCATGTGGGTGAGCAGGGCGTAGGACGCGATGTTGAACGGCACGCCGAGGAAGACATCCGCCGAGCGCTGGTAGAGCTGGCAGTTCAGCCGGCCGTTAATCACGTTGAACTGGAAAAGGCAGTGACAGGGCGGCAGGGCCATGTCGTTTACGTCGGCCGGGTTCCAGGCCGAGACGATCAGGCGGCGGGAATTCGGATTGGTGCGGATCTCGTCCAGCACCCACTGGATCTGGTCGATGGTGCGCCCGTCCGGGGCCGCCCAGCTGCGCCATTGCTTGCCGTAGACGGGGCCGAGATCGCCGTTGGCGTCGGCCCAGTCATCCCAGATGGAGACGCCGTTTTCCTTCAGCCATGCGATATTTGTTTCGCCGCGAAGGAACCAAAGCAGCTCGATGATGATAGAGCGTACGTGAAGACGTTTCGTCGTCAGCAGCGGAAAACCTTTTTCGAGGTCAAACCGCATCTGGCGCCCGAACACGCCGCGCGTACCAACGCCGGTTCGGTCACCCCGGTCGTGGCCGTTCTGTAGTATGTCCTGCAGGAGAGCGTGATATTGCTGCATGCCGGTTCCTCACGAATCGGGAAATTATAGGTTAACCAGACCCTACCGCGCCAGTAACAATTGCGCCGTTCCCGGAAACCGTCCTTCAAGCCCGATCTGCCATAAAGGCCTGAGTATTGCGCGGGAATCCGCCAAGAGGACGCTGGGCTATGGATACCAAGATCGAAGTTGCACGCCGGATGCGCGGATTTTTCCGCAGCGATAAAGGCAACGTGGCCATGCTTTTCGCATTGGCCTGTCTCGCCATCTTCCCGCTGGTCGGTTTCGCCATCGACCTGTCACGGGTGATGGTCGAGAAGCACAAGCTTCAGATGGCCACCGACGCAGCCGCGCTGGCCGCCGCGCACGATGCGTTCATGGACGCTGAAGACCGCCTGGAAGTTGTCGAAGCGCACCTCAATCACCTTGAACAGGATATCGGCCGCGAGATCGAATACGAATTCTCACAGGACGAAGAGGGCCGGATTTCGTTGATCACTCGTATCCAGGTCAACACGACGATTGCGCAGATCATGGGCCGGAAGACGGTTGGCGTGACCGTGCGCTCCGACGCGGTCGAAGGCGGCGCCGATATCGAAGTCGCGATGATCCTCGACATCACGGGCTCGATGAGCGGCAACCGCATCACGGCGCTGCGGGAGGCCGCCGAGGACCTCGTCGACATTGTGGTCAAGGACGAGCAGGAACCCTACTATTCCAAAGTCGCGATGGTGCCTTACTCGGTTGCCGTGAACGTTGGCGATTATGCTGAAGATGTTCGTGGAAGCATCGTTCCCGGCCGGAACATAACGGCTGCGTCCTGGCAAGTTGGCGCGCAAAGAAACATCACGGGTATCACGAGGGCCAACCCGGCCGTCGTCACGTCCAACGGCCACGGCTTCAGCGATGGAGACCGGGTCTGGATCAGCGGCGTCAATGGCATGACCCAGATCAACAACCGGGTTGCCACAGTTGCCAACGCCAACGCCAACACGTTCCGTCTCACGGGCGTCAACAGCAGCGGATGGTCGAACTACACCAATGGCGGCATCATCCGCCGGTGCCTCAACAACAACTGCGAAGTCCAGGTCACGGCCAACAACCATGGGCTGACCAATGGTGCGCACGTCTGGATTACCGGCGTCAATGGCATGACCCAGATCAACCGGACGACACATGCGACATGGGTCGTCGAAGATGTCACGAACAACACGTATGATCTCGTTGGCTCGGTTGGGCCCAGCTACACCGCCTATACGAACGGCGGCACGTCTTTCTGCACGGTCGCAGGCTGCGAGTATTACCGGTTCAACAACGCCAGCAATGGCGCGCAGCGCCTGCACCGGATCAGCACCTGCGCGACCGAGCGGACCGGAGATGAGGCGTATACGGACGTGTCCGCCGAAGATGATCCGGTGGGATATGGCTACCTGTCGACCAACAACCCCTGTCCGACCAACCAGATCGTCCCGTTGACCGACGACAAGGACGTGCTTCACGATGCGATTGATGATCTCGTGATCGGTGGCTCGACTGCAGCCCACCTTGGCGCGGCCTGGGGCTTCTACACCCTGTCACCCGATTTCGGCACCATCTTCCCCGAAGACAGCCTGCCCGCCACGTTTGGACGCCCGAAACTCTACAAGTTTGCCGTGTTCATGACCGATGGCGATTTCAACTCGTCCTTCTGCCGGAGTGTCTTGTCGAGGACTTCAACAGCCGGCTCAGGCTCGACGGCAGACCAGATCAATTGCGACTCGGAGAATGGCACATCATTCGCGCAGGCTGCAGAATACTGCACCGCGATGAAGGAAGCGGGGATCAAGGTCTACACGGTGGGTTTCGAAGTCGGAAACCTGCAGGCGGCGCGCAACGCGCTTACCGCCTGCGCGACGAGCCCGCAATTTGCCTACTTCGCTTCAGGCTCAGCTGAACTGGTTGCCGTCTTCCAGACCATCGGCCGGGACATCAACGAAGTCCGCCTCGTCAAGTAAACCGGTTCGAATACGGCGTCAGAAGGCCCGTCATGAACACGAGACCCAGCCCTGCCCTCACCAGATTTGGCGCGGCCGAAGGCGCCAACGTCGCCATGCTGTCGGCCTTCGTGATCCCAGTGATCCTCGCCCTGGCGGGCGTGTCGATCGACACGCAGAATACATTGCGGCAGAAGCTGAAGGTCCAGGCCTCGCTGGATTCCGCAGTCCTAGCCGGCGCGTTGCAGCGCCAGCGAGGCATGAACGAAAACACCGTCCGCGCGGATGTGCAGCAGTATGCCGCCTCGATGTTCAGCGAGCAGGGCGGCGGGCTCTCCTGCGCGCCGGTGACCGTGAGCTTCAATGCCGAAAACCAGGACATTGCCGGCTCGGTACGCTGCGAGCAGCCGACCTTCCTGACTCAGATCCTCGGCCATGACGAAATGGCGTTCAACGTGGATGCCACCTCGACTTACGGGATCGGCGTCGTGGACGTCGCCTTCGTGTTCGACGTGTCGGGATCGATGAACAGCGCGGGCCGCCTCGACCAGCTGAAGACGGCGGCAAGCGCCGCGTTTGACGAACTTTTGCCGGATGACCGGGAACGCGACGGCTCCGTGCGTATTGCGGTGACGAGCTACAATCACTCCCTCAACGCGGGCCCCTATATCGACGCCGTGACGGACGACCAGACGCTGGCAGCAGACGGCTCGAACGCGGCGGCGCAGTCGAACTATAATGCGTACAATGACGAGCGCATGATCGACCAGGCAACGGGCAAGCGCTTCTTCTTCTACCAGCGCGGCACGTGTACGAGCGGCGGAAGCTGCGGACGCAGCTCCAGCTACACCTGGAACACGCGGCGCGCCTATTTCGAGGATACCGGACTGTCGGGCAGCTGCGTCTACGAGCGCAATGGGACCTTTGCCGCGTCCGACGCCGTACCGACCTCCGGACGCTGGCTCGGCGCGGGCAATCCGCGCTGGAACTTCTCTGCAAGCTCGACCAGCAAGTATGATGGCTGGCGGGATGTGGAGATCAACGGCGCGCGCGGCTACAATGTCGGCGCGTATCAAGGCCGCCACGGCACATGCCAGCCCTCGGGGCCGGTGCCGCTGACCGAAGACAAGGACGCGCTCAAGGACCACGTCAACGGCCTCATCGCCGAAGGCGGCACGGCGGGCCATCTCGGCATCGCCTGGGGCTGGTATCTGCTATCGCCCAACTGGTCCGGCATCTGGCCGGAGGAGTCGCGCCCGCGAGACTACGGCGCAACGCGCACCTCGAAATTCCTCATCCTGATGACCGACGGCGAATTCAACATCCAGCACCCGACGGCGACACGCAGTTCGTTCCAGCAATCGATGGACCTGTGTGACCAGATGAAGACGCTGCCGAGCAACATCCAGATTTTCACCATCGGTTTCCAGGTGCCCTCGGGCGTAGAGAAGACCGGCGATGGCCGCACCATCCTCGAGTATTGCGCCACCTCGGCCGGCCATGCCTTCAGCGCCGACAACGGGGCCGAACTCGTCGAGGTCTACCAGACGATTGCCCGCTCGATCTCCGACCTTCGCCTGAAACACTGAGCCCATACTGAGGCCGGGCGCTTGCCGGGAGCGGCCCCGGCTGGCTATGGCTGTCGCCGATGCTTGCCTGGATCCCCAACGCCCTGACGGTTTCGCGCTGCGTGTTCGCCGTGCTGGTGCTGTATGGGGCACTGAACGCGGCGGCCTCGGGCGAGGCGTTCAAGCTGGCGAGCGGCGACGAGGCCCTGCGCCATGCGACGCTGCAGCAGCTCTGGCACCAATTTGCGCTGCTCTCCTTCATTTCCGGCGCGCTGACCGATTTCCTCGACGGCTGGGCGGCGCGCCAGTTCAAGGCTGAGAGCCGGTTTGGCGTCTGGCTGGACCCGATCGCCGACAAGCTGCTGGTCGGGCTCGCCCTGCTCGGCCTCGCGATGACACTGAAGACCTGGCTGATTTATGTTCCGGCGGCGATGATCATTGCGCGCGATGTATTCATGACCTGGCTGCGCACCCGGCCGGAGGCAAGCGGCGTGGTGGCCCCGAGCGACCTCGCCAAGCTGAAGACCGGCATCGAAATGGCGGCGATCGCGGGCCTGATGCTGCCCTACAGTCTCGCCCCGGCCACCGTGCAGCAGGCGGTGACGGGGTCGAGCGTTGTGGCCGTGGTGGCCGCCAGCGCTCTGGTGCTGCTGCTGTGGACGGCGGCCGCCCTGTCCCTGTTCACGGCGGCGCAATATGTGCGGGCGATCCGGACGAGCTGAAACACCGGCGCCTCTCCCGCAGCGGCGCCATGGCCGTGCAACTCGGCGTGGCATGAAACGCGCCGTTTGAGGGCTTTTTTAACAACCGTCCTGTATTCATGACTCGGGTCTCAACGCCGGAGCGGATCATGGACACGCAGGCCAAGTGCAATGGCTGCCGGAACGGTGAGGGGTTTGATGTACCCATCACCATGGCCTTCCAGCCGATCGTGAACATCACGGATGGCAGCGTCTTTGCCCACGAAGCTCTTGTGCGTGGCACGGATGGACGCGGCGCCGCCGATATTCTCGGAATGGTTTCAGAGCGCAACCGGTATGCCTTCGATCAGGCGTGTCGGGTAAAGGCGATCGAGCTTGCTTCCGGCCTCGGGATCGCCGAATCGGGCAGCCTGCTGTCGATCAACTTCCTGCCAAACGCCATCTATGAACCGAAAGCCTGCATCCGGCTGACGCTGGCCACCGCCCTGCAGTATGGCTTTCCGCTGAAGCGGATCATTTTCGAGTTCACCGAGTCGGAAAAGCTCGATACCACGCATCTGCTGAACATCCTGCGCTCCTACCGGGCCATGGGATTCCTGACCGCGATCGACGACTTTGGCGCCGGGTATTCCAGCCTCGGTCTTCTGTCCAAGTTCCAGCCTGACATCGTCAAGATCGACATGGAGCTGATCCGCAACATTGACGCCGACCGCGTGAAGCGCATGATCATCGGATCGACGCTGTACATGCTGCGCGATCTTGGCATCAAGATTGTCTGTGAAGGGATTCAGACGGCGGAGGAGCTGGAAGTCCTGCGCGATATTGGCGTTGAACTGATGCAGGGCTTTTTCCTGGCCCGTCCCTCGCTCGCTGCCCTGACTCCCGTGCCTCCACCGCAGCACCTCCGGGAAAGACCGCTGCGCTCTGCGTGAAAGACCGCAGGCGGATGACCTTCTGCTGAGCAGAAATCCCGGCCCGCCCACAATCATGCCCGGCATCAGCCACAATCGGCATGAAAGTTGGGCTCATGAGCCAACGCTATCCAATACATCGCCGTAGCCCGAAGCCGAGCCTTGGCGCAGTCCTGTTCGCGATGCTCGCCTTTCTTTGCCTGCCCGCACTGTTCGCGTTTGCCGAGGCCGGCACGCCCCCCTCTTCCCGCCGGTCCGACGCTGCCTACACGGCGCAGAAGCCTCAGCTGGAGCGCGATCTGGCGGCGGCGGGGTTGGCGCTCGGCAGCCCGGTCTACCTGCGGATCACCAAGCAACCCGCCGAGTTGACCGCCTATGTCGCGGACGCGGACGGCGCGTTCAGGGTGTTCCGCAGCTGGCCGGTCTGCTCCGTGTCCGGAGGGCTTGGTCCGAAGATTCGCGAAGGTGACGGCCAGGCGCCGGAAGGCTTCTACAAGGTGGCGCCCGCGCAGATGAACCCGGCCTCCAGTTATCACCTTTCGTTCAATCTCGGCTATCCGAACGCGTTCGACCGCGCCAACGGGCGCACCGGCAGTTTCCTGATGGTGCATGGATCGTGCGTGTCGATCGGCTGTTTCGCGATGACCGACCCGGTGATCGAAGAAATCTGGACGCTGATGCAGGCCGCCTTCGAGGGCGGGCAATCCTCCGTGGACGTGCATGTCTTTCCGTTCGCGATGACGGAAGAAAACCTGACGGCCCAGTGGGGCAGCGAGCACCTGCCCTTCTGGACCAGCCTCGCGCCGGCCTGGACGCAGTTCGAGGAGACCGCGCGCGTGCCGAAGGTGAAGGTCTCCGGCAAGGCCTATCAGGTCTTGGGCGCCCACCAGGGTGAGACCGGCGCGCCGCGATAGAGTTCCTCAAGACGGCGCAGGTTGCCGGCGGTGATGCCGTCTGGCGGCGCATGCGGGTCGACCCAAGCGGTTTCGGCAATCTCGCCCGTGCTGGTGGCGGCCACCTGTTCCCAGCTGCCCCAAGGCACATGGTAGAGGACGACATGGTCGTTCCGGAAATTGTGGTGGTTCGAATAGAAGCCGAAGACCCTCGGCTCGCCCGTGAGGCGGATGCCGCCTTCCTCGATCAGCTCCCGGCGCAGCGCTTCCAGCGCGGGCTCGCCCTTCTCGATGCCGCCGCCTGGCATGAACCAGCCATTGATGTAGGTATGGCGCACCATGAAGACATGGCCGTCGGCATTCTCGACCGCGGCGCGCACGCCGAGCGTCATCGGGCGGCTGATCCGGAACCAGGCCTGGAAGGCAAGCGTGCGCAGCGTCGGCATGCGGGGATTATCCGTGGACGAATTGATCGGTGGTGAAGCCCTGGAAGAACAGCGCGGCGGTGAGGTCCGTATGCCGGATCGACGCGGCCGCCTCGGCAGCAACCACCGGTTTGGCGTGATAGGCAATCCCGAGGCCGGCCGCCTTGATCATGTCGAGGTCGTTTGCCCCGTCTCCGAGCGCGATGGCATCCTCCGGGCCCGCGCCGAGGGCAGCGGCGGCCTCCAGCAGCGCGGTGCGCTTGGCGGCGCGGCCGAGGACGGGCTGACCGACTTCGCCGGTCAGCGCGGCGCCGTTATCAATCAGCGTGTTGCCTTGGTGCGACGCGAAACCGGCGAGCTGCGCCACGCGGGAGGTGAAGAAGGTGAAGCCGCCGGAGACGAGCAAGGTCTCGGCGCCGTGGGCCTTCATCGTGGCGATCAGGGTGCGGGCGCCGGGGTTCAGCGTGATGCGCTCGCGCAGCGTGCGGTCCAGCTCGCCCAGCGGCAGGCCGCGCAGCATGGCGACGCGGGACGTGAGGGCCGCTTCAAAGTCCAGCTCGCCGCGCATGGCGCGTTCGGTGATTTCCGAAATCTGCGGTTTCAGGCCGACGGCATCGGCGAGTTCGTCAATGCACTCCTGCCCGATGATGGTGGAATCCATGTCGGAGATCAGCAGGCGCTTCTTGCCGAAAACATGTGCGGGCATGACGGCGGCGTCGATCTCGGCATGCAGCTCGATCATCGCGCGCACCTTGGCGGCGGTTTCGGGGCTGCTTTCGAAGGGGGCGTAGCCCGCGTTCAGCGGTCCGCCAGAGGCGAGCGGCACCCAGCCTGTGGGCGAGGCGCCGGCCATGACGATGGCGCCGGCCGTCATCGCCTCAAGGTCGGTCTCATACTTTCGGGAAACGGAGACCGCGATCCAGTGGTTGGGCCTGTTATGGGGCAAGGGCGCAGCACTCCGGAGAACTGTCTGTCTCTAGGTGCCTTTCCTCGCGGCGGGCAAGACCTTAGGTGTGGGGAATGCATCCTGCGATCCTCATCCACGGTCCCACGGCCAGCGGCAAGTCCGCCCTCGCCATCGAAGTCGCCCGGCGGCTCGGCGGCGAGGTGATCAATGCCGATTCCATGCAGGTCTACAGCGATGTCCAGGTGATCTCGGCCCGGCCGACCGAAGAGGACATGGCCGGCGTGCCGCACCACCTGTTCGGCTATGTCGATCCCGGCGCGCGCTATTCCACCGGCGAATGGCTGGAAGCAGCCCGCAGCGTGATCAGGAAGCTGCAGCGGCAGAACAAGCGGGCGGTGTTCGTCGGCGGCACCGGGCTTTACCTGCTGGCGCTGACCCAGGGCCTGTCCGACATCCCGCCCGTGCCGGACGAAATCCGCGCCGAAGTGCGCACGATCAGTGAAGCGGAAGGCGCCGAGGGCCTGCGGGCGCGGCTGATGCCGCATGATCCCGAACTCGCCGAACGCCTGGGCACCGGAGACAAGCAGCGTCTCGCGCGGGCCTATGAAGTCTGGCTCGCGACGGGCCGGTCGCTGACGGACTTCCAGACCGAGCGCCAGCCGCCCGTCCTGCAGCCGGGCGAATGGACGGGCTTTGCCCTGACCCCGCCCCGCGCGGCGCTCTACAAGAAGATCGACCGCCGGTTCGAGGGCATGCTGATGCAGGGCGCCATGAACGAGGCCCGGGCGCTGGTGGCCCGGGGGCTGGACCCCGAACTGCCGGTGATGAAGGCCTGCGGCATGCCCTGGCTGACGGCTTTTGCCCGGGGCGAGCTCAGCCCGGAGGAAGCCGCCGAAAATGCAAAGCGCGACACGCGGCGCTATGCGAAAAGGCAGTTCACCTGGATCGGACGCCAGTTTCCGTTCTGGACGCGCATCCCTTCCCCTGAGATGGGGGACCGTTTGAGGGTCATTTTTGCCCTTTACAGGGAGATTGACACCGCCCAAGCGGAAGATTATGCCTGAGCACACTAATTCGAGGAAACGCTCCTTGCGCAAAATGACCGTAGTAAAGCTTCGGCGCCCGTAGCTGCCTGTCCAGACAGGTAGTTGCGGGTGCGCACAGAAAAGGGCTTCCTCTCGGAGGCCCTTTTTTGTTTGGCCGATGCCCCGAACCTTCCCCCAAACCCTCCCGACCCCCGAGCTCGCACCATGACCACCAGGACCAAGGCAAAACCTGCCGCCGAAACCGCCGCCCCCCGGATGATGACCGGCGCGCAGATCGTCGTCGAAGCGCTGCGGGAACAGGGCGTGTCGGTGATGTTCGGCTATCCGGGCGGGGCGGTGCTGCCGATCTATGACGCGCTCTACGGGCAGGACGCGATCCGCCACATCCTGGTGCGCCACGAACAGGGCGCCGGCCATGCCGCCGAAGGCTATGCCCGCTCGACCGGCAAGTGCGGCGTGGCGCTGGTGACTTCCGGCCCCGGCGCGACCAACATGGTGACCCCGATCACCGACGCGCTGATGGACTCGATCCCGATGGTAGTGATCACCGGACAGGTGCCGACGCACCTGATCGGCACCGACGCCTTCCAGGAATGCGACACGACCGGCATCACCCGCAGCTGCGCCAAGCACAATTACCTCGTGACCGACGTCACCCAGCTCGCCCGGATCATGCACGAGGCGTTCTACGTGGCCACATCCGGCCGCCCCGGCCCGGTGGTCGTCGACATCCCCAAGGACATCCAGTTCGCGACCGGGCCCTATGTCGGCAAGGAGGGCATCACCAAGCCGACCTATGTGCCCCAGCGCATCCCGAAGACGGACGCCATCAAGGCCGCGGCTGACCTGATGACCAAGTCCTGGCGGCCGATCTTCTATACCGGCGGCGGTGTGATCAATTCCGGGCCGCGAGCCTCGGAGAAGCTGCGCGAGCTGCAGGAGCTGACCGGTTTCCCGGTGACCTCGACCCTGATGGGCCTCGGCGCCTTCCCGGCCTCGCACCCGGACTGGCTGGGCATGCTCGGCATGCATGGCAGCTTCGAAGCCAACAATGCCATGCACGACTGCGACCTGATGATCTGCGTCGGCGCCCGCTTCGATGACCGGGTGACCGGCCGTATCGATGCCTTCTCGCCCAAGTCCAAGAAGATCCACATCGATATCGATGCCTCCTCGATCAACAAGATCGTGCGGGTGGACGTGCCGGTGGTCGCCGATTGCGCCGAGGCGCTGGACGCGCTGATCACCGAGAT
>JBBSDJ010000074.1:0-12830 GCA_038249555.1 Caulobacterales bacterium
CGTGACGAGGAATATGCCGCCATTGTGCATATAGACGAGGCGGCCCTTCGGGTCCGTGATGCCGGGCTTTCCGCCTACGGACGAAAACAGGGCGTCATAGAACGCCTTGGATTTTGCGATGTCGTTCGAGCCGACCATCATATGACTGTACATAGGTAGTTCCTCCAGGTGTTGATCAAGAAATCAGTTTGCAGGCGGCCGGGAGCCATGGTCGGCAAAAGCCGCCATCGCGGGGCCGTAGTCTTCAGGCGCGGGAAAGCCGTCAAAGCTGAACTCCGCACCGGTGGTGGCAAAAGGCAGGCGCTCGCGCGTCATCGTTTCGATGATCGGGCGCACCCAGCTCGCATCCTCCAGCATGCCGGGCCGGAAGTTCACGAAGGGCAATCCCGGCATCCGCGTGAACAGCCAGTTCTTGCAGTGCGGGCAGAACATCTGCTGGTTCTCCGCGTGCAGGCCGCCGGTCCCTGGCTCGCCTTCGATCACCTCGAACCCATCCGCCGGCAGCAGCAGTGACAGCGAATAGGGCCCGCTCGTCAGTTTCCGGCACCCGACGCAATGGCACGCCATCGACACCACGGGCGGGGCTGTCACGCGCATTTTCACCTGCCCGCAAAGGCAGCTGGCGTTCCAGGGAAGGTGCCATTCACTCATCAGTAGACAGCCTGCTGCGAATGCCCTTGCCAAATTGCCATTTCGGAACCGGTGGCGTTCCTGAAAGCGCGAGATCTCGTAACTTTTCGTCTGTCTTTTCCAACCAATCCCGTGCGCCCGCAAGTTTCGCTGCGCCGAGAATCTCGTTCCAAGCTGCTTCCGAATGCATATCGGTCCAATGCTCATCATCTAAGATCGAAGGCAAATTGTGAAGCGCATAAGCAATACCGGGATGCTCGCCCTCAGCGACCGGTGTTCGCACAATAAGCAGAAATTCGTAGAGTAACCCGAAAAAGTGAGAGCGGCTGCGCGCTACTATCTCCATCAATACACCACCACGCTCCGGATGCTCTTGCCCTCGTGCATCAGGTCAAACGCGTCGTTGATCTTGTCGAGCGTCATCACGTGCGTGATCATCGGGTCGATCTCGATCTTGCCGTTCATGTACCAGTCGACGATCTTCGGCACGTCGGTGCGCCCCTTGGCGCCGCCGAAGGCCGTGCCGCGCCAGTTGCGCCCGGTCACCAGCTGGAAGGGCCGCGTCGCGATTTCCTTGCCGGATTCCGCCACGCCGATGATGACGCTCGTGCCCCAGCCGCGATGGCAGCATTCCAGCGCCTGGCGCATCACGGCCGTGTTGCCCGTGCAGTCGAACGAATAGTCCGCCCCGCCGCCGGTCAGCTCCACGATATGCGCGACCACGTCCTTCACGTCCTTCGGGTTGATGAAATGCGTCATGCCGAACTTGCGGCCCCATTCCTCCTTGGACGGATTGATGTCGACGCCGACGATCATGTCCGCCCCCGCCATCCGCGCGCCCTGCAACACGTTGAGGCCAATCCCGCCCAGCCCGAACACGACGACATTCTCGCCGACCTGGACCTTCGCCGTGTTCACCACCGCGCCCACGCCGGTGGTCACGCCACATCCAATATAGCAAGCTTTGTCGAACGGCGCGTCCGCGCGGATCTTCGCCACGGCGATTTCCGGCAACACGGTGAAGTTCGAGAAGGTCGAGCAGCCCATGTAGTGATACACCGTCTGACCTTTATAGGAAAAACGCGACGTCCCGTCCGGCATCAGGCCTTTGCCTTGTGTGGCGCGAATGGCCGTACACAGATTGGTCTTGCCCGAGAGGCAGCTTTTGCACTGGCGGCATTCCGGTGTGTAGAGCGGGATGACGTGATCGCCGGGGCGCACAGACGTCACGCCCGCGCCCACCTCGCGCACGATGCCGGCGCCCTCATGGCCCAGCACGCTCGGAAAGATGCCCTCGGAGTCCAGCCCGTCCAGCGTGTAGGCATCGGTATGGCAGATACCCGTCGCCATGATTTCCACAAGCACTTCGCCCGCCTTGGGGCCTTCAAGGTCAAGCTCGACGATCTCGAGCGGTTTCTTGGCCTCGAAGGCGACGGCGGCGCGTGTTTTCATGGGGAGGCTCCTCGTTTGGCGCCTTACCTATAGCGATGCGCCGCCAGAATCCACCTCAGGCCGCGCGGGTCGCTTCAAGTTTGATCGTTTCGTCCGGATCATGCGGCGTCGAGGGCGCGTCCGCAGGCAGGCGCGCCACACCGGTAGATTCCGCGGCTTGACGAAAGTTTGATGTCAAACTAAAAGGTTTGAAGTCAAACAAAAGGAGGCGGTGATGACAACCCGGCGCGGTATACTGAAACTGATTGGGGGAGGCGTCGTCCTCGCCGCCGCCGGCGCGGGCACCTTCGTCGCCCTGAACCAGCCCAGCCGCGCCGCCCGCGAAGCTTGGCGTGTGGCGGGGCAGGAGACCGAATTCCGCCGCCGCTTCCTCTCCTACGCGCTCCTCGCGCCTAACCCCCACAACCGCCAGCCCTGGCTCGTCCAGCTCGAAGGTGATGACGCGCTGATCCTGTTCGTCGATCTCGAACGCCGCCTTCCGGCTACCGATCCCTTCGACCGCCAGATCGTGATCGGCTGCGGCGCCTTTCTTGAACTGCTCGTGCTCGCCGCAGCACAGGAAGGTTATGCCGTGGAGGTTCAAACCTTTCCCGAGGGAGAGGACATGGCAACGCTTGATGCTCGACCTGTCGCCCATGTCCGGTTTGCCTCCGCTGCCATAAAGCCCGATCCGCTCTTCGCACATGTCCTCGCGCGCCGGTCGAACAAGGAGACCTACAAGACCACAGATGTGCCCGAGGAAGCGCTCCGCAGACTGATCGATGAAGGCGCGTGCTTTGGCCAGACGTCCGGCGGCACGGGCAACACACCGCTCGCGACGCAGCTGCGTGACCTCACGTGGCGCGGCCATAAGCTGGAAGTGCAGACGCGCTACACCAACCAGGAAAGTGTGGACCTGATGCGGATTGGCCCTGCAGAAGTGAAAGCCAATCCGGACGGGATCGAGCTTGAAGGCCCCCTGATGGGTCTCGGCAAGGCGATCGGATTGATCTCGCGCGAGACGCTGGCGGACCCGTCCTCGGAAGGATTTCGCCAGGGGCTCGCCATGTATGAGGCTATGGCGATGTCCGCGCGCGGCTTTGTCTGGATCACGAACGACAACCAGCGCCGCGCCGACCAGATTGACGCCGGGCGCGCCTATGTTCGCATGAATCTCAGGGCGACCGCGCTCGGCCTCGGCCTCCATCCGTGGAGCCAGTCACTTCAGGAGTATCCCGAGATGGCGCCGCTCTACGCAGAAGTGCATGGCTTGATCGGCGGCGGGAAACGGTTGCAGATGCTGGCACGCACCGGATTCGGGCCGGATGTCGGCCCTACACCCCGGCGCGGTCTTGACGCCCACATGATGATTTGATCCTGAATGCCCCAAAAAACGGCGCGGCCCACCCAGCCTACCGAGATCGGCGCGCTGTATTTCCAGCTCTTCAACGAGATCGGCATCATCGCCCAGCTGTCCGGCAACCGCTTCCAGCGCGTGCTCCCTCAGGGTCTCACGGTCGCGCAGTTCGGCCTGCTCAATCATTGCGTTCGTCTCGGCGATGGCTGGACGCCGGCGCGTCTCGCTGCTGCCTTCCAGGTCACCAAGGGCACGATGACCAATACGCTGCAGAAACTGGAAGCGAAGGGCTTCATCCGCGTCGATCCCGATCCAGACGATGCCCGCTCGAAACGCGTATTCCTCACACCTGCGGGAAAGCAGGCTCGCGAGGCCTCGCTTAAGGCCCTTATGCCGGAGCTTGCTCAACTGCCGGCAGGTTTTCCGCCGGACCTCGCCGCCGAAATTCTCCCGTCACTAGAACGCCTGCGGATCTGGCTCGACACGAACCGTTGAACCTTTCATCATCGCCCCGTCAGGGGAGAGTTGCATGAAGTGGGTGCTGTGGGGTCTCGGCGCGCTCGTATTCGCGTTCTGGGCGAGCTGGTCATGGGCCGGGCGCGACCTCAGGCCACTCGACGAGATCGAGCGGGCGCGCGCGCCCGGCCAGTTTGCCGAACTGCCGGGCGCGAAGATCCACTATCGCCTGACCGGGCCCGAAGGCGCGCCGCTGATCGTCATGGTGCACGGTTTCTCGACGCCCGGATTCATCTTCGACCAGAACGCCGAAGCCCTGCGCGTGGCCGGCTTCCGCGTCCTGCAGTTCGATCATCTCGGCCGCGGCTGGTCCGACCGGCCCGCGAGCCGCTACGATACCGACTTCTACGACTGGGAACTCCACGCCCTCCTCGACGCCCTGAACATCACCGAACCGGCCGGATTTGTCGGCCTGTCGATGGGCGGCCCCATCGTCGCGGAATTTGCCGTGCGCCATCCCGAACGCGTGGCGCGCGTGTTCCTGTTTGTCCCGGCCGGGCTCGATGTGGCAGGCACGGAGGGGGCCCAGGCATCCCTCATCCGCACGCCGGTGATCGGCGACTGGCTCTGGCGCATGGTGGCGATGCCGTCGGTGGCAAACGACCCCCAGTACGACGAATCCGGCCTTGCCCCTGAGGACCGGCTGCAGGGCGATGTCCGTGAACAGATGAAATACCGCGGCTATGGCCGCGCGCTGTTGTCCACCTTCCGGCACTTCCCGATGCGCGGCCGCGAAGACACCTACGCCGCGCTTGCCGCCACCGGCATCCCGGTCGCCGCCGTCTTCGGCACCAATGATCCGACCGTTCTGATCGCCAGCGCGGAGCAGATGAGCGGCGTGATGCCCGAGGCGAATGTGCACATCCTCGAAGGCGCTGATCACGGCCTCAACTACAAGCGGTACCGGGACGTGAACCCCATCCTCACCGGCTGGTTCGAACAGGAAGCGGCCTGGTTCGAAGGCAAGCCCGAGCCCGAAATCCAGTCGGTTTTCGATACCGGCGAGGAAGAAATCATCGACCCCGCGCTGCTTGAGTCTATGCCTCAACAACCGCCGAACATGATTCCACACGAACCCTCTGGGCCTGCGTGCCGAATGTCTCGAATAGGTACGCGTCGGTGCCCGTAAGCCAGGCCTGACCGTTAAGCGCTGCCAATTCCCCGAACAGGGCGGTGCGCCTGTCCGGGTCCAGATGCGCCGCCGCCTCGTCGAGCAGCAGCAGGGGGGCAGGGCCTTCTCCGTTCACGGACAATGCGCCCGCAGACGCCAGCACCAGACCGATCAGCAGTGCCTTCTGCTGCCCGGTCGAGGCCTCGCCCGCCGGCGCACCAGAGGGCCGGTGGATCACGCCAAGGTCAGACCGATGCGGCCCGCTCAGCGTGCGCCCCGCGCCGATGTCGCGCCGCCGCCCGTTTCTGTAGGCGTCGACCAGAAGATCGAAGATCGCGCGGAAATCCTCGCCCTGCAGCGCTGCCGCTTCCGCCTCGCCTTCCAGCGACAGGTCCGCCTTCGGAAAATGCCCCTCGGGCCGCGCATCGATCGCTGCCTGCAACTCCGCCAGCACAAGTGCGCGGTTCACCGCGATCTCGGCGCCCGCCTCCGCGAGGCGCGCCTCGATCGCATCCGCCCAGGCCGGGTCCACATGCCCGCGCTCCAGCAGCGCGTTGCGCTCCGCCAATGCCTTCTCGTAGCGCGTCGAAGCGCCGCCATGCGAAGGCTGGTGCGCCATCACCAGCCGGTCAAAGAACCGCCGCCGCTCCGAAGCGCCGCCCCGGAACACGCCGTCCATCGCCGGCGTCAGCCAGATCAGCCGCATCCGTTCCGCCAGGTCGCCCGGGCTCGCCGGCGCGCCGTCGATGCGAACCGACCGTTTGGCGGGACCAGCGCCTTCCAGCGCAATGCCGATCTTCTGCTCGCCGTTCAGCACGCCCGAAATCGTCCAGCCACCGGCTGCGCCGTGGCGCGTCATCTCCGCCAGCTGCGCCGCCCGCAAGCCGCGCCCCGGCCCGAACTGGCTGATCGCTTCCAGAAGGTTGGTCTTGCCCGCGCCATTGGAGCCATAGAGGCACACCGGCCGCCCATCGAGCACCAGCGTGAGGCTCGCATAGTTCCGGAAATCGGTAAGGGTGAGACGGGTAAGGGCGGTCATTGTTCGAAGGGCCCGCCGGCCCGCCTGTCTAAACGCGGAGCGGCATCAGCACATAGCGCGCCGACTCGTCCGACGGGTCGAGCACCAGCGCCGGGGATGCCGGATCATTGAACATGAACTCGGCCTCGTCGGATTCGATCTGTCCGGCGATGTCTAGCAGATACTTGGCGTTGAAGCCGATCTCCATCGCGTCGGAGGAATACTCCGCTTCGATTTCCTCGTTCCCCGCGCCGGTCTCGGCATGGTTCACCGCCAGCGTCAGCCGGCCCTCGCTGAGGCTCATCTTCACCGAGCGCGAACGCTCCGCCGAGACCGTCGAGACGCGGTCAACCGCCGCCTCGAACGCCTTGTTGTCGACGGTCAGCTTCTTGTCATTGCCCTTTGGAATGACGCGCGCATAGTCCGGGAACGAACCATCGATCAGCTTTGAGGTCAGCACGGCGCGGCCCGCGCGCACGACGATCTTGGTGTCGGAGACTTCCACCGCAACCTCATCCGTGCGTCCGTCGATCAGGCGGCGGATTTCGTTGACGGTCTTGCGCGGCACGATCACGCCGGTCAGCTTTTCGCTGCCCTTTGGCGCCTTCAGTTCGGCCAGCGCCAGGCGGTGGCCATCGGTGGCGACCGAGCGCAGCACGGGCTTGCCCGCATCATTCTTGGCGGCGTGCAAGTAGATACCGTTGAGATAATAGCGCGTCTCTTCGGTCGAGATCGCAAAGCGCGTCTTGTCGATCAGCCGCGCCAGGTCTGCGGCGGCCAGGCTGAACTGCACGCTGCCTTCATCGGAGGCCATCGTCTGGAAATCGGACGCGGGCAGGGTAGGCAACTCGAACTGCGAGCGGCCGGCCGTGATCGACAGGCGCTGCGTTTCCGGATTCAGCTCGAGCAGAACTTCGGCGCCCGAAGGCAGCTTGCGCACCACGTCGAACAGCGTGCCGGCCGGCGCCGTCACCGCGCCTTCCTTCGACACTTTCGCATCGGCGGAGTCGACGGCTTCGATATCGAGGTCGGTGGCGGTCAGGCGCAGCTCGCCCTTCTTCGCCTGCAACAGGACGTTCGACAGGATGGGGATCGTCGTGCGGCGTTCGACAATGTTCTGCACATGGCTGAGCGCATCGAGCAGGGCACCACGTTCAATCGTCAGCTTCATCTTCGGGTCCGTCCATCACGGGCGCTGCCAGGCAGCGTCCCCCAATCCTCTAGTTTCTGTGTCCGCGAATGCCTGATCCCCGGTTGACAGGGAATCAGCCCGCCCCTGTCCGGAAGCGGGCTGGAGACCCTTAACCAAGTTCCGCAAAAAGCCAAGCGGCGACGCAGGCCGCCCGGGGCTTTGCCTCAGGTTTGACCTGCCTCGATCATGTCGAAGATCACCGCTTCGACGCGCGCGATGTCATCGGCCATACGCGGGTCTTCCGGCAGGGCTTTCTCGATGCGCCGGAAGGCGTAAAGCACGGTTGTGTGATCGCGCTTGCCAAAGGCCCGCCCGATCTGCGGGAAGGATTTCCGGGTCATCGTACGGCAGAGGTACATCGCAACCTGACGCGGATAGACGAAGGCCTGCATCTTGCTCGGGCCTTCAAGGTCGGCGCGGGCGATCGGGAAGATCTTCAGCGTCGCCTTCTTGATCACGTCGATCGTCGGCTCGCGCTGTTCGCCCGAATGCCGGCGGATCACGCGCTCCAGCATCTCCATGGTCGGTGTTTCCTGACCAAAATTGGCTTCGGTGAACAGGCTCCACACGGCGCCGGTCAGCTCGCGGCCCGGGCCGCGGATTCCGGAATTGAGTTTCTGGATCATGTCGTCCCCCAGCAGGAATTCCGGATGGCTGGCCGTAACATGCGCGGCAAGGCGGTTCAGAATTTCGCGGCGCATCGCGGCGTCGGGCAGGCCGATCTCGACCGCGGTTGCGCCCTTCAGCTCGCCGACCAGCCGCTTGCCGAAGCCGACGGTCTCGCCCGGGGCGGCGTCGCCCACGAGGACAACCTGTCCGCCATTGCCGGTCACTTCACGGATGTTCTGGAACAACTCGTTCTCCGTGCCGGGTTTGCCGGCAATCCGGTGCAGGTCGTCGACGATCAGGATCGCCGCCATCCGCAGCCGGCGCTTCAGGCCGCTGGTGTCACGTGCCTTCACGCCGTCGAGATAGGACGACATGAATTCCTCGGCGGTCAGGTAGACCACCTTGCGATTGGCATCGCGCTTCGCGACGTCGTCTTTCAGCGCCATCACGATATGCGTCTTGCCCGTGCCCTGAGGCCCGTAGATCAGCGTGATCGGCGTGCCGGCCGGAAGGCCCGCCGCAATGCGCTTCGCCAATTCTGCTGCCGTCTTGTTCGATGGGCCGACAACGAGGTTGCCGAACGTCATTGCAGGTCCGCCCGACGGCGCCGCGGCAACCTCGGCCTCGTCCGCCACACCGGCGTCGGGATCGACCTCCCACGGGTCGCCGATCAGCTCGCGCAGTTCGGCCGGAGTCGTCCGCCAACAGATCAATTTGATCGGGCGGCTTTGCGGGTCCATGCCCGTCCACAGCCGTTCGATCTCGCGCTTGTACTGGGCGCTGACACGGTCGAGACCCACAGGGTCCTTGGCCGCGAGCAGCATTTCACCATCAAGCTCTGCGACCAGGCGCAGTTCCGCAATCCAGCGGTCAAACTCTTCACGCGGGAGACGGGACTCGAGCACGGCTTGCACATCTTCCCAGACGCGCTGCCCGGTGGCATCACCACCGCCCTGATCCTGTGTTCCCTTTTTTACGCGAGAGACAAACAATCTTTTTCGGTCCATCACCGACCCCGTTTCTAGTTTTGATCGCTCTTTCCAACTCGCACTCGACGCGCCCCGGCAGGCCCCCGCCTGACACTCAAAAGATACTCTTTACCGGGACGATATTAGCTGGCCTCCAGAAACTAATCGGCACACAAATTCATTACAAGCCCCACTTTTTTGCGAACGTATCACTTAGCGTGTTGACTTGTAGGGCGTCTCTAAAATGCACAGGAAATACATGCAGTTGAGTATGCCAACTATTTTTTTTGTGAGCGCTCGCTTACGTTTGTTCCCGTAATTTATGTCAACTGGGAACATCCATGTCAGGCTGTGGAATTTGACCATTTCCGCCGTCCCTTGCAGGCGCGCAACATAGGTCAAAACCAGCAGCAGAAATCAGCAACCAAAGGTTGCAATCTATGCCCCGCCGTTTCTTGAGAGGGTTCCGGAATGCGTGCGGTCTTCAGGCAAAAACAAAGCCCGCCAGACTTATCTGGCAGGCTTTGATTTCAGGCCGCGCGAGGCGCCTGATTGCAGGGCTCAGGCCATCGCCTTGACGCGGGCCGAAAGGCGCGAAACCTTGCGCGAGGCCGTGTTCTTGTGGGTGATGCCCTTGGTCACGGACCGCATGATCTCCGGCTGGGCAGCCTTCAGCGCGTCGGCAGCGGCCGATTTGTCGCCCGAAGCAATGGCCTCTTCAACCTTGCGGACATAGGTGCGCACGCGCGAGCGGCGGGCTTTGTTGACCTCGGTGCGCGCTTCGATCTTGCGCACCATTTTCTTGGCAGATTTCGTATTCGCCATCGTAAACTCCTAGAGCCCCGGGAAAGTCCCCCGTCAGGCCGAAGGCGGGGAGATACATAAACGCCGGGTGCGCGTCAACCGGACTCAGACCGGAAAAGCAGCCTTCCGGCAGGCCTTTCAGCGATCCTTGAAGTGGGCCGTGCGCTTTTCGACGTAGGCTTTCATGCCTTCTTTTTGGTCATCGGTGGCAAAAAGCGAATGAAACAGGCGCCGTTCGAACTGGATGCCCTGTGCCAGCGGGGTCTCATAGGCCGCATTGATGGCCTCCTTGGTCATCATCGCAGCGGCCCGCGGCATCAAGGCAATCGTGCGCGCCAGCTCACGGGCCTCGTCCATCAGGTCGTCGGCCGGCACGATCCGGCTGATCAGCCCGCAGCGCTCGGCCTCCACGGCTTCCATCATGCGGCCCGTCAGGCAGAGTTCCATGGCTTTCGACTTGCCGATCGCCCGCGCCATCCGCTGTGTTCCGCCGGCGCCCGGCATCACGCCGAGGCGGATTTCAGGCTGTCCGAACCTGGCATTGTCGGCCGCCAGGATGATGTCGCACATCATTGCCAGTTCGCAGCCCCCGCCGATCGCATAGCCGCCCACCGCCGCGATCAGCGGCTTGCGGGTGCGTGCCGCACGCTCCCAGTTCCGGGTGATGAAGTCCTCATAATAGGATTGCGGGAAGGTCTTGGCCTGGATTTCCTTGACATCCGCCCCGCCGGAAAATGCCTTCTTGGAGCCGGTCAGGATGATGCAGCGGACATTGTCATCCGCCTCGAACCGGTCAAACGCCGCCGAAAGCTCCGACATCATCTCCTCGCAGAGCGCGTTCAGGCTCTCCGGCCGGTTCATCTGGATGACGGCAAAGCCGTCTTCGGTATCGATCTCGGTGATCAGGGTCTTGTAGGACATGGGAGCTTTCTGGGAGGGGAGCGCTGGGAGGGGCTGCGTTAACGCGGTGGGTCCGTCGGATGCGAACAGCGGCGATGGGGCAGGTCGGGCCTCGGTAAATGTGGCAAACTCGCGGCGCTATACGCCAAGGCCGCCGGCTTGTCACCCAGTGCGACCTTGCGTCCTGTCAAAGCGGGCGCCGCCCCTCTATATCCGCTGCATGACCGACAAGCCTTCCCAGCCTGCCGACCCCGAGCGCAACCGCCTTTCGGGCCGTATAGCGCGCACCGCGAAGGTCGGCGCCAACCTTTCCGGCGCAGGCTTCGCCTTCGCGGCCCAGTCCCTGTTCGGCGGTGACGAGGGTGACCAGCGCACGGCGAAAGCGCTCGCGGCGGCGCTCGGCAAGTCCAAGGGCCCGCTGATGAAGATCGCGCAGCTCGTCTCGACGATCCCGGATTTCCTGCCGCCCGAGTACGCCGCCGAACTCAGCCAGCTGCAGGCCGAGGCCCCCGCCATGGGCTGGCCCTTCGTCAAGCGCCGCATGCGCGCCGAGCTCGGGGCAGGGTGGGAGACAAAGTTCGCCAGCTTCGCCCACGAGGCCGCCCACGCAGCCTCCCTCGGCCAGGTCCACCGCGCCACGCTGCACGATGGCCGCGAGGTTGCCTGCAAGCTGCAATATCCGGACATGTCCAGCGCGGTTGAATCCGATGTCGGCCAGCTGCGCACCTTGCTCGGCGTGTTCAAGCGCATGGACGGCTCGATCGATGCCGACGCGATGGTCGAAGAAATCACCGACCGGCTGCGCGAGGAGCTCGACTATGCCCGCGAGGCCAAACACATGGCCCTCTACGGCGCCATGCTTGCGGACAAATCCTTCGTCACCGTGCCGCAACTCGTCCCGGACCTCTCCGCCGAACGCCTCCTCACCATGACCTGGCTTTCGGGGGAAAAGCTCAGCGCCTTCGAATCCGCCCCGCAGGACGTCCGCAACCATATCGCCGAAATGCTGTTCTGGACCTGGTGGGCGCCAATGAACTCCTACGCCGTCATCCACGGCGATCCCCACCTCGGCAATTACCAGGTCACCGGCGGCGGCGCCGGCATCAACCTCTTGGACTTCGGCTGCGTGCGCATCTTCCCGCCAAAGTTCGTCGGCGGTGTCGTCGATCTCTACCGCGCCATGCTCACCGATGATTTCGACGCCGCCTACGCCGCCTACGAAACCTGGGGCTTCGAAAACCTGTCGCGCGAACTCGTCGAAGTCCTCAACGTCTGGGCCCGCTTCATCTACGGCCCGATCATCGACGACCGCGTCCGCTCCGTCGCCGACGGCATCAAGCCCGGCGAGTATGGCCGCAAGGAAGCCTTCCGCGTCCGCCAGCTCCTGAAAGAGAAAGGGCCCGTGAAGATCCCGCGCGAGTTCGTCTTCATGGACCGCGCCGCCATCGGCCTCGGCGCCGCCTATCTCCGCCTCGGCGCCGAACTCAACTTCCACGAACTGTTCGAGCAAAGCCTCGAAGGCTTCTCGGTCGAAACCGTGTCCGCACGCCAGTCGAGTGCCCTGAAAGCCGCGGGCCTTGCATGAAACGGCCGTCCTGGCTCTCGCTCGCCTCCCTGCGCGAGGTTGGCCCGATTGCTGTGCTCGGCATCATCGCGCTTGGCCTTCTCGGCTTCGCGGAACTCGCCGACGAAGTCTTCGAACAGGAAACCCACGGCTTTGACTCCGCCGTGCTCACCTTCCTGCGCATGCCGGAAGACACCTCCACGCCCATCGGCCCGGCCTGGCTGCTGAACGCCATGACCGACATCACCGCCCTCGGCGGTTACGCGGTCCTCACTCTGCTGACGATCACGGCGGCGCTCTACCGCTTCCTGCGCAATGATCGGCCCGCCGCCCTCATCATCCTCGGCGCCGTCGGATCCGGCGCCTTGCTCGGCAGTCTGCTGAAACTCGGCTTCGCCCGCCCGCGCCCGGACATTGTCGAACACCTCACCCACGCCGCCAGCTCAAGTTTCCCGAGCGGCCATGCCACTCTGTCCGCCGTCGCCTTCCTCACGCTCGGCGCCCTGATGGCGCGCGGCCAGGAGGACGGCAAGGTCAAGGCCCTCATCCTCGGCGGCGCGATCCTGCTCACCCTCCTCGTCGGCTTCAGCCGCATCTATCTCGGCGTCCACTGGCCCACCGATGTCCTCGCCGGCTGGTGCCTCGGCGCCGCCTGGGCCGCCCTCTGGTGGCTCGTCCTGCACCGCGTGGAGCGGAGGCGCAGCGATAAGGAGTGAGAAAGAATCGATAC
>JBBSDJ010000075.1:0-12619 GCA_038249555.1 Caulobacterales bacterium
CATTACCGAGTTCACCGATCAGCATGTCTTCTTCCGACAGCGCCTCTTCGTCGGGCATCTGGAAGCCGGACGGGATCACGTCGGTCAGCAGGCCTTCGGCTTCGAGGTCCGCCTTGCCGGGCAGCGTGTCGAGGCTTTCGAGGCCGAAGTGTTCGAGGAACTTGTCCGTGGTGCCATAGGTGATCGGCAGGCCCGGCGTCTTGCGGCGGCCGCGCACGCGCACCCAGCCCGTTTCCAAGAGCGTATCAATCACGGATTTCGCCACCGCGACGCCGCGCACGGCTTCGATCTCGGCGCGCGTCACCGGCTGGCCGTAGGCGATAATCGCCATCGTCTCCAGCGCGGCCTGGCCAAGCTTCTTTTGCACCTGGCGCTCTTCGACAAACAGGTAGGACAGATCCTGCGCCGTCTGGAAGCGCCACTTGCCGGCCACCTCGACGAGGTTCACGCCGCGCTTGGAATAGACCGCGCGCAGGGCCATCAGCACTTCGCCGGCCTCGATGCCTTGCGGCAGGATTTCAGCAATCTGCTCCGCAGACAGAGGTTCGCCCGCCGCGAACAGCACAGCCTCGGCCCGGCGCACGCCTTCAGCCAGGGCCGCATCGCGGCCGCCCAGCAGGTCGGCTTCAGCGCGGGCCTGAGCCTCGGACAGCTGGCTCATTGCATCGCGGCGATTGTCGGCCGTGTCATGGGTCATCTTGAATGTCTCAGACGGTTGCATCGATCCCCTCCCCGGCGCGCGCCGCGTTGCGAAGATAGATGGGCGAGAAGTGAGCGTCCTGGCGCATGTCGACCTCGCCGTCGCGCGTCAGTTCGAGGGCGGCGGAGAAGACGCTGGCGGTCACCGACCGGCCGGGCAGTTCCGGCGTACTCTCGCACAGCGCCGTGCGGATATCGTCGAGGCTCGACCAGTTCTCAAGCTGCTGGCGCAGGCCCCGCAGCGTGTTGCGCGCCTGCTCGAGCGCCATCACGGGCTGCTTCTCGATCCGGTGCGGCGCTTCCTTTTCCTTCCGGTCACGGATGAAACCGAAGGCGGAGGTGAGATCGTAAAGGGTTGCCGTGAACTCGGTGAGTTTCACGACTTTCGGCTGCACCGGCGCGCCGCGCAGGAACACGACATTGTTCAGCACCGGGCCAGCCTCAAGTTCGCGTACGGCTTCGCGCATCGCGTCGAGACGCTTGAGGCGGAAGGCAAGCCGGGCGGCCATCTCCTCGCCGGTTGGCTCATCATCGCCGAGGGCTTCCGGCTTCGGCAACAGCAGGCGCGACTTCATGAATGCGAGCCAGGACGCCATCAGCAGGTAGTCCGCCGCCAGATCAATCCGCTTGCTGCGCGCGTCCTCGATGAACGTCATGTACTGCTCGGCGAGCTGCAGCATGGAAATCTGCAGCAGGTTCACCTTCTGGCGGCGCGCAAGTTCCAGCAACAAGTGCAGCGGACCCTCATAGCCCGGCACATCCACTGAGAAGAGGTTCACACCGTCCGCTTCGGCCACGTCGGCCGAGAGGGCATCAATGGAGATGGCCTCTCCGCTCACGCCATCGCCCCCAGTTGCGGGAAGAGTTCGTGGAACCGGCGCCAGCCTTTCGCGGCCTCGAACGGTTCGGTGCGCCGTGCGATGGCATCCGCATTGTCCGCGCGGTCTTCGGCCTTGCCCGCGAGATGCGGCGCGGCAGTAGCCACTTCGGTCATTTCCGCAAGGATCTCGTCCGGGTTCTTCAGGAAGCCCGAGCAATGCAGCAGCACATCGCAGCCGGCGGCGATCGAGGCGTCTGCGCGCTCGGTCAATGTGCCCCCCAAGGCTTTCATCCCCAGATCATCCGTCATCAGGAGGCCATTAAACCCGATTCGGCCACGGATGATCTCTTGAATCATGATGCGCGAGACGGTCGCGGCCTTGCCGGCGTCGTAAGCGTCGTAGGAAATATGGGCTGTCATCGCCATCGGCGCGTCGGCAACCCGGGCGAAGGCGTCAAAGTCCTTCGAGAGTTCATTGTCGCCGGCGGTGACGCGCGGCAGTTCGTAATGGCTATCAGCAAAGGCGCGGCCATGGCCGGGAATGTGCTTGATGACGCCGGCAACGCTGCCGGCGGCAAGGCCCCTAAGGGCTGCGGCAGCAAGGTCTGCGATTCCGGCGGGGTCTGTGCCGAAGGCGCGGTCGCCGATGATGTCATGGGCGCCGGGAACCGGCAGGTCGACCACCGGCGCGCAATCGGCGTGGATCGAAAGGCTTGCGAGTTCCGCGGCTATCAGCCGGTGTCCGAGCCAGGTAGCCTCGCGGCCAAGCTCGGGGTCGCGGGCGTAGATGGCCGCGTAATCGGCCCCGCGCGGGAACAGGGGCCATTCAGGCGCCTTCAGGCGTGCCACGCGGCCGCCTTCCTGGTCGATGAAGATCAGCGTTTCCCGGCCAGTCGCGTCCCAGATGTCGGCGACCAGTTTGCGCACCTGCATACGGCTGACACAGGAGCGCCCCATGAGGATCACGCCCCACGGGTTTTGCGCCCGGAACAGGGCTGCTTCGCCGGAAGTCAATTCCGGGCCGGATACGCTGAGAATGCAGGCTTTGACCACTATCCGTTCACCACGATGCAGTTGGCACCCGCTTCCTTGACCGCGTCACAGAAGGCCGAAGCCTCCGATCTGTCGGCAAAGGCGCCGACGCGCAACCGATAAAACACACCCTCAGAGCCGAGGTCGGCGCGTTGGATCATTTTCGTGGCGCCATGGTACAATTCCGGCGCCGAAGCAGTCACCCGTTTCCACTGGGATTCGGCCGCCTCCTCGGAGCGCAGGGCGGCGATCTGCACGAGATAGGCGCCGTCTGCCGCAAACGCGAAGCGCACGCGCGGGCCCTGTGGCACTTCGAGGGCCGCGGGCTGCGTGGGGGTTACAACGGCCTCAGCCGCTGTCGCAGGCTCAGCAACCACCTCTGCTGGCGGCGGCGCGTCCGTCAGGTCGGTGACAGGCTCCACGGGGCCGCGGCGGAGGTTCGTCGGCAGGCCGTCGCTGACCGCGCCGGCGCCCGCGAGTTCTGCGCCGGCAGAGGCAAGCTCGACAGCGGGCTCGCGGTCGGAGGCGTCCATCTCGTCGAAGAAGCGGATATCGGTGTTCTCGACCACGGCGCCGCCAGCTTCGGCGGGGGCGGTCTTGATCGGCGTATCCTCAGCCAGGACGCTGGGCAGGCCCTCGCCTTCGGGGCGGACGCCCTGCCGGTAGGTGTTCCAGACCACGGCGCCGAAAATCAGCAGCACGCCGATGGCGAGCGTCAGGATCAGGGGGCCGCGTGCGTTCTCTTCCTCGCGGGCATCAAACCCGCGATAGTCGTCGTCAAAGGGGGTATAGTCCTGGCCCTGTGAGCTTTGTCGGCTCATTGGTTGCTCCCTGAACAAAATCCTGCGGTTAACAACTAGGCCGGTTTCCTTAACGAGCCTTGAAGAGACCCGCTTTGGGCCGTGATTGCTGGGATTCCGGGGTCAGGCGAGACTGCGCGAATCGAACAGGCGGCGGTGTTCTTCGAGAGCGAACGTGTCGGTCATTCCGGCGATGTAGTCGCACACGATCCGCGCCCGCAGCGCGTCCGGCGCCGGGTCGGCCAGCCCGCCCCAGGGCGGCGGCAGGGTCTGCGGCTCGTGCAGGAACACCTCGAACAGGTCCGCCAACACGCGCTTCGCTTTCGAGCGCATCCGGTTGACCCGGTAGTGCTTGTACATCCGGGCATACAGGAATGCGCGCAGGGCGCGTTGCGGCCCCGCAAGGGCTGCTGAGAAGGCGATCAGCGGCAGGTCCATCGCGCGTACATCGGCGGCGGTCTTGGGCTTGTAGCGCTTCACCCGGGCGCGGGTCTCATCGACGAGATCATTGATCCACAGGCCGATCAGCCGGCGCACGGCCTCATAGGTGACCATCCGGTCGTCGATGTCCGGAAACTCGATTCGCACGCCCCGGAACGCGTCGCCCACCACCGGCAGGTCCATCAGGTCCTCGACCGTGAACAGGCCGGCGGCGATGCCGTCATCAATGTCGTGGTTGTTGTAGGCGATATCATCGGACAGGGCGGCTACCTGGGCTTCGGGGCCGGCGAACTGGTCGATCTCGAGGTCGATCAGGTGGGAAAAGTCGCGAAACGCCGCGGGCAGGTCGTTGAGGGTCGTATCCGGACCGGTCAGGGGGCCGTTATGTTTGACGAGACCTTCGAGGGTCTCCCAGCTCAGATTGAGCCCGTCGAACTGCGGATAGCGTCGCTCCAGCCGGGTCACGATGCGCAGGGACTGGGCGTTGTGGTCGAACCCGTCATAGGGCTGCATGCAGGCATCCAGCTGGTCCTCCCCGGCATGGCCGAAGGGCGGATGGCCGAGATCGTGGCAAAGGGCGAGGGTTTCGGCGAGGTCTTCGTCCAGGCACAGCGTGCGGGCAATCGTGCGGGCAATCTGGGCGACTTCCAGCGTATGGGTCAGCCTTGTGCGGAAATGATCGCCCTCATGCGCCACGAAAACCTGGGTTTTCTGCTTCAAGCGGCGAAAAGCTGTCGCATGGATAATCCGGTCCCGGTCCCGCTGGAACGGCGTACGGGTCGCAGAAGGCGCCTCATTGAAGAAGCGTCCACGGCTGTCTTCGTGCCGGGTTGCGAACAAGGCTCTCTTTTCCATCGCGGTTTTAGTCCTTATGTTCTGCCCATGACCGACGTTTCTACACCGGATGTGACCCTTACAGCCTCGGCTGCGAAGCGGATTAATGCGATTCTCGCCAAACAGGACGGCGCGGCCTACCTGCGTGTGTCCGTCGAAGGTGGGGGGTGTTCAGGCTTCTCCTACAAGTTCGATTTTGCACCTGAGGCCAATGGCGACGACCTCGTGATCGAGCGCGACGGCGCCCGGGTGCTGATCGACGAGATGAGCCTTGAGTTCCTCAAAGGCTCCGAAATCGATTTTGCCAACGAGCTGATCGGCGCCGCGTTCAAGATCAAGAATCCGAACGCGACTTCCGGATGCGGCTGCGGGACGAGTTTTTCGGTTTGACGCTAGGGCACCGTCTCCCCCGGAGGCGAGCGGTCAGCTAGGGTTCCTCAAAACGAGGATCCGCAATGACCGCGCCGAAACCTTTCACCATCAAAATCCCTGACGCAAAACTCGCTGCGATCCGTGCGCGGGTGGAAGCCTACAAATGGTTCCCGGCGCCGGCGAACGAACAGGGCTTTGCCTATGGCATGTCGACGCCGGTGATGAAGGATATCCAGCGCTACTGGCTGGAGACGTATGACTGGCGCGCCGCCGAGGCCGAGTTGAACCGCTGGCCGCAGTTCACGGCCGAGGTGGACGGGCGGACCATCCATTTCGTGCATGTGATGGGCGAAGCGAAAGGCAAGCGTCCGCTGCTGATCACACATGGCTGGCCGGGGAGCGTGTATGAATTCTGGCAGGCCATCGGACCGCTCGCCTTTCCGTCCGAGCACGGAGGAAAGGTGGAAGATGCGTTTGATCTCGTGATCCCGTCCCTGCCCGGCTATGGGTTTTCCGGGAAGCCCGCGTCGCCGCTCGGCCAGAGGGCGACGGCCGCGCTGTGGGACAAGCTGATGCGCGACGTGCTCGGCTATCCGGCCTACCTCGCGCACGGCGGCGACTGGGGCTCGATGGTGACGTCCTGGCTCGGCAAGAACCATGGTACGGTGGATGGCAAGGGCGGTTGCCGCGGCATCCACCTCAACATGATGGCGATGCGGCCGACGCCTGCCCTTCCCCAGACACCGGAAGAAACCGCCTGGCTGCAGCGCTCGCAGATGATGATGCAGATGGAGGGCGCCTATCTGATGCAGCAGGCGACCAAGCCGCAGACGCTGGCGATGGCGCTGATGGACTCGCCGATGGGCACGGCGGCGTGGATTCTCGAGAAGTTCCATGGCTGGAGCGATCTTCGCGAGCGCGGCCTACTGGAGGTCTACACCCGCGACCAGCTGCTGACGAACGTGATGATCTATCTCGTGAACGATGCCATTGCGACGAGCGTCTGGTATTATAACGCCCTGTTCCAGGAAGGCGGCGCCAGCCTGCCTGAAGGTGAGCGCTGCGAAACGCCGACCGCGTTTGCGAGCTATCCGGGCGAAGAATACATCCTCGCGCCGCCGCAAAGCTGGGCTAAGCGGGCCTACAATATCACGCGCTGGACGGAGATGCCGAAGGGCGGACATTTCGCGGCAATGGAAGTGCCGGAGATTTACGTGGCCGATCTGCGCGATTGGGCCCGGGGCGCGTGACGCCCTGACAGCTCAGTCACTCTCGCCGTGCTTGCGCGCCGCTTCGCGCAGGCGTGCAAAGATCGCGGCGGGGTCTTCGGGGGCTTCGACTTCGTCCGGCTCCGGATAATCGTCGAAGAAGTCCTCTTCCTCGGCCGCCACTTCGGCTACCGTCGGCGCCGCCGCCACGGTCGCAGGCTTTGGTTCCGCAACCACGATATCAGGCACGTCGATTACCAGATCATCTTCGAATTCCGCGCGCAGGCGGCCGATCACGGTCTCACCGCCGATCAGCGTCTGGCCCGGCCAGACGAGTATGTTCAAGCTCGCCGGCAGGTACAGGTCGCACCAACCGCCCAGCCGGCGTGTCCCGAAGACGCGGCCGAGCCGCACGACATCGCCGGTCTCGACATCCAGCTCGATGCGCGGACCAAATCCGCCGGTCGAGAGCGCAAGGCCAGCCTGCTCGCCAGCGCTTTCAAACGACACATAGGCGCGCGTCAGCCCCTCATCGTCCGGGCGGAACGCCATCGGCACCGACGGCTCGCCTTGTGCCATCGTGATCAGGTCAACCCCGCCGGCAATCGGCGTATAGAGCTTGTTCGTCGTCAGCGGCGAAGAGGTGATCCGTATCCGGATATAACTGCCCGGCGAGAGACGCAGCGCCGTGGGCGGCTCTTCGCCCTGGATGCTCAGGACGATCCCGTCACACGGCGCCACCACGCCGTCCGCCAAATCCGGCGGAGACCGGCGCGACCAGCGGCCCGCCGCCAGCGCTGCAACCATGGCCGCAAAGCCGATCCAGAACAGCGGACCCCAGATCCAGCCGAGCAGCAGCGACGCGAGGAAAGCCGCGGCCGCAGCGGCCACGCCTTCCCAGTCAAACACGACATTCAGCCACGGCATGGAGCGGCGCTCGATTTCATCCGGCATGACTTCGCTCCTTTCTCGGCTTTCGGGCCTCAGGTCAGGGCCAATGCAGCATCCGTGCTGCGCGCCTGCCTTTGCCACATATCAGCATATTTGCCGCCTTTTGCCAGCAACGCGGCATGGTTACCACGCTCAATCACACGCCCGGCCTCCAGAACGATGATTTCATCCGCCGAAATGACGGTTGAAAGGCGGTGGGCGACCATCAGGGTCGTACGGCCGGCCGAGGCATGCTCCAGCGCGTCTTGAACGGCGGCTTCGGTGGCGCTGTCGAGCGCACTTGTCGCCTCGTCGAGCACGAGGATGGCGGGGTCTGCGAGCACCACCCGGGCGATGCCGACGCGCTGTTTTTCGCCGCCGGAGAGTTTCAGGCCGCGTTCACCGACGCGGGTGTTCCATCCGTCCGGCTGGCTTTCGATGAAATCGAGCAGCTGCGCGCCGCGCGCCGCGTCGCGGATTTCCTCTTCGCTGGCGCCGGGGCGCGCGTAGGCAATATTGGCGCGGATCGTGTCGTTGAACAGGACCACATCCTGCGGCACGAGGCCGAGGGCGGCGCGCAGCGACTCCTGCGTCACCGTGCGCACATCCTGTCCGTCAACCAGCACTCGCCCGCCATCGGTATCGTAGAAACGGAACAGCAGTTTCAGCAGCGTCGATTTGCCAGCGCCCGACGTGCCGACGAAGGCGATCTTGCCGCCGGCGGGCACATCGAAGCTGATATTCTGCACACCGACGGACCGGCCTTCATGATTGAAGGACACATCCTCGAACGTTACCCGCCCCTGCGGTTTGGTGAGCACCTTGGCGTCCGGCACATCTTCGACTTCCGGCACCATGGCCAGCAGTCCGTGAAGCTTCTCGAGATCGACAGCGCCCTGCTTGATCTCGCGCCAGGCCCAGCCGAGAATGTTCAGCGGCGCGTAGAGCGAGAGCAGCATCAGCATGACCGCCGTCAGGTCGCCGATCTGCATCCGGCCTTCGATGACGTTCAGCGCAGACAGCACCATCACCGCGAGCAGGCCGAGGTTCATCACCAGCGCCTGCACGGTGTTAAGGACATACATGCTGCGCATCGTGTCGACATAGTGGACGTTGTAGTCGCCCATCGCCTTGTCGAACCGGCCGGTCTCGCGCGTCTCCGCCGCGAAGGATTTGACGGTCTCGAAATTCGTCAGGATGTCCACAGAGGTCGCGCGGAAATGCGTGTCGGCCTCGTTCATCTTGCGGCGCTGGCGCACGCGCCATTCGGTGATGACGACTGTGCAGATCACATACAGGACAATCGTCGCGACCGCGATCAGGGCGAGCCGGTAGTCATAGGCGACGCCGAGCGCGATAGAGGCCAGCACGAGGCGGATCAGCGTTGGGCCGATGTTGAAGGCGAGGAAGCGGATCAGGTAATCGATCGCCCCTGCCCCGCGCTCGATGACGCGGTTGAGCGCGCCGGTACGCCGGGTCTGGTGGAAGTTCAGCGACAGGCCGAGGGCATGGCCAAATGCGTCCACGCTCGCCACCCGCTGGGCGTCCTGGCTGACCGGCGCGAAAAGCCAGTCCCGGGCCTGCGGCAGGGCTGCCGCCGCGAATCTGAGGATCAAACCATAGGTTAACCACAAGGCCGCGACGGCAAAGCCACCGCCTTCGCCCTGCGCCACCACCTGGTTGATCGCGTGGCCCATGACGAGGGGCGAGATCACCTCCAGCACGGACGCGGCGAGCGTCAGCACCACGGCCACGGCCATGACCGGGCGCCATTTGGCCAGCTCCGGCCGCCAGAGCAGCTTCAGAATACGCAGGATCGAAGCCCAAAGGCCCCCATCCGCACTCTCGATCCGGTCGTGGTTTTCGGGCGCCTGTGCGGCATGTGCATGTGAACTCATAGATGCCATATGGCGCGGAACGTTGGAAAACGAAACCCACCCGAAAAACACCGCCTGCCCCGATCCTGCGAAACCGTCTGGCAGAAGCCGGCAACGCTGCGTAAACTTCCCTCCCATGAATGATATCAAGACCCACCCGAAAACTTCGAGCATCGGATCGATCTGCGTGTATTGCGGCGCCTCCGACAACGTGAACGCGATCTACATCCGCCTGGCCGAAGCGCTGGGGCGGGAACTGGCGGGACGCGGCATCCGGCTGGTCTATGGCGGCGGCGGGGTGGGCCTGATGGGCGCCTGCGCACGCGCGGCGAACGGCGCGGGCGGAAGCGTGCTCGGCATCATGCCGCGGTTCCTGCTGCAGAAGGAACGCATCTTCAAGGATGTGGAACACCGCATCGTCGAGGACATGCACACCCGCAAGATGATGATGTTCGAAGAGGCCGATGCCTTCATCGTGCTGCCCGGCGGGATCGGCACGCTGGAGGAAGCGGTGGAAATCCTCTCCTGGGCCCGGCTCGGCCTGCATGCGAAGCCGATGGCCTTCCTGGACGAAGACGGCTTCTGGCAACCCTTCTTCGACCTGATCGACCGGATCATCGCTGGCGGATTCATTCCGGAGACGTTCCGGGACGCTCTGGTGCACAGCGCCACGCCCGACGCGGCGATCACGGCGCTGGAAGACCGGCGCGTGGTGATCGATCTGTAGACGGATCGAATTTCCCTACTCGAAGTCTCCGACCAGCAGAGGCTCCTCGATAGCCTCCTCCAGAGGTGCGTAGCGGTCGAAGATTTCCTGCCGCGCCGCAGCGCGCGCCGCCGCGTCGCCCTCGGCGAGAAACTTGTCCAGCTCGGCTGCTTCCTTGCCGAGCGCTTCCTTCACCAGTTTGCCGCAGTCATTGATGTTTCGCGCCCTGTTCACCGGACAGGATTTCAGCCAGGTGATCGGACGATCCGACCAGGTATCAGCTTCAAAGCCTTCCCGCCGGAGGAGGACGAGCTTGTCGGCGGTCTTTTTGCAGGCCTTTTTCACTTCCTTTTCGAACGACTTGTACTCGTCCGGAAGTCCAAGCCCGCAAAAGGTGTCAACATTCCATACACTGATACTGATGGTTCTTTCTCGCCCATTCTCGTCGAACGTGCGTTTTTCGAGATAGTCCTGACCATACCAGTCTGAAACCATGTCACCGAGCTGCAGATCGCCGGACGGTACCTTTTCAAGACGGATCACGTAGCGTTTGCTTTCTAGATCGCTGAAGGCAGAGCCGGAAAAGAAATTCAGCGTGTCGATCGACGGGTCCCACGAAATCGCTCCGTCCTGCCCGGTTTCCACCGTAATGGATTCAGCGGGGTTGACTTCAAGGCCATAGACCATTGACGTCTCGACGCTCCAGTTTCCTTCCACACCGGTTATCGTGCCCGCACCGTGGGCGAGGCCGAACCGGCAGTAGCCGTTCCATCGCGCCGTCTGCCAGTACGCAGCGAAGCGCTCACGGCGTTCTTCATGCGGGGCAAACACAACCACGGAACAGTCGCCGCCCGCAGTCGGGATGACGCGCTCACCGGGACGCAAGGGGAGTTCAATACCGAGATAATTGGGCGCCGGCTCCAAAGAAAGCGGCGCGGCTTCGGCGCTCGCTGGCGCGCTAAGCGCCCACGCGGCAAGTGAGAGAGACGCTACTTGCAGTGTCTGGCGGGACCAGAATTGTCTCATGGCGAACGGCCTCAATCCCCAGCCCAGGGGTTAGAGTTGAGGTGCCGGGCCCCGATTGTCCAGTATCCTGAATCAGGTGGGGAAATTATTCCGCCGCCACCAGATTGAACTCGGCTTGCCACTCAGACATCAGGGCGCGGTTGTCATGGTCCCAAGGGTGGAAGCCGGGCTTGAACCACTGGATCCAGATTTTCCAGCCGCGGCCGAAGAAGGCGGGGTCCTTCCAGAGGAAGCGCTTGACGGCCTTTTTGGCTTCTTCAGGCGTGTAGCCATCCGCGACCAGCATCGACGAGGCGAAGGTCGTGATGTTGCGCGGGAAGAAATACGAGATCAGCAGCATCGCCACGCAGCGGCGGACATAACGCCGCCAGGCCGGCCAGTCCTTGGTGGCGATCAGGAAGACGTCATAGGCCACGGCCTTGTGCTCGGTCTCTTCCATCGCATGCCAGCGCCAGAGGTCGCGCAGCGCCGGCTCGGTCTTCTTGAACAGGTCATCGTGCTGGGCGAACATGTCGGCAAGCATGGCGGTGAAATGCTCGAGGCAGATCGTCGAGATCAACATGCCGACCGGGCCGCGCGAGCGGGCGAATGCGATCCGCTCCCGGATTTCTGCCTCGATGGCCTCGACCGGATACTTGCTGCGGTCGATCATCTTGTTGAGCATCACGTGCTCGCGCGAATGGATGGCTTCCTGGGCGATGAAGTCCTTCGCCTCCTGGGCCAGCTTGCCGCTCAGTTGGTCCTTGTAGCCGCGCACCGCGTCCATGAAGAGGCGCTCGCCATCGGGGAAGGTCAGCGACAGCGAGTTCATAACCGCCGTCGCAACCGGGTCGCCATCGAGCCAGTGGCCGGTTTTCGCCGTGGCCACATCAAAATGCAGGTCACGCGGCAGAATGGTGAGGTCTTCGGGGGTACGGGCGGCGGTCATCGGGTGATTCCTGCTGACAAGCGTGAGATTGGGGGCATAGTCTCAACTGAATTTAAGCCTTTATAGCAGTTACTGACAAAAATGTCGATAGGTAAAATCACCCCTTCCCGGGTCCGCCGGTCGCCGGAAGCTTCGCGTGAGAACATTCTCATCGCGGCGGAACGCCTGTTGGTACGCACCGGGCCGCAGTCGCTCCGGCTGGCGGACGTGGCCAAGGAAGCGGGTGTGGCGAATGCCACCGTCCTCCACCATTTCGGCACCATCGATGGGGTTCAGGCCGCGTTGATGGAGAAAATGATCATCGAGCTGGTCTCGGGCCTGCTGGCGATGGACGTGCCGGATGATCCCGCGACGGCACGCGGTGCGGGCCTGCAGAACCTGTTCGATGCGTTCGAAACCAAAGGCGCCGCCCGCCTCGCGGCCTGGCTGGAGATGACAGGCGAATCGCGCCGCCTGCGGACGGTACGCGAGGCCGTGCAGACCGTTATCCGGCAAAAAATCCGTCCGCCGGAAGGCGGGGAAAGCCGGCTGGAAGATGCGATCCTTGTCAGCGTTATCCTCGCCATTGGCGTCGGCCTGTTCGGCCCAACGCTCGGCGAACTCCTGGGCAAGCCCGCAGGCCGCGCGCGGGCTGTAGCGCTGAAACTGCTGGAGGACGGCCTGAACCCGTTTGAGAAGCCGTGACCACCGGCCGCGACTCCGGCGATCCGCAGGCGGACAACCCGCGCGGTTAACACTGCCGTTGCGGAAAAACCTTTGACTTGTCGGCGGTTTTACCCCATGTGCCCGCTGTCTGGGCAGCTTTGGCCGCCTTGCAGGGACAGCGTGAGCTGGCGCGGCGAAACATTCGCCCTGTCGTAGGCCCTCCTTACAGACAACAACTTAGCCCCAGGCGCCCTTCTTCACGCGGGTCGTTAGAACCCCCGCTCCCCAGCGCGACGTGTCG
>JBBSDJ010000076.1:0-12618 GCA_038249555.1 Caulobacterales bacterium
ATACTTTGCGTCATACGCATAGTCGGCATGGCCGGGGCGATACCGGTCGCGGATCTCGCGGTAATCCTTGCTGCGCTGGTCGGTATTCTCGATCATCAGGCTGATCGGCGTACCCGTGGTCACCGGCCCGCCCGTGCGGTCGTCTTCAAATACGCCCGACAATATCTTCACCAGATCGGCTTCCTGCCGCTGCGTCACGAAGCGCGAAGTGCCCGGCCGCCGCTTGTCGAGGAAGCCCTGGATGAACGCCTCGTCCAGCGCGAGGCCCGGCGGGCACCCGTCCACCACACAGCCCAGCGCCGGCCCATGGCTCTCGCCCCAGGTCGTCACGCGAAACAGATGGCCAAACGTGTTGTGCGACATGTGACAGCCTGAACCCTCGCCGTTATCCCCCGCGTCCTATATGAAATCGCCAGCCTGACAAACCGCGAAAATGGTGGCCCCCATGTCGTCCTCCCTGATCCCGCCGACGCCCAGCGCCGCCGACTATGCCGACAGCGGCGACCGCGCGCTGATCCCGGAGACTGCCGATCCGATCGCCCTTTTCCAGCAATGGATGGCGGATGCCCGCGCACATGAGCCCAACGATTCCAACGCCATGTCGCTCGCAACCGTCGATGCAGACGGCAACCCGGACGTCCGCATCGTGCTCCTGAAGGGCGTCGACGCGGCCGGCTTCACCTTCTTCACCAACCTCGAAAGCGCCAAGGGCGTACAGCTGGCGGCGCAGCCGTCCGCTGCGCTCGGCTTCCACTGGAAAAGCCTGCGCCGCCAGGTCCGCATCCGGGGCAGCGTCACCCGCGTCTCCGATGCCGAGGCCGACACCTACTTCGCCTCCCGCGCCGCCCAGAGCCGCATCAGCGCCATCGCCTCCGACCAGTCCCGCCCGATGGCTGACCGTGCCGTGTTCGAACAGCGCATCGCCGAAGTCTCAACCATCTATGGCGACGGCCCGGATATTCCGCGTCCGGAGTTCTGGGGCGGCTTCCGCCTGACGCCCACCGAGATAGAATTCTGGCAGGACCAGTCCTTCCGCATGCACGACCGCCTGAAGCTCTACCGCAAGGGCGACGGCTGGGTGAGCCTCAGGCTTTATCCGTAGGCGGACGAGGCCGGATCACACGATCCCGGCACTGGTGCGCTCTACCACCATGTGCGGCACGCCGTCGCTTGTGCGGAAGGCCGAAACCCCCGCCGCCGAAACCGTGATCTGCACCTGCGTGCGCAGGTTCGAGAAGCTCTCGAACTCCACCACGTCCACCGCCTCATCGAAGCGGATCGTCACCTCGAACGCGGCGCCGCCGGCCACTTCGCGCACGCCCAGCACCCGGCCGGTGAACGGCTGCTTGAGGTAGCGCCCGGCCACAAGGTCGCCGACCTGCAGCGGAACGTCAGGCTCGTTCGACAGGCGCGCCGCAGCGGTGTTCCAGTCGCGGTAGCCGAGTTCGGCGGCGACACGTTCCAGCGCTTCGGCATGGGAAATTGGCGTACCGCCCGCGGCAAGCTCGGCGCGCAGTTCGCGGGCCCGGGCCTTCGCCTGGTCCCGGTTCGTAACAGGGGTCTTCATCGGATCTATCCTTCAGTCCGGGCAGTCACGTTGCAGCGGGGCTCGCCTTGCCGCGGAACTGCCGGTGAGGACATGTTTCCGTGAAAGTCACAGCGCTCTCGCGCCTGGGGATCTTCACCTTCAGGCCAAAGCCTTGCGAGCGGCGGGCGTCCCATAGCCCGCGCGCCTCATACGCCGCACACGGATCGCGGTCAATCGCCTTGCGCTAAAGCTCGTCCACCCGGCACCCGCGCGCCTCGAGGATCTCCCGCATCTGCCAGTAGGCCTTGGGTGTCCGGTAAAGCGGAATGCGCGGATGCAGGTGGTGCACGATATGATACTGCATCCCCATCGAGCCGATATTGCCGAAGATCGCGCGGAAGCTTCGCGTGTCCCTGTAGCGGCCTTTGTCCGTGGCCGGATGATGCGGCGCCCAGCTCAGGTAGTACTGGATATAGGTCATCCCGATATGCCGCGGCAGCCACCAGAGCAGGGCCGCCTCGATCGCATGGCCGCTCCAGGCCAGCGCAAACAGGATGCCGTAGAAGGCGAGATTGTAGAGTGCGGCGTCCAGCAACACGTCCGGCCGGCCGATCCGCTTCAACGTCTCGGCATAGCTGTTGAGGCCGCCTTTTGCGCCCGGCTGCCGGTTCTGGATGCTGGTCCAGATCGCGTGCAGGGGTCCGCTGGCCTGTGTCGAGTGATCCGGGTCCAGCGCCGGATCATTCGCATGCGTGTGGTGTTCCAGATGCGTCAGCCGCGCCACCCGGTAAGGCAGCACAAGGGGGATGGTCGAGAGATGACCCACCATCTGGTTCAGCCAGCGCAGCTTCGTCCCCGGCCTCGCAATGATGTCATGTTGCGCCTCATGGCTCGGCAGGTAACAGGCGGCCACATTGAACGACGCGATCAGGAACCCCGCCCACAGCGGCAATATCCCGGTGAATACCAGCGGCCAGAGCGACAGCCACACCGCCAGGTTCGTGAACGCCCAGGCCACCGCGAAATACGGAAACTTGTCGAGGTGCTCGCGCGCAATCTCGCGCTCCAGCCGGATCAGTTCCGCCTCGGATGTCCCCGCCAGCGCGCTCATATCCAGCGCCCCCGGAACTGGGCCTGCGCGCCCCACAGCCCGCCGATCACCAGGCCCGCCGCCAGCGGCGCAATGCCAAAGGGCAGGGCTAGGCCTGCCCGCTCGATCCCCTGCGCGATCAGGGGCGCCAGAAACCCGATGCCGAAAATCAACGGCATGTAGTGCAGCACAAGTCCGACGAGCTTCAGCATCCGGGACCCTCCAAGAAAAAAGATGACGCAGGCGTCATTTTTTGGCAAGGGCTAATCTGGAATCATTTCAATAGGGGGTTTCCACCATGAAAATCGGTCTGCAGGTCGTGCTCGGCCTCTTCTCTGTCATCCCGCTCGCTTTCGCGGCGCTGGGGCTGATCTCCGGCATGGCCGGGGCAGATCCGGCCACGCCGGTCTCCGCCGCCGTCGACAACCAGTACCGCTACATGTCCGGCGTCTATGTCCTCGTCTCGTTCCTCATCTGGTACGCCATCCCGAAAATCGAGACGCACTTCCGCCTGATGAGCTTCATCTGCGCCGCGCTCGTCATCGGCGGCCTCGGGCGGCTGGTCTCCCACCTCACGGTCGGCCCCGGCACGTCTGAGCAATGGGCCGGCATGTTCATCGAACTCGGCTCGCCCGTCCTGCTCGTCTGGCTCTGGTTCGTGGTGCGCAGCGCGCGCGCCTAGCGCCGGGCGCAGGCCTCCCAGCCTTCATCGTCCGCCAGCAAATAGTCGGCCACGCGGTAAGGCTCATCCGTCGCGATCAACACCACGCCGTCATCCACCAGCCGCTGATACTCGCTGCCGTCGCCATCTGCCCAGTACTGGTCGTCCAGCCGCTCGCCCTTGCGGCCCAGCGTGCCGAAGGCCGGCTCGACGCCTTCCTGCAGCAGCCGCTCGAAGGCCGGCGGGTCGGGCTCGCGCGTCCCGGTCCAGCCGATCACCCGCGTGAGGTCAACGCCCAGCGCTTCCAGCTTGGCCAGGTCGCGGTCGCCGCGCGCCGACGCAGTCATCATCAGCGCCGGGTCCAGCTTCGCAATCGTGCCCGCTTCCTCGTCGGAATAGGAGATCATGATCACATTGTGCTCCGCCTCCGCAGCATGCACCGCCTCGACGATACTGCGAAACCCGGTCGTCTGCTTGCGGTCGAGTTCCAGCACCGCGCCATGTTGTTTCGCCCAGAGCAGCACATCGGTCAGCTTCGGCGGATGCAGTCCGGTCACCTCGCCCTCGGAATCCTTCAGCCTCAGCCGCGCGATATCCGCCCAGTCGGTATCGGCGACATAGCCGTCGCCGTCGGCCGTGCGTCCGAACCGGTCATCATGGTGCAGGAACAGGACACCGTCCCGGCTGGAGGCGACGTCCACCTCGAACACGCGGATGCCCTGGCTCAGGCCATGTTCCATCGTCTCGAGGGCGTTTTCCGGAAAGCCGGGCGCAAAGCCGCCCCGGTGCGCCGCCACCACAACGCCGCCCGTCTCCCGCAGGCAATCGAACAGCTCGGGCAGGGGCGCGATCCGGGTCACGCTCTCGAACCCGTCCGGGGCTGCCTCGGCCACCGCAGCTTCGGCTACCGGCGCTCCGGCCGCCGGGGCCGCCGCCTCCGGCTCGCTACACGCCGCCAGCAGCGCCACAGCCGCTACTGCTACCCGAAGTCGCGTCATGCCTCTTGTCCTTTCCTTGCGTCAGTGCATTTGCCCGCATAGACAGGGCATCGAAAAATCACAAGCGCCGCCGGACCTCCGAGCCGCGCTGAACCGGAGGAAGAACAAATGAAAGGCATTATGCAGGACTGGCCGCTGACCGTGGACAAGATCCTCGAGCACGCGCGCCTGCAGCACGGCGACCGTGAGATCATCACGCGCCGCGTCGAAGGCAACATCACGCGCACCACCTACGCGCAGCTCTACACCATGGCCAAACAGGTCTCCTCGGCCCTGAAGGACACCGGCATCGTCCTCGGCGACCGGGTCGCGACCCTCGGCTGGAACTCCGAACGCCACATGGCCACCTGGTATGGCGCCATGGGCATCGGCGCAGTCCTGCACACGATCAACCCGCGCCTGCACCCCGAGCAGATCGCCTGGATCGCCAACCACGCCGAAGACAAGGTCCTCGTCTTCGACAAGACCTTCCTGCCGATCGTCGAGGCCATCAAGGGCCAGCTCGAAACCGTCAAAACCTTCGTCATCTATGCCGGCGCCGACACGATGCCCGAGAACAAGCTCGGCGCCATCCCGTTCGACATCTGGATCGACGGGCGCTCGCAGAATGTGCGCTGGGGCGACTTCCCGGAAGATACCGCCTGCGGCCTCTGCTACACCTCCGGCACCACGGGCAACCCCAAGGGCGTGCTCTATTCCCACCGCTCCAACGTGCTCCACACCCTCGTCACCATGGGCAAGGACGCGATGGGCATGGGCGCCGCCGACTCGGTGCTCCCGGTCGTGCCGATGTTCCACGCCAATGCCTGGGGCCTTGCGATGTCGTGCCCGGCCACCGGCGCCAACATGGTGATGCCCGGCGCCCAGATGGACGGCGCCTCGATCTACGAACTGCTCACCAACGAGAAGGTCTCGATCACCGCCGCCGTGCCCACCGTCTGGCTGATGCTGCTGACGCACCTGCAGGCCAACAACCTGAAACTGCCTTACCTGAAGAAAGTCCTGATCGGCGGCTCCGCCATTCCGGAACGCATCCTGCGGGCCTTCGAGCAGGACTATGAAGTGGACGTCATCCACGCCTGGGGCATGACCGAAACCTCGCCGCTCGGCACGCTCGGCGCGCTGCCGCCCAGCATGGTGGGCGCCGATGTCGACACGCGCATGAAACAGAAGATGAAGCAGGGCCGCCCGCCCTTCGGCGTCGAACTCGCGATCGTGGACGATGACGGCAAACCGCTGCCGCGCGATGGCAAGACCTCCGGCCGCCTGCTCGTGCGCGGCGCCGCCGTGGCCGGTGGCTACTTCAAGGGCGCCGGCGGCCATGTGCTGGACGCCGAAGGCTATTTCGACACCGGCGACGTCGCGACCATCGACGAGATCGGCACCATGGTCATCACCGACCGCGCCAAGGACGTGATCAAGTCCGGCGGCGAGTGGATTTCCTCCATCGACATCGAGAACATTGCGGTCGGCCACCCGAAAGTCGCCAACGCCGCCGCCATCGGCATCTACCATCCGAAATGGGACGAGCGCCCGCTGCTGATCGTGCAGGCCAAGCCCGGCGAAAATCCGACCAAGGAAGAAATCCTCGCCAGCCTCGAAGGCAAGATCGCCAAGTGGTGGACACCGGATGATGTCCAGTTCGTCGAAGCGATCCCCCTCGGCGCCACCGGCAAGATCAACAAGCTCGCCCTGCGCGAGACCTTCAAGGACTACAAGCTGCCGACCGCCTGAGACACTCCGTGCAACGAGATATCCTGTTCCTGCTGAAACCGGGTTTCAAGGATCCGGCGCTGCCGGGACAGGATTTCTACTGCTGGCACTGCGCCCTGATGGAAGGCGTGCTCGCCTCCTTTCCGCATCTCGGGGAGAACCTGGACATCCGCCGCATCGCCTTTCCGAGGCCTCGCGCGGAGGTGAACGCCCTGATCGGCGAGGCCCACCAGTCGCTCCCCGTAATGGTCCTCGCCGAGGACGCCCCCGCCGGGCTGGCCACCGCCACCCATGCGGGCAGGGGGTTCGTCAACGACCCGATGGCTATCCTGGATGTGCTCCACCAGCGCCACGGCTTCCCCCCGCGGCATCCCTGACGCACCCCGCGTTCGGGCCATTGCAGGCGGCGCAGAAAGGGTTAGGTTCCGCCGCAACCCGGGAGGCACCAGAATGACCGCAGACTCAGAAACCACCACAGCGCCTGCACAATCGGCAGGCTGGCGCGGCAAGTTCGCGGGCTTCGCCCTCGCGCTCTCGATCTTCGCCATCCTCTGGTTCGCCGCCGCCGCCGTCGGCACCAAGCTCGGCCTCTGGGACTGGCAGTTCGGCCTTTTGAAGATGACCTTTGGCTGGGGGCCGATGCTGCTTATGGCGGCCGCCGGCGTCTCGGTCCTCGCGGTCATCCTCTCCCTCATCAAGTCGCCGCGCAAACAGGCGTTCATGCTTGCCTTTGCCGCGCTACTGATCTCCGGCCTTGCCTTCGGCCGCGTGGCCGCCTTCGGGGCCGGCGCCGCCCGCCTGCCGCCGCTGCACGACATCCAGACCGACTGGTCGAATCCCATCCAGCCAAGCGACGCCCTGTTCACGGAGCGCGAGGCAACCGGTGCCCTCAATCCCATCGAAGACGCCCCCGTGATCGAGGAAACCGCCAATGATCGTTGGCCGGGCATGGCCGGCCGCCTCGTCTCGGAAGTTCAGGAAGAGGCCGAGTTCGACACCGCGACCCACAAGTCGCCGAAGGAAACGCCCTATCCGCTGATCGCGCCGCTGGTCACTGCCGCCACGCCCGACGCCGCCTATACAGCCGCCCTCGCCGCCGTCGAATCGCGCGGCTGGACCGTGGTGCTGGCCGAGCCGGAAAGCGGCCTGATCGATGCCACCGAAGAAAGCTTCTGGTTCGGCTTCAAGGACGACATCATGATCCGCGTCCGCAGCGAAGGAGAAGGCTCGCGCATCGACATCCGCTCGACCAGCCGCGTCGGCCTCTCGGACCTCGGCGCCAATGCCAAACGCGTCCGCGACCTCCTCGACGAAATCGAAACCCGCCTCGGCAAGGGCGCCTGACACCCTGCGCCGGAGCGATAAAATCGCGCCACTGCGCGATAAAAAATGAGAATGAATGAGAAAGTTTCGACATCCCTGATGCACGCCGTGCATCAGGGTGAGACGCCTTGAAGCGGTTGCGCACGCGCCGGGCCGGCCCTTGTGCCTACAAGAACCACGGCTCCCAGAAAATAAATCCCATCCCGATCAAGCCGTTGTAAAATACTCCCCCAATCCTTCCGCCACACCTCCGCCCACGGAGTTATACTCCGGGCATGGTTCCAGATTTTTTCAGAGCCTCAAAACTGTCAGCTCCCTTCGCCAAGCGATGGGAGGCGAGGGCCGTCGTCAAAAAAATGCGCGCCCCCTGCATCCATCCGGGCCTTCCGCTGCATCTTACCAGCAAAGACCGGGACATTCCGGTCGCCGAAACCCCGAAAGGCCCCCGCCATGACCACCGAGACCCTCGCCCGCCCCATCGCCCAGCCCACCTCCTCGCCGGTACTGGACCGCATCTTCGCCGCCGCGACCATACCGGCCGCCGCCAACGATTCCGCCAGCGCCAGACCCTCGCTGCTGGTGCGCCGCCGCGAACGCGCCCGCCGCCGCGACGCGCGCTGAACCCCACTTCGCTCTCTCGCAAACACTTCAGGGGGCAGCTTGGGGAGCTGCCCCTCTTTTTGTCAGCTGACGCCGGCGTCCCGCCAGGCTTCCTTCGGCCAGCGCCGGTGCTGCCAGAACCACTGGCCCGGATGGGCGCGCACCTGCGCCTCGATGAAGGCGGTGATCTGCTCGACCGCGCGCCGGATGTCCGCCTTCGGATGACCGGTATCCTCCGGTACGAAGGGCGTATGGAATTCGACCCGGAACCGCGCCGGTCCGGTCCGCACGGTCGAGACCGGCACGATCGGCACCTTGTATTTCAGCGCCATCCGCGTCGGCCCGGGCGCCGTCATTGCCGCATGCCCGAAGAAGGAAACGGGGATGCCCTCGTTGAATTTCTGGTCATTCATCAGCGCCACCGGCGCGCCGCGCGACAGCGCGCGCATCAACTCACGCGTGCCGATACCCTTCGGCGCATTCACCTGCGTACCATAGGCCGCGCGCAGGTCCGCGATCCGCTTGTCGATATGCGGATTGTTCAGCGCCCGGTAGGTCATCACGGCGCTCGGAATGCGCTTGGCAATCGCCGCCGGCATGATTTCCCAGTTGGCGAAATGGCCGGAAATGAAGACCGCGCCCTTGCCGCTCTCGCGGATCGCCTCCAGCACGTCGAGGCCGACGACCTCAACCCGTCCGCTCGTGTACGGATCAATCGCCGGCAGATGCGGCATCTCGCCGGCCGTGCGGCCGGCGCTTTCCCAGGCCGCGAGGGCGGTCTCTTCGACCCGCCCAGCGTCCCATTCGGGAAAGGCAAGGCGCAGGTTGCGCCGCATTGTCTTGTGCTGCGACAGCGCCGGGCCGATCTTCCTCATCAGCCAGCCGCCAAAGTCCGAGGCCTTGTCCGGCCCCAGCGCCTTCATCGGGCCCCAGTAGACCAGGTCCCAGGCTACCGTCTCCAGCCGCCATTGAACCCGCTGCCAGAAGGTGGCGCGGTTATCGATGTCCTTAGGGCGGACATAGTCGGCAGGCGTCGGCTCGCTCATGGCTCTGCCCGTTTGAAGAGCGGCGCGAGCAGCGCGTCAAGCGCCGCCGCATCTTCGAACACCGCTTTCACCGGAAACACGAGGACGTCCGGCTGGATGTCCGGGGGCAGGCGGACATGATCTTTCGAAGTTGTAATCAGCCGAGCGCCATCACGCTTGGCGAGGTTGCGAAGGAAGTTCAGGTCTCCGGCCGTGTAGGGGTGATGATCCGCATACGGCACAGCGTCCCGGATATCGCCGCCGGCAGCCTTCAGGCTGTCCAGGAATTTTTCCGGCCGCCCGATGCCCGCAAAGGCTACCAGCGGGCCGGCGGGCGCGGGTCCGGTCGCCTCGAGCCGGGCGCGCAGCACCGGCTTGCCGCTTTGCGCGGCGAGAGCCGGGACAGGGCCTTCGCCCATCAGGATCACAGCGTCTGCCCGCGCGAGGCCGGAGGCTGCAGGCTCGCGCAAGGGGCCCTTGGGCAGAACATGGCCATTGCCGAACGGCGCGGCGGCATCGATGACCACGAAGGTGAAATCCTTCGCCAGCGACGGGTTCTGGTGGCCATCATCCATGAGCACCGCGCCGACGCCGGCCGCCTCCATCGCGCGCGCGCCCGCAACCCGGTCGCGGCCGATCCAGGCTTCGCCGGTTGCAGCGAGCAGCAAAGGTTCGTCGCCCACTTCGTGGAAGGTGTGCCGGGCAGGGTCGACCTTCAGCGGGCCAGGCTCGCGCCCGCCATGTCCGCGCGACAGCGTTGCGGCGCGGATGCCGCGCGCAGTGATCCGCGTACGGATCGCTTCAGCCACCGGGGTCTTGCCCGTCCCGCCCGCCGTCACGTTTCCGATGCAGATGACTGGCACCGACAAGCGCTCGGGCACAGCGCGGGCGAGTTTGCGCTGGAAGCCCCAGAGGTAGAGCCAGCTCACCGGTGTCAGAAGGGCGCGGAGCATCGGGGCAGAGTCGCGCGCCGAGGGATCGAGACCCGCCGACCAGAAATACGGCGCCTTCACCGGCCCGGCCCGGACGTGTCGAGCAGCGGCTTCGGGATCAGCGGCAGCAACGCGTCCAGCGTCGCGTTCATCGGTGCATCGGCATCCGCTTCCAATGCCGCAACAGCGGCTTCCGAAACGGTCGGCGGATCGGCAAGGCCCGCCGCGAGATGTCCGGAATCGATCACGGTACGGACGAGGCCGCGCGCTTCAAGGTCCGCCATCATGCTGGCAAAGTTGAATACCGACGGCCCGGTCAGCACGGGTTTGCGCAGGTGCACGGGCTCCAGCGGATTGTGCCCGCCGACGTCCGCCGCATGGCCGCCGCCAAGGTACACGACATTGGCCAGGCGCAGCCACAGCCCCATTTCGCCCATCGTATCAGCCAGCAGCACGCGGTCGCGCGGCGAGGGCACATCGCCTTTCGAGCGGCGCGCGAAGGGCAAGCGGCGGGCCTTCAGGAGTTCGGCGATCTCGTCGCCGCGCTCCGGATGGCGGGGAACAATGATGAGGGCGGATTCGGTGAACCGGTCCGTCGCATCGAGGAAGAATTCCTCCTCGCCCGGATGGGTAGAGGCCGCGACGAAGCAGCGCCGCCCGTTGACGAAATTCGCCGACAGGCGCGCAAGGTCAACCGGATTGGCATCCGGCGGCGTTTGCGCCGATTTCAGGTTGCCCGGGACGCGCACGGCGCGGCCCAGAAGCCGCTCCAGCCGCGCGCCGGTTTCCGGATCGGCGGCGAGGATCACATCGAACCGTCCGATCAGTGTACGGAAGAGGCCCTTGACGCGGGCCCAGCCTTCGGCGGAGCGATCGGTCATGCGCGCATTGACGAGAGCACGGCGGGCGCCGGCCCGCTCGGCTTCGAGGATCAGGTTCGGCCAGATCTCGCCTTCGGCAAAGATGCAGAGGTCCGGCCGCCAGTGCTGGATGAAGCGTCGCGCCGCCATCGGTGTGTCGACCGGCGCCATTGCGTGTACAGCGCTTTCCGGAATCTCCTTGCCCATCAGGCGGGCGGAGGTCAGCGTCTGGCTGGTGAACAGCAGCATCACGCCGGGCCGCGCGATGATCAGCCTGCGGCCGAGTTCCAGCAGCACGCGGCTCTCCCCAACGCTGGCGCCATGCAGCCAGACCAGCGGGCCGGGCCGGCGCGGCGGCAGGCGCTTCGCGAAGCGTTCATTCAGGCGGAGGATGTCTTCCTTGCCATTCGCGGCGCGCGCGTTCAGCGCAAAGCCGAGCAGCGGCGCGGCAAGGCGCGTGGCCAGTCTGTAGGCGAACAACGCAGGCGTCATTCAGAGGGCCGCTCCGGCGAGGTCTGGCGCAGCGGGATACCCGGCCAGTTCTTCGGCCCGGCGCGTAGCCGCATCCATGCCGGTTTGCAACGCCTGCTGAAGGTCTTCAAGGCGCGCCTCGCGCGGGCAGTCGATCGGCGGGCCGAACACGATAGCGCCGCGCGCGAAGGGAAGCGGAATGATGAACCGGTCCCAGGAATCAAGCCGGCGCGCCGGTTTCGACGAGACCGCGTACGGCACCACGGCCGCGCCGGCGCGTTGGGCCAGCGTCACGGCGCCGGCCGTCGCAATGCGGCGGGGGCCGCGCGGCCCGTCAGGTGTCATGCAGATTACGCCGCCTTCCTTGAGGCGCCGGCTGGCCTCGGCGATGGCGCGCAGTCCGCCCTTGTCCTTGGCCGCTTTCTTTTTGTTGGAGGCCGAGCCGCGCACGACATCGATATCCAGCCGCACGACCGCGTTGGCGACGGCGATACCGTCCGGTGACAGGGAGACCATCATGGCAAGCCGGTGCCCGCCCCGTTCCGGCCAGCCCTGGATCGATCGGTACCAGCCGGACGGCATCATCAGGATCGTTTCATGCCAGCAGGCGAGAACGATTCCCGTGCTGCGGCCGGCGAGTGACTGGCGCGCACCCTCGGCGCCCTCGATCTTCCAGCGGATCGTATACGCAACCAGCGCCATCCACGACCAGATCACGAAGCCGAGCACGGCGGCAACAAGGGGCGAACGGAGCAGCGATTTCATCGGGCGGGTTATACTTCGCTTCGCAGCGGGCGCCAGAAGCAGGTTCAGGAGGCGGCGGCGAAGGATGGTGGGCGATGCAGGGTTCGAACCTGCGACCCCTGCCGTGTGAAGGCAGTGCTCTACCACTGAGCTAATCGCCCGCCGGGAAGGGCGTGGCGTAGTCGGCAAGGCGGAGGAGGTCAAGACGGTATGTAAGGCGCAAATGCGCGAGGGATTCGGCCGCTGTTTGACTTGGCGGAACGCCTGGAGGGCGTCCAGCCAGGTAATAGCTCTGCCTGTGAGCCATGCATTCCTGCATTCGAGGATGCTGCTGTCCCGGAAATTAGGGACCCTGTATCGCAAAGTTGTGACAGAGCGTCGCAAGCGCTCAAACCGCGTTGGGTCCTGACTTCTGGAGAGTTTCTGCGGAAATTACCCATACGTCAGGTGAACATGAACAGGCATTCATGCTGAATAAGTGTTCATGCTACAAACTTACCAAACCGTCACCCGATTTTGCCCTTGAGAAAACCTGCAAACGTTGTCATCTACGCGACATACAAGACGGGCCAATCAAGGTTCGCAGTATGAACTTAAGAAGGACAGGCACGGCGGCGTAAGCCGCCAGAGTGATAACAAGCCTGGAGAGAGCAGAGTGAAAGACTGGTGTGAC
>JBBSDJ010000077.1:0-12516 GCA_038249555.1 Caulobacterales bacterium
GGACAGCTCGATGCCGAGGGCGTTGTAGGTGAGATGGTCGACGCCGTGCTGGGTGGTGGCGAGCAGCAGGATGGCCACCACCGGCGTGATGATGGTGATCGCCTGGCGCACGCTGCGGATCTTGATGAACATCGCGGCGAGACCCGCGAGGATCAGCAGCCAGCCGGGGTTCAGGTCGGTGAGGAAAGCGGGCATCAGGCGTCTCCCTCGGGTTTGCCAGAGGCGGCGCCGGGGCGTGTATCCACGAGGTCCGGATCGACATCGGCGGGCGGGCCGCCAGCGTCACCGTAATAGTTCTCGTCGCGGCGCAGCAGGCGGCCGAGCGGCCAGCCCATCAGCACGACGAAGGCGAAGGAGAGAAAGCCCCAGAGACCATAGAAGCCGACGGAATTGGCAAACCCGATCTTCTCGTGCCGGTCGACGGCGAGGTCGGCGAGCACGAGGAGGACCGAGAGGATCGCGAACACCCAGAACAGTATGGCGCCGATATTCTTGCGTTCGGTCCAGCCGAACAGGACCTTCGACATCGGGTGGATGCCTTCGTCGCTGGTGCGGCTCATGGCGCTGACCGCAGTGGCGGCGCGCTTCACGAAGCGGCCGGAGGTGTCGCGGCCGGTTGGCGTTTCGTCGGTCATGGGATGTTCACCTCAGGATCGATGTCGACGGTTGCAAAGGCCGGGGCGAGGAAGTCGGCGACGGGGTCGACCATGAAGAAGAGAACGAAGCAGAGACCGGCGGTGAAGAGCGGCGCGGCGACGGTGAGCCAGGGCGCCCCGCCCGGCCGCTTGAACTCTTTCGGCGGCTTCGATCCCGGCGGCGGCATCAGCGCAAGGATCGGGATCGGCAGGAGGTAGGCAATGTTGAGCAGCGAGGAGATGATCAGCACGAACGGCACCCAGTCGCTGCCCCGGTCGATGGCGCCCTGCATCAGTTCGTATTTCGGCCAGTCGCCGGCGAGCGGCGGGATGCCGATGATCGACAGGGCGGCGATGAAGAAGGCGATGAACACCAGCGGCATCTTCCGCCCGAGGCCGCGCATGTCGGAAATGTTGGTGAGGCCGGTGGCGACGTAGATAGCGCCGGCGCACATGAAAAGGGTGATCTTGGCGACCGCGTGGCCGGCGATCTGCAACGAGCCGCCGAGGACCCCTGCCCGGTCGGCCAGCATCGCGCCGAGGACGACATAGGCCAGCTGCGAGATGGTCGAGTAAGCAAGGCGCGCCTTGAGATTGTCCTTGGTGAGGGCGATCAGCGAGGCGACGACGATGGTGAAGCAGGCCACCATAATGATGAATTCGCGCGAGGGCGTCGCCTGCAGGAGTTCGTCGCCGAAGATGTAGATGGATATCTTCATCACGGTGAAGACCCCTGCCTTCACGACCGCCACAGCGTGCAGCAGGGCCGATACCGGCGTGGGCGCGACCATCGCGTTCGGGAGCCAGAAGTGGAACGGCATCAGCGCCGCCTTGCCGACGCCGAAGACGAAGAGCAGCAGCAGCGCGCTGGCCACGATGGGCGAGATTTCAGCGGTGGCCAGCAGGCCGCCATCGACAAAATCGAGACGCTGGCCGGCCAGGAACCAGGTCCACATGATGGCGGTGAGCAGGAAGCCGATGGAAGTGCCGAGCAGCGTGAGCAGGTAGATGCGCGCGCCGCGCTGGGCCGCTGCGTCGCCCTTGTGCGCCACCAGCGGGTAGGTCGAGAGGGTCAGGATTTCGTAGAAGACGAAGAGGGTGAACAGGTTGCCCGACATCGCGACGCCCATCGCGCCGCAGAGCGCGATGGCGAAGCAGATGTAGAAGCGCGTCTGGTTGCGCTCACGGTTCCCGCGCATGTAGCCGATGGAGTAGAACGAGTTGACGATCCAGAGACCGCTGGCGACCACGGCGAACAAGGCGCCGAGCGGCTCGAGCTTGAAGGCAAAGGCGAGGCCGGGGATCGCCTCTCCGACATACAGTTCCGGACGGGCGCCGGACGAGACAAGCATCGTCAGCTGCACAACGACGGCGAACAGGGCAATCGAGCCAATGATCGTGACGCCTTCACGCAGGTTCGGGAACTTCCCGAACGCGGCAATGCCGGCCGCAATGACGAGTGGCAGGATAAGGGCTGCAGCAATCAGCATGTCCGGCGTCATTGGAGGGCCTCCAGACCGAGGGCCGCAGCCGCGCCATCATTGGCAAGGCCAACCGGGAAACTGGCATCGATGCCGAAATAGATGTTGGCGAGCGCCAGTATCCAGAGCGGCACCAGCACGATCAGCGGCGCCTCCTTGCGGTGCCTGCCGGGATTGGCCGGCGCCTCGAAGAAGATCGCCTGCAGCAGGCGCCCGACATAGAACACGGCCAGGAAACTCGAGAAGACGACAAACAGAACCGCCCACCACCAGCCATGATCAAACAGGGCGTAGCCGAGCTGCAGTTTCGACATGAAGCCCGCCGTCAGCGGCACGCCGATGAGTGACAGGCCGGCGATGGCGAAGGCTGACATCGTGAAGGGCGCGCTGCGGCCGAGACCGGCAAAGTCCCGGACCGTGGTGCCCTTGTAGGTCAGGCAGACACCGGCCAGCGCCATGAAGAGCGCGCCCTTCATCAGGGAGTGGTTGAACAGGTGCAGCAGCCCCGCCGACACACCCGGCGCGGTGGCAATGGAAATACCGAGGATCATGTAGCCGACCTGCGCCACGGACGAGTAGGCAAGCATGCGGCGCACGTCTGTCTGGAACACGGCCTGGAACGAACAGATGACCATTGCGGCGATGCCGAGCGGCGCCAGCACCCAGGTGAAGATGGCCTGTTCGAAGGAGTAGTCCGGGTTGAAGATCGTGAACAGCCAGCGGATCAGCGCGTAAAGGGCAACCTTCGTGGCGGTTGCAGCGAGAAACATCGTCACGAAGCTCGGGCTGTAGGAATAGGCGTTCGGCAGCCACTGGTGCAGCGGCCACATGGCCGCCTTGAGACCCAGCCCGACGACGATGAACGCAAACCCGACCTGAACGGATCGGTTGCCTGCCAGGGCCGGAAGCTGCGCGGCCATCTCGGCCATGTTGAGCGTTCCGGTGGCTGCGTACAGGAAGCCCACGCCGATGATGTAGAAACTGGCCGCAAGCGTGCCCATGATCAGATAGTCGAACGCTGCAGGCAGTGCCCGCCGGTCGTTTCGTGCCCCCATGGCGACGAGCACATAGGTCGACAGTGAACTGATCTCGAGGAAGACGAAGAGGTTGAATGCATCGCCGGTGGCTGCAACGCCGCAAAGCCCGGCGAAGCAGAGCAGGAAAGCGCACAGGAACAGGGAGATCTTCTGTTTTTCGACATCGGCAAGGATCGTGGGCCAGGCGAAAACGGTGGCGAGGAAGGCCATGCCGGAGACGATCAGAAGGATCATCGCGTTAAGGGCGTCGATGCGGAACTCGATCCCGATGAGATACCAGTTGCCGATCCAGTATTCGATGATGCCGCCCGGTGTCGATTGCACGATGCCAAGCGTCAGGATGGCAAAATAGGTCGACGCGGCGGTCGCCAGCAGGGCCAGGAACCACGCGAGGCGTCCGCTGGGGCTCAGCGCCAGGATCGGCGCGATGGTAAGCGGCACGACCACGACAAGCACGGCCGCATGACGGATCGCCCAGTCCGGCGCAGAGGTAAGCAAGAGTTCGAGGATCACGCCGCAGCCTCATGCAGGTCTTTTTCGGCTTGCGCTTCCTGGGCAATCTCTGCCTCGATGTCCATTGCGCGGATGTCATCGGCCTCGATCGTGCCATAGGCTTCCCGGATACGGACGATGAGTGCGAGCCCGACCGACAGTGTGGCGACGCCGACGACAATGGCCGTCAGCATGAGAACGTGCGGAAGGGGGTTCGAATAGGTGTGGACGAGGTCGGCGAAGCGCTCGCTGCCGGCAGCGGCAATGTGCGCCTCTGCCGCCTCCGGTGCGTGGCTGCCATATTGGCTCGGCATGTCTGCCTTCAGCAATATGGGTGCCGTGCCGCCAGTGATCTTGCCGAGGGTGACGTAGAAGAGGCAGATCGTCGTCATGAACAGTGACAGGCCGACCAGCCGCTTGATCAGGTTCTCTGCCGAGAACGCGATGAAGAGGCCGATCATCATCAGGCCGATGATGGCCCAATAGCCCGCGCGGTCGAGAATGAATTCCCACATGCTACCAGTCCTCGTCGCGGATTTCGGCCACGCGTCCGGCAAGCGCGTAGAAAATGGTGCTCAACCCGCCGGAGACCGCGAACAGGACGCCGAGTTCGATGATGATGATGCCGGCATGTTGTCCGTCATGACCACCCGGCGGCTCCAGGAACAGGGCCTGATACTCAAGGTAAGCCCCACCATTCAGCATCGCCCAGACGCCAACGCCGGCATACACCAGTACCCCGACAGCCGACAGCGCGCGCGTGAACCAGGGGGGCACGGCCCGCATGGTGGCCGTCAGGCCGAACACGAGCGAGTGCAGGATCAACGCTACCGCCAGCACGACACCGGCCTGGAATGCGCCGCCGGCCCCGACCTCGCCGTGGAACTGCACGTAAAACGCGTAGATCAGGATCAGCGGTATCAGGCACTTTGCAATGACGCGCAGGATCATGTGGTGGTCACCCTTCATGTCGCATCCCCGTCCCTGGGCACAGATGGCGGACGAGTTTCGGGTTGCGGGCTGCGGCGAAGGGTTTCGGCCAGCGATCGCTCGCCAAAACCGAGCAGCAGCGCCACCGCGAGCCCCGCAGTGAACACCACGGCGGTTTCGCCGAGCGTGTCGAAGCCACGATAGCTTGCGAGTACAGAGGTAACGACGTTCGGCACACCCGTATCGTACCAGTTGACCTGCAGAAAGGTCAGCCCCACCCCCGCATTCGCCGGGGACGAGGGATCGCCGAGTGCCGGCAGATCGATCGTCGCGTAGATCAGCATCACGCCGACAGCCAGACAGACGATGAACGGGCCCAGGCGCGAGAACGGTTTTTCAGGTTTGGCCGTGCGCGCGGTGAGCAGCATCGCACCAAGCAGGACGGCAGTCGACATCCCCGCCCCGACGGCCGCCTCGGTGAAGCCCACATCGACCGCGTCGACAAGGATGTACCAGGCGGCGGAGACGAGCGAGTAGACACCCGACAGCATGACGATGGCGAACAGGCTGCGCAGCCGCGCGATCGCAATCGCCACGACGAACAGGATGGCAAGCAGAAGGATGTTGATGAGGGCGGTCCCGGTTCCGCCAAGCACGGCATCGGTCAATGGGCGCCCTCCTCTTCATCGTCATGTCCGCGTTTCGCCATGGGGCCGATCTTCGGCTGCAGGCCCGCGGTGTGGGCAGCGTTGACGAGCGCATGTGAGGCGGTTGCGCTGGTCAGCAGCAGGAAGCCCAGGATGCAGAACAGCTTCACGACCACGATCCAGCTGGGTGCCATCAGGACCATGCCGACCACCACAAGGCCGGCGCCCGACGTATCGGTAATGCTGGCCGCATGTACCCGGGTGTAGAAATCAGGAAAGCGCAGGACGCCAATGGTGCCGATGATGCACAGAATGGCGCCGGACAGACAGGCTGCCCCGCCAAGCGGAAAGCGCACGGTATCCCAGACATTGGCGAGCAGGGCGAACAGTTCGGCCATCAGTTGTCGCCTCCGTTCGAGATGCCGTCTCCGCGGCGCGCGAGCGGTACCTGGAAGGAGCGGTAGCGGAAGAATTTGAGGACCGCGATGGTCGAGACGAAGTTGATCAGGGTGTACAGGATCGCAATGTCCAGAAAGTCAGGACGGCCCATAACGAAGCCGAGCAGGCCGAGGAGCAAAACGGTCTTGGTACCGAAGGAATTGACTGCAAGCACGCGGTCATAAAGTGTCGGCCCGAGAAGGGCGCGCACGAGCAGGAGACACATCCCGACAAGGACGGCGAAGAGCGCGGCAAGTGTCATGCGCGTTTCTCTGCCGGGTCAGCTGCACGGGCACAGCGGCGGTCCATCTCGAGGAAGGCTTCAGGCACGGTGCTGGCTTCATACAGGCCGTGCACCAGCAGCTTGTCGCCCTCGATCTCGACCGTGACAGTGCCGGGCGTCAGCGTGATGGAGTTTGCAAACGTCACCTTCGCAAGATCCGACTTGCAGACCGTCTTGATCTTCACCAGCGCGGGATGGATATCGAGATCCGCGCGCAGGCAGGCCTTGATGATCACCCAGTTGGACTTGATCACTTCCCAGGTCAGCCAGGGATAGTAGGCAAGCCATCCGAACAGGCGGACATAAGGCGCGCCCTCCCGGTCGATCAGCTGCATGCGCGCGCAGGCGAACAGCGTGACCGCGATCGACAGCGCTGCAAAACCGAGCATCAGCGGCTTGTAATAGCCGGAGTTGCCCATCCAGAACGCGAGGATCGCGAAGAAAATTCCGAGTAAGTACGCCACAGCGCCCCTGTTCCTGGATCAGTCCCGTTTGGTGAACGCCTGACCTAATGGCCTGAGCCGGAATTGAAAAGCCTGTTTTGCCGAAGCGCGACCTAATTTCCGAAAACCAGCCTGGCTGTGCGCTGCGAGGTGGAGTACTCCATTTCTTCATTCGCCGGGGTGCCCATGTCCTGGGCCTGTCGCAGGCCGCCCGGCGAATAGGCCGATGACAGCGACCAGTTCCAGTACCGCAGCGTCGTCTGGGCCTTGGCGACCGACAACACTTCGTAGGTTTCAGCGACGTTGGCGAAGACCGGATTGAGCTGTCCGGGCGCGTCTTCGATGGGGCGGCGCAGCGCGGTCCACATCATCCGCACATATTCGCGCTTCAGCCCGGTCGATTTGCAGAGCACCGCGAGGCCCTCGCCGCCCGGATCGGAGAGGATCTTGGCGGCGGTGACGGGCTTTATGCCGGCGAGGTAGCCGATTTCCTGCACGAGTTCCCCGTCGATGCCGCTGGCAGCAGCCGCAGTGACGGCGCCTTCGAGGCTGTCATAGGGGCTGCGCTCGATGGCGCCGCGGTTGCGCTGGCGCCGCTCGATCAGTTGCAGGGCCTTGCGGCTGACCGGGTCGGACCAGCCCTCGGCGGCGGCCATTTCAAAGACATCCCGGCAGATCGCGATCATTTCGGAGCGTTCCGACGCATGGCGTGTCAGTATTTTCCGGCGGGTCGCGCTGTCGGCCCACCAGAACATCGCCATGGCATGCGAAGCGCGCAGTTCGATCCGTTCGGCGAGCACCGGGCACAGGGACGGCTCTTCACGCGACAAGGCGATCAGACGATCAAAGGTCGCTTCCGCCAGCGGCGCGTTCCGGTTCGCCAGCAGTTCGCGCACGATATGCGGTTCGCCAACCTGGACGAGGGTGGCGGTGACCGAGACACAGAGGTTGCGGCGGCGCGCAATGACGGAGCGGTGCTCGGCGGTGCTGTTCTGGACGATCTCGACGAGATCGCAGGCATCGAACGCGTCGCTTTCCTCCAGCAATGGCCGGGCCACCGTGAAAGAGCACTGGGCAAGATAGCGCAGGACGCGGCGCGGCGCGTCGCGGCAGACCGCGAGGCGCGAGGCGCAGAGATAGCGTTCGCGGTCCGTGACGTGCAGCAGCATGTCGAGGAGGATGTCGCCCGCCATCGCACGGTCCTGCGGCGGGATGCGTGATCCCGGCATCGCAACGACGTCGATCAGACGCCGTACCAGCGCATCCTGGGCCGCGCTTTGCGGCTTGGGCGCAGAGGACTGAGACGATTCGCTCATGTGGACAGGCCCGCCGTAACTGACGGAATCTCGCAGCCAACAGTTAACGAGACGTGGACCGGCCTTAATTCCCGTTTGTTTTTCCGCCGGTCAGAACCGGTTCCGGCTTCCGGGATGCACCACCAGAAGGAGCAGGGCGAGGGCGAGGAAGATCACGTAGACGAGAAAATGGGTTCCCCCGTCGGTGCCGCCTTCCGGCAAGGCGATCTCCCGGTCCATCCAGGGCGACAGGTGGAGCGCCACACCGGCGCCAAGGATGATGACGGACAAGGCCGCCCCGAACCGGCGGCTCAGCGGGACCAGCAGCATCAGCGCCACAAGCAGCTCGATGATGGCCGACACAAACCGCCCCGCCGGCTCGAAAATGGTGACGCCGGAGCCTTCGGCGAGGGCTGCAAACAGGAGGTTTTCGCCCGGCGCATCATACAGTTTCACGTAGCCGGGCACGGGATCCGGCCAAGGATGGAGCGTGACGTGCAGGAAGAAAACGGCAAGGCCGATGGCCAGAAGCCAGCTGGCAGCCAGACGAAATGCGCTCATGCGAGGAGCCTCCTCGGACGCCCATGCCGATATTGAAGCCTAGCGGCAGGCCCGTTCCAGCGCAACCACAAGGGCAGTTCACGCACTCTTACCCCAACGGGGGCGTGGCCCCTTTCCTTGGCGGGTCGGCCTACCTATTGTCCCGCCGCATTGGCAGGAGCGTACCTTGATGAGCGGCGACATCGACAAGATTGTCGACGACATGGCCGAACAGGCCTCCGAAAGCGTGACTTCGCCCGTCAGCGGCCTCAGCGAAGCGCTGGGCGCCGGCGCCAGCTTCATCGTCAGCGCCAACCACTGGCGCGCCAAACGCCTGCGCCGCGGGGTGAAGATCGAGCTTCCGGCCTACCTGGCCGTCCAGTGCAGCTGGTTCATGGCCTTCGGCCTGCAGCTGGTGCTGTTTCCCTACTTGATCACCGGTCGCGACCACCTCCACCTGGACGGCCTGGCCCTGGGCCTGGCCAACATGGCGCTGTCCCTGCCCTCGGTGATTTTCCTGCTGATCGGCGGCGTCGTGGCCGAGCGCGCTGACGGACGCCGCCTCCTGATCCTCCTGCACCTTCTGGCGGCGGTGCCGGCCATGTTCCTCGCCTTCGCGATCGCCCGGGGTCAGCTCACCTATCCGGCGATGATCGTCTACGCCCTCGCCATCGGCACCATCGGCGCCTTCATGATGCCGGCGCGCGATTCCATCGTGAACGAAGTCGTCTCGCGCCGCAGCCGGGTGGGCTCAGGCGTGACCCTCCAGCTCGGCGTCACGCTGGCCACGATGGCGCAGTTCCTCGCGCAGATCGCCGGCCTCATCCTGGCGGGCTATGCCGACAAGGCGACCCGGATGCCCGCCTGGCTCGGCGGGTTCAGCATCGGCCCGATTTCAGCCGAAACACTGCTGATCGCGCAAGGCGTGGCGCTTGCGAGCGGCGCGGGCTTTGCCCTGATGCTGGCGCGCGGCCGCCCGATCAAATCCAGCGGCAAGGGCCCCGGCTCGACCCTCAGCGCCATCCTCGACGGACTGCGCGCCGTCCGGGCCGACGCCAAACTCTGGGCGATGACGACGCTGATGTTCGGCGTGGGCGTGTTCGTCATCGGCTCCTTCCTCGTGGTGCTGCCGATCATCAACCGGGACGTCTACCATTTCGGCTCGTCCGGCATCCGGGACATGTTCGTGACCTTCTGGATGGGCGCCTTCGTCTCCTCCGCCGTGCTGGCGGTGTTCAAGCGGATCAAGCGGCAGGGCCGTCTGCTGCTGATCGCCCAGTTCGTCGCCTCGGCCAGCATCCTTATGATGATGGGCACCGTGCCGCACTGGATGTTTCTCGGCATCGTGTTCGTCTGGGGCCTCGCCGCCGGCATCTCGATCGCTATGAGCCGCTCAATCGTGCAGGACTCGGCGCCGAAGGAAAAACTGGCCCGCGTCCTGTCGATCTACCAGCTCGGCTTCATGGCGGGCGCCCCCTTCGGCGCCGCCCTGATGGGCGCTCTGGTCGACTGGTTCGGCCCGCAGAAGATCGCCGTGGTGCCGGCCGGCGGGATGATCCTGCTGATCGTCTGGATGGTGTTCTTCACACCGGTCTGGAACATGAAAGGCACAGCCTGGGTTGCCCATCACGAGGGCAGGAAATAGCCAGGATGACATTGCCCGCAATCTCGCCTAGCCCTTGATCCCATGAGCTTCCTCCCCCGCGCAACCGTGCTGACGTCCAACATCGTGGACAACTGGCGCACCCTTGATGCCTTGCATCCCGGGGCGACGACGGCGGCCGTCGTGAAGGCCGATGCCTACGGTCTCGGCGCCGCGAAGATTGCCAAGGCCCTGAAGACCGCCGGCTGCCAGACCTTCTTCGTCGCCTACCTCGACGAGGGCATGGCCCTGCGCAAGGCGGTCGGCAAAGGCCCCCGCATCTTCGTGCTGAACGGCCCGGTGCGCGGCGAACTGGCGGCCTACAGGGACGCCGAACTTACCGCCGTCCTCTCCAGCGAGCTGCACCTCAAGCTCTGGTCGACGGCCCCGCGCGGCACCTGCGCCATCCATGTCGACACCGGCATGAACCGGCTCGGCCTGAGCCCCGCGCTGATCGACACCGAGGCGACCGCCATCCGCCGCCTCGCCCCCGTGCTGGTGATGAGCCACCTCGCCTGCGCCGACGAGCCGCAAAACCCGATGAACCTGCAGCAGCGCCGGGCCTTCGAGGATGTAGCGGACGCCTTCCCGGACACCCCCGCCAGCCTCGCGAACTCGTCCGGCTGCTTCCTCGGCAAGAATTACGGCTTCGACCTGACCCGGCCCGGCCTCGCCCTCTACGGCGGCACGACCCCGCCCGCCAACGTGCAGCTGAAGACCGGCGTCATCCTGGAAGCCACGATCATCAATGTTTTCAAGGGCGCCAAGGACACCACCGTCGGCTATGGCGCGACCCATGCGCTGACCGAGGACCGCCTGCTGGCCACCTGCGCCATCGGCTATGCCGACGGCCTGATGCGCAGCGGCTCCGGCAAGCTGAAAGGCTGGGTGGACGGCGTCGCCTGCCCGGTTGCCGGGCGGATCTCCATGGATCTGGTGACGCTGGACATCACCGACGGCCCGAAAGCGATAAAGCCCGGCGCACGTGTTGAATTCCTCGGCGAGCACGCCAAACTTGAAGCGCAGGCAGCGGCCTGCGGCACCCTCGGCTATGAGCTGCTGACAGGGCTTGGCCCCCGCGTGCAACGCAACTATCGCTGAGGCCGATCATGGCGAACCCTTTTCAACTTGTCGGCCGCGTCACGCTGGGCCTGTTCGCCGAGATCGGCCGGCTGGCCGTGTTCGCCGGCCGCGTGAAGATCGCGGCCGTTACCCCGCGCTGGTATGGCGGCGAAATCCTGCGCCAGATGGTGCGGATCGGGTTCTATTCCCTGCCCGTCGTCGGCCTCGCCGCCGTGTTCATCGGCGCCGCCCTCGCCCTCAACATTTACGAAGGCGGCAGCCGCTACGGCGCCGAGCAGTTCGTGCCCAACATCGTGGTGCTCGGCATCTCGCGCGAGCTGGGGGCGACGATCACCGGCCTTATGCTGGCGGGCCGTGTCTCGGCCGGCATCGCCGCCGAGATCGGCGCGATGCGCGTGACCGAACAGATCGATGCGCTCGAGACGCTCTCAGCCTCGCGCTACCGTTATCTCTATGCCCCGCGCTTCATCGCGGCCCTGGCCACCCTGCCGCTGCTGGTGATGGCGGCGAACATCATCGGCGTGATGGGCGGCTGGTTGGTCAGCGTCTACGGCCTCGGCTTCGACTCCACCGTCTACCTGCGCAACACCGTCGATTTCGTCACGCGTGACGACATTCTCGTCGGCCTGATCAAGGCCGTGCTGTTCGGCGGCATCATCGCCATCATGGGCTGCTACCAGGGCGACCGCAGCCAGGCAGGCGCCACCGGCGTCGGCCGCGCGGCAACGCTCTCGATGGTCGGCGCGGCGGTGCTGGTGCTGGCCTTCAACTATGTCCTGTCCACCCTGTTCGTGGAGATCGGGCTATGAGCGGGCCGCTGCTGAAACTGGAAGGTGTCGAGAAATCCTTCGGGACGAAACAGGTGCTGCGCGGCGTCGACCTGGAAGTCGCGCGCGGACAGAGCCTCGTGGTGATCGGCGGCTCGGGCTCGGGCAAGTCGGTGATGCTGAAGAACGCGCTCGGCCTGATGACGCCGGACAAGGGCAAGATCTGGTTCGACGGCGAAGACGTGACCAAGGCGACCGGCAAGGCGCGCGAGAAAATGCGCGCGCGGATCGGCATGCTGTTCCAGTCCGGCGCGCTGTTCGATTCGCTGACCGTCTGGGAAAACGTGGCCTTCCGCCTGATCAACACCCCCGGCACGAAGCGCAAGGACGCCAGGGAACGCGCCATCGAGACCCTGAAGAAGGTCCGTCTGGGATCGGACGTGGCAGGCCTTTACCCTGCCGAGATTTCCGGCGGCATGCAGAAACGCGTCTCCCTCGCCCGCTCGATCATCTCGGAGCCGGACCTGATCTTCTTCGACGAGCCCACCACCGGACTCGACCCGATCACCGCCGACGCGATCAACGACCTGATCGTCGAAATGGTCCGCGGCCTCGGCGCGGCAGCGGTCTCGATCACCCACGACATGGCGAGCGCCCGCAAAATCGCCGACGAAATCGCCATGCTCTTCGAAGGCAAGATCATCTGGCGCGGCAAGGCAGCGGACGTGATGAACAGCGGCAACCCCTACGTGGACCAGTTCGTACACGGACGAGCAGACGGGCCCATCCAGCCGGCGATTTAA
>JBBSDJ010000078.1:0-12311 GCA_038249555.1 Caulobacterales bacterium
CGTCCGCCGTCCGCATGGATTTCGGCCAGTTGAACCCGCGCACGATGGCCGGCACGGCCTCGGCGATCACGTCCACGGCGTCGCGACCCGGCACAGAGAGATAGGCGACATAGGAGTCGCCCTTCTTCGGGTCGGAGACGATGCTCGCCTGATCAATGGAAGTCAGCCCGGCGCCGCGCAGGAAGCCTGCAATCGCCTGTTCCGGCGCGCCGACTTTCGGGCCCTTTTTCTCTTCGCGCACGTCCGCCGAACGCGCGTCGAGCCCTTCGATCACCGCCGTCAGACGGCGCGGGCCGGAAACGGCAAACGCGCTTTTCCAGCTGAGGCCAGCGTCCTTCAGCCGCGCGGTCAACGCGGCAAGGAGATCAGCCTCGGCCTTCGCCTGCATGCGCGCAGGAATTTCCTCGGAAAAGAGTTCGAGCAGGAGTTCAGCCATGGGGTCCCGGCGGCAGGAGTTTCGCGTGGGTCACGGCATAGTCGCGCCCGCGCCGGGGTCAAGGGTGGCGCGCGGCGCGAGGCAGCCCACCCCGGCGTTCCCGGGGCCCGGCCCGCGCCTGCTACCAGCAGGCGGTCCGGGTTCCGGCGATGACCGGAATGGGCGAACCAGGCAGAGGCCTAGTGGCGGCGGTCGATCCGGTCTTCGCGGCGGTCAACCACGTTCTCAGCGCGGTCGAGGCGGTCCTCGATCACATCGCGCGGGCCGTGGTCATAGGCCTCGTCACGGCGGCTTTCGCGGCGGTCCACCTTGTTCTCGAAGCGGTCGAGACGGTCTTCGGCATGGTCAGCGCGGCTGCCTTGCGGAATGTCGCCGCGAATTTCTGCGGCGGTCAGGCGATGGTCGATCCGGCCGAGGCGTTCGGCGGGGCCCGCAAGGGCAACGGGAGCGGCAAAGGCCGCAATCAGGGCAGCAGCAATCAGCGGTTTCAACATGAGTGGTCCTCCTTGGGTTCACATGACCCGTTGGTTCGGATCATGCGGGTTCAACGAGGGCGGGGCAGGCATTCCGTCGCACACCGACGAAAGAATCTTCGCCTAATGCACTGTTTTTTATATGAATAAATGTTCAGGTTCGTTCAGGGCGCCGGCTTTATACCCGTCAAGTCTGCGCAAGCCGCAGCAAACCGCTCGAACTCAGCTGCCGGATCAATCCCGGATTCGACAAAGGCATAGCCATCATTGACGAAGATCCGCGCCGTGGTCGCGACGCTGAGCGCCGACAGCACTTCCGGCGTCAAAGGCGTTGTCACGGCAAATGTCAGGGCAGTCTCCTCGGCGGGCACCAGCTCGGCCTCAAAAGATGCGCCCGAAAGCACGATGGAATAGGGGAATACCATATTTCCCAGGGCGACCTGCGAGGTCGCGCCGGTCAATGTCAGGCTGGGGCCAACCGCCTTGCATTCAAGGCCGAAGGTCTCGGCTTCAGGTTGTTCCTGGATGGCAAGGCTCGCCGATCCGGTGGCCGACGCGTGCACGAACGCGGCGGCAAGCGGCTCCGCCTCGACCGGCGCTTCCACTTCAACATCGGCACCTGCCGCCTCCGCCTCTGGCGCGGCCGCAGGCGCAGGCTGACAGGCGACAAGCGCCGCAAAAGCCATTCCAATCAGAAACGCACGCATGCCGGTGTCCCCTCACTTGCAAGGCTAGCCTAATCCAGAAGCGCCATTTGGGCCAGCGCTACCTCGCCGCCTCCAGCTCAGCCCACTGCGCCGCAGCGCCGCGCGCCAGATCCCGCACCCGCGCGATGTAGGCCTGGCGTTCGGTCGGCGAAATCGCCCCGCGGGCGTCGATCAGGTTGAAGGTGTGCGAGGCTTTCAACGCATAGTCGTACGCCGGCAGCGGCTTGCCGGCTGCGCGCAGGGCGTTTGACTGGTTCTCGCAATCGGCAAACCAGCGTTTCAGCATCTCGACATCCGAATGATCGAAATTGAACGCGCTCTGCTGGCGCTCGTTTTCGAGGAACACGTCGCCATAGGTCAGCGGCACGGCGGAGTCGGGATCGTTGAACGGCAGGTCATAGACCCGGTCGACGCCGAAGACGTACATCGCGAGGCGCTCGAGGCCATAGGTCAGCTCGCCGGAGACCGGCGCGACATCGAGGCCGCCGACCTGCTGGAAATAGGTGTACTGGGACACTTCCATCCCGTCGCACCATACCTCCCAGCCGAGGCCCCAGGCGCCGACTGTCGGGTTCTCCCAGTCGTCTTCCACGAAGCGGATGTCATGCACCATCGGGTCGATCCCGATCCGGTAGAGGCTTTCGAGATAGAGGTCCTGCAGGTTTGCCGGGTTCGGCTTCAGGATCACCTGGAACTGGTAATAGTGCCCGAGGCGGTTGGGGTTCTCGCCGTAGCGCCCGTCTTTCGGACGGCGGGACGGCTGCACGTAAGCCGCGCGCCAGTTCTTCGGGCCCAGCGCGCGCAGCACCGTCGCCGGGTGCAGCGTCCCGGCGCCGACTTCCATGTCATAGGGCTGCAGGATCGCGCAGCCTTGCGCCGCCCAATAGGCCTGCAACGTCAGGATCAGGTCCTGGAAGGATTTCGGTTTGGCATGGGCTTTCGGAGTTTTGGGGGACGCAGGCATGGAGGGCTCACCGGTCTGGGAAATCCCGGCCTAGCGCCAAGCCCGCAGCCGCGCAACCGGTCTCACTTTTCCTTCGGCCCGCGCTCGCTGTTGTGATCGCGCTGGCCAAACCAGCCGACCCAGGCAATCGCAACGCCCGCAATCAGGCTGCCGATGAAGAGGAATGTGAACATGGCGCGCGTCCTTGGATGTCCCCCAAACCTCAGGTTGGGTCCCGCCGCCCGTATTGCAAGCAAAATCGAACTGCTACCAGACGATCCCGAGCCCTTCGACGATGGCCCGGGCCGCCGCCGTCCGCGCGCTTCCATCCGGTTCATGCGTCACCAGCGGCGCCAGCAGCGTCAGCGGACCACGCTTCAGCCCCTTCCTCGCCCGCACAAGCACGCGCCGGGCCGGCTCATCGGCTTTGGATGCCATCGGCAGCACGGTGATCTCTCCGGCCTGCCGGTCCAGCTGGGCCAGCAGCCGCGCCAGTTCCGCCGCGCGGTGGATGAGGATCACCGGCGCCCGGGGCTTTGCCGCAAACAGCATGGCCTTTACCCAACCTTCCAGCGGCAGGCTCTCGATGTAGGCCCCCGCCTTGCCCTCGCCGGGGGCGGAAATCTTGCCCGGCTCGAAATAAGGCGGGTTCGCAAACACAAGGTCGAACCGGTTCTCATGCGCCGCCGCCCAGCCGGAGGCCTCTGCGGTCTCGATGACGATCCGCTCTGCAAACGCGTTCTGCGCAGCGCCTTCGCGCGCCCGCGCCGCCGCCGCCGCATCCTGCTCGACCCCAGTAAACCGGACGTGAGGCAAGCGGAACGCTGCCGGCAGCAACGCCCCGCCGGATCCGCACCCAAGTTCCAGCGCCTCGCCCTTCTCCATGGCTGGCAAGGCGGCTGCCAGCGCCAGCGAGTCGAAACCGGCGCGGAAGCCCGTCTCCGGCTGAACGAGCGCCACCCGCCCCTGATAGACAGTGTCCCGGGTCGAGGCCGTCATCCCGGCTCTACCCCTACCAGCGCCAGCCGCGCCCGCGCGAGCTGGGTGGCCTTCACCAAGATGCGGCGCGGAAAGACGCCGATATTGCCTTCCACGGCTGAAATATGCCGGTCGAGCACGAAGTAATCGATGCCGGCCTCGGCCAGCAGGTGTTCGACATAAGACAGCTTTACCGGATCATTCGTCCGGAACACCTCTTCCATCAGCCGGAAGTGACCCGCAGGTTCATGTCCACCGAGCGGGCGTCATAGGCTTCCGCCTTGTCGGGCTTAGTGCCGGCGCCGGTGACGATCTCGAGTGTATGCGTGACCTTGCCGGCGCTGCCCCCGCCCAGCGGGATGCCAAAGCCGACGCCAACCCCGACGCCCGAATAACCGCCCGAGCCTGCCGAGCCGCCGATGCTGACCGAAGGCCCGCCGCTGCGGCCAGATCCTTCCGAATCCACCGTCTCGTGGGTGATCTCGAACCAGTCCTTTCCCTCCGTGAGGGTGATCTCGGAGGCGCGCAGCAAGGCCATGTTCCGGGCCCTGATGGGGTCCCTGTCGGTATAGGAGACGCGGTGCCGGCCAGTCTCGATCTGCTGCGAGAGATAACCCTCGCCGCGTTCGGATTTGGCGGGACCGTAGACCGGCGTCGTGGCGCAAGCTGCCATCACGGCGAGGGCGGGGATCAGGAATGCGTGTTTCATGGGCCACATTTAGCGCGAATCGGGCCCGCGTGTCAGCTATTGTCGCTGAATCATGGTTGATGAACGCGTTGTCATGGAGTGAATACATGCGGCCCGGTGCCACGTCGCCTTGGCACCTGTGCCTCGTAGAATAACTTACCTCGTCAGAGCCATCTCCGGAGTTCCGCCTTGACCCTTGCCCCCAAACCCAAGAGCAAGGCCGCGTTGTCTTCGCTGGTGGACCGGATGCAGGACCTCGTGGCGGCTGATCTGGCCGCCGTGGAGCACCTGCTCGCCACCCGCGCCGCCAGCCCGGTCTCCATCATCCCTGATCTTTCCGGCTATATCGTCTCGGCGGGCGGCAAGCGCCTTCGCCCGCTGATAACCCTGATCGCGGCCAACGCTGTCGGCAAGGCCAACGCCGCGACCCACGCGCTCGCCGCGGCCGTCGAGTTCATCCACACGGCCACCTTGTTGCACGACGATGTCGTCGATGAGAGCGCGCTGCGCCGCGGCAAGCCGGCCGCCAAGGCGATCTGGGGCAACAAGGCCTCGATCCTCGTCGGCGACTTCCTGTTCGCCCGCGCCTTCAACCTGCTGGTCGAGACCAACAGCCTCGACATCCTGAACCGCCTCGCCACTGCCTCGACCGTTATCGCCGAGGGCGAAGTGCGCCAGCTCGCCGCCATGGCGGCTCGCGACCTGCCGACCGAGGAATACCTGGCCATCGTCGAAGCCAAGACCGGCGCGCTGTTCGAGGCCGCCGCCGAAACCGGCGCGCTGTCCACCACCGGCGCCAGCCACGCCGCCGCGCTTGCCACCTATGGCAAGAATCTCGGCCTGGCCTTCCAGATCATCGATGACGCGCTCGATTATGGCGGAACAACTTCCGTCATCGGCAAATCGGTCGGCGACGATTTCCGGGAAGGCAAGATCACCCTGCCGGTCATCATCGCGCGCCGCCGCGGCTCGGACGAGGACCGTGCTTTCTGGGACCGCGCGCTGAACCCTGAAACGCAGGAAGACTCCGACCTCACCCATGCGGTTCACCTGATCCGCGCCACCGGCGCCGCTGAAGCGACCGTGCAGGAAGCCGAAGCCTACGCCGCCCTCGCCAAGGGCGCGCTGCGCACCCTGCCTCCGTCGCGGTATCGCGATGCATTGGAAGACCTCGCAGACTTCTGCGTCAGCCGCGCCTACTAGCGCCCGCTCGCCAAAAGCTCACGTCCGAGGGTGACGCGCTGGCGCACCCACAAACCGCAACCAGCGATCAGCAACGCCGCAAACACGATCACGTCCAGCGGCCAGCTGCGGGCGCCGTAGAGCCCCGCTGCCGAGGCAAACGGGCCCGCGATCACGGCGCCGGCGCAGATGGCCGTCATTCCCCACCAGAGCCGCGCGACCTTGCCGTGCGACCAGCCGGCGCGCAGCAACAGCTGGTAGGCATGATCCCGGTGCGCCTGCATCAGGGGCCGGCCATGCCGCGCGCGCCAGGCCAGCGTCAGAAACACGTCGATCAGGATCGGCAGGCAAAGTGTCAGCGGAATCAGGACAGGCCCGTCGATCGCAAACATCACCGACACCCCGCCGATCAATCCGCCTACGGAGAGTGAGCCTGCATCCCCCGCAAACAACTTGCCCGGCAGGTTCCACGCGAGGAATCCGGCCAGCGCCGCAGCGGCGATGAAACACATCGCCATCAGGATGCCGGGCGACCGATCTCCGGAAGAATACAGGGAACTGGGGACCAGCATCAGACCCAGCGAGGCAAGGATGATCAGCGACGTGCCCATGGCGATGCCGTTGGCGCCGTCCATGAAATTGACGGCGTTCGCCATTATGAAAATGAAACCCACCGCGATGAAAGCACCCAGCGCCCAGGGCAGGGTGATTCCCGCGCCGTCGATCCAGAGTGTCCCGGGCTGAGGCCCGATCACCACAGCCGCAGCCGCGCCGCCCAGAAGTACCACGAGCTTCGTCAGGGCTGGCAGACCGAACACGTCATCCGCCCAGCCAAGCAGCGCCGCGAAAACCGTGAAGCCCGCGATCCCCGCAATCGGTGTTGCCACAAGCGTCTCAGCCACGGATGGAGCCATCAACGCCAGTGAAGCAAGCCCCGCCGCTATCCCGGCTAGCACACCCACACCGCCGGAACTCGGCACCGGCGCAGCCTGTGTCTTGCGCCCGCCATCCGGTGCGTCCTTCGGGCCAAGGCGGATCATCAGCCAGCAGACGAACAGGCTGACGGCAAACGGGACTATGGCCATCGCAATCAGGTTCACGGCGCGGCGCCCAGGTGGCAGGGCGCGGCCCACCAGTCCGGCTTCTCCGCCTTCAAGATGACATACGCCATCTCGGCAAAGGAAATCGCATCAAACAGTGCGAAACAGGTTGCACCGGACCCGCTCATCCGCGCCAACCGTACGCCTCGCTGCGCGCGCAGAAAGGCCAGCACTTCTCCGATCTCGGGCACCAGCGCCATCGCCGGCGCTTCCAGGTCGTTCCGTTGCCCCAATAGCCAATCGGTCAATAGATCCCGCTCGCTGAAGTCCGGAAACGGATCGATCTCCACGAAACCGGCGCCGCCGGCGGATGCGTCGAAGGCTCTGAACACGGCTCCCGTCGAACACGCGGCGCCCGGATTGACCAGAAGCGCAGGAAGCCGCGACGGGATATGCACAGGCAAGACGAGCTCGCCTTCGCCGCGCATCAGGGACGCCGCACCGGCGAGCGCGACCGGCACATCACCGCCCAAGGCAGGCGCCACGGCCGCAGCATGCGCAGGATCAATCTCCCACAGGGTCGTCAGCAGACGGAGCGCTGCCGCCGCGTCCGAAGAGCCGCCGCCAATGCCTGCCGCCACCGGCAGCCACTTTTTCAATGTCAGCCGCGCGCCCTTCCCGGTTCCGGACGCTGCCTGCAACGCCCTGGCCGCGCGCAGCACGAGATTGTCGTCCAGCGTGCCGGCCTCCACCGCAAAGGGGCCACTCACCTCAAGCGTCAGCGCCTCCGCAGGTTCGGCTTCGAGATAATCGCAAAGGTGATCATCACTGAAAACAACCAGCGAATCGAGGTCATGGCGGCCATTCGGTTTTGCCAGCCCGACATGCAGGAACAGGTTCACCTTGGCCGCGGCCATCGCCTTGAGAGATGTCATTGCGGCCCCGCTGAAACCTTAACGTCCCGCTGCCGAACCCGGAGACGGATCGGCAACAAGCCCGGTCAGCAGCTTCTTCTCGATCTTGGTGCGGTCCTCCGGGGACGGATCAAGCTTCAGCGCACGGTTCCACTGGAAACCTGCCTCCTTGCGCCGGCCCGCCTGCCAGTAGGCATCGCCCAGATGATCGTTGAGCGTCGCATCCCCCGGCAGCAGCGTGACCGCGCGCTCAAGATAATCCACCGCCTCTTCATACTGGCCGAGCCGGTAATGAGCCCAGCCGAGACTGTCGACGATATGGCCGGAATTCGGCTCCAGGATCAGGGCCTGCCGGATCAGGCCGAACCCGTCCTCCAGCTTGATGCCCCGGTCGATCCAGGAATAGCCGAGATAATTCAGAACCGTCGCGTTCTCCGGCTGGATGTCCAGCGCGGCCTGAAGGTCCGCCTCTGCGCCCGCCCAGTTCGACTGCCGCTCGCGCGAGGCGCCGCGCACGAAGAACACGCGCCAGTCCTTGCGCCCTTCGGCTTCATCGGCGGCGATGATTTCGCTCAGCAGCGTCTCGGCCTCACGGTGCCGGTCCAGCGCGCGGTAGATATCGGCCACCTGCAGTTTCAGGCTGCGCTCCGGCTTGGCTCTCAGCGCGTCCGAGGCGAGGGCCAGCGCCTCTTCCTTCCGGTCCTCCTGCAACAGCGTATTGGCAATCTGCGCCCGCGCCGTTGCATAGTAAGGCGAACTGACCGGCACGTCGCTCAGTACACGGATGGCGGCTTCCGGCCGATCGCCCTGCAGCAGGGATTGCCCCAGCAGCGTGCGCGCCTGGTGCAGTTCGGGGTCCAGCGCCACCGCCAGCACGAAATAGACCGCCGCCACGTCATCATCGGTCTGGAACATCAGGGCCGAGGCCGGCAGGAAGAGCGCCAGCGCCGCGCCTTGCCGCGTCGTGAACCGTTTCGGCGCAATCGCCTCCCCGCGTTTGATCCGCTCCGCCAGCGCCGCCAGCGAGGCATTGTGGCCGACTTCGGTGCGGAACTGGTCGAGAATCTCGATGGCCCGGTCTCGTTCTCCGCGCGCCGCCAGAAGCTCCGCATAGGTCTCCGCGCCGACGGCGAGGCGGGCGCCCGACTCCCAGATTGCACGGAAGGTCTCAGCGGCCTTCTCGTCCTCGCGCGCCGCCGTCTGCACCAGGCCGATCATGTGCAGGGTCGCATTGTCGAGGCGCGGATCGCCGGTCAGGTTCTTCTGCAGCAACGTCTCGGCCGCAGCGCCCCCCTCGGAGCCGAGCAGTGCCCAGGCTTCAAGGTTGCGCGCGATCATGCGGTTGAAGGCGCGCAGGTCGCTCGCCTTGATGATTTCCACCGCAGCGTCTGTCTTGCCGCGTCCGATGGCGTCGACCGCCAGGGTCAGGCGAACCAGACCGGCCTCGCTGCCCGCGTCACTGGCGCGGCGCGCGAGGCCAGCGGCCACGCCGTAGTCACCCGCCAACAAGGCTGAGAACACCGCCCGCTCCGCCACACCTGCCTCCTCCGGCGCTGTGCCGATGGCGGAGGCGTAGTGCCGGGTGGCCGCCTGCGGGTCGTTCGTCATCGCAGCGAAGCGCGCGATCATGAAGTCGCCATAGGCCCGCGCCTCGTCGGGCTGGTCATTTGATGGATAGGAGGTGCGCGAGAAAGGTCCGCTGGCACAGGCCGCAGCGAGGAGAAGCGGCGCAAGCGCCAGCAGGAGCCGGTGAGTTTTCATGGTCCGAAATTCGCAGCATCCGGCAGACGCGGCAAGGGGCGCCGCGCCGCACGCGCCTAGTTGGAGGCGAGCCGCAGGTCCTGCTGGTCGAAATAATCGTCAATTGCCGCCGCAATTGCCTCGACCGCTGCCTTGCGGCCCTTCTCGGACTGCAGCCGTTTCGCGTCGGCCTCATTTGTCAGGAAGCCGAGCTCAAGAAGGACCGCCGGCACATCGGGTGCCAGCAGCACATAGAAGCCGGCATTGCGGTGGGTGTTGCGCAGCACTGGCCCTGCCTTGCTCAGCTGCGGCAGCAGCAATTCGGCAAACTCCGTCGAGCGGGTCTTGGTCTCGCGTTTGACGAGGTCTTCCAGAAGGCCGTTCAGCCTTTCGGGCGTGCCGTCCTCAATGGCGATCTTCCAGTCATTCTTCGTCGCTTCCCGGTCGATCCGCGTCTCACCGCGCGCCGAGATCGTATAGACGGACGCTCCGGAAACGCTGGTGGAGCCCGCCGCGTCGGCATGCAGCGAGATGAACAGTTCCGCGCCCCATTTGCGGGCCAGCGTCACCCGGTCCTCATGCTCGACATAGACGTCCGAATCCCGCGTCAGGCGCACGTCATACCGACCGTCCGCATCGAGCACGTCCTTCAGCGCCAGCGCCGCCTTCAGGGTGATGTCCTTTTCCTTGCCGCCCGTCAGCGCCATGGCACCGGGGTCCCTTCCGCCGTGACCGGCATCGATCACCACCACATGCCGGCGCCCGCCGCCGGGCTTGCGGCCGGAGGTCACCTTTGCCCCCGCCAGCTGTTTCAGCGCGTCAGTCCGCGCTTCGGCATACTGCGTCTCCAGCTTGGCGAGCTTCTTGGTGTCGCGCCGGGCCGAGATCGTGTAGCGGGCCGGCGAAATCGTATCGAGATCGAGGATCACCCGGTAGGCGCGCTCCTTGCCGGTCGGTGGCAGGCGCAGCATACGTGTAACGGCCATCGGACGGTCGAGCTTGAACTCCAGCCGCCCCGGCTCGAGCGACCAGGCCTCCACCCCGCCGGTCCCTTCACCCGCTGCGGAATACCCGTTCTGGGAGAGCAACAGCACAACCTTGCGTTCCCCCGACGCCTCGGTGAGGAGGCCGTCGGCGGTTTCGGCCACATCCGTCCAGATCGTGATCCGCGTCGGCGCGCCATCCCCCACGATTCGCACCTGCGTGACGTCCGCCGCAGCCGGCCAAAGCCAGCCGAATCCCAGTAATATCAAGAGGATAAGCAGGAATCTCGGCATCGGGGCGGTCGGCGGGCCTGGCATTCAGTGAATAAAACGGATCGTGCCCTTTTAGACCCGGGAAGATTAACCTTCGCTTGACCGCGGCTTAGCAGCGGGTCCGTCCCCATTCGGAATTTGGCCCTTTCATTTTCGGGCGAAATTGGGCACTATATTCCTGTGGCTGTCCGGAAGGGCTGGCCCAAAGGTTTCCCTCTAGCGCGCACCCACCCGGCTTCCCCGGAAAGGCAAGCGGGCCGCGCGCTCCGGAAAGCAAGGAACAATGCGCAACTGTGCTGCTGCCAATACAGGATTCGCCGGATCGCCCACGCGATTCGCGGAGCCGTCTGGCGTGGCATATCCCTCACAACTCATAGCCGGCCTTCGGGGCCAACCGAGGCGCACTGCGCCCTGGCCCGCCGCGCCGGACCGAAAGGTTCTGTTACATGAGCAGATTGATGCTTATCGACGCCGCCCATCCCGAAGAAACACGGGTGGCGATCGTCAACAACGGCCAGGTTGACGATTTCGACTTCGAAGCCACCGGCAACGAACAACTCCGCGGAAACATCTATCTCGCCAAAGTGACCCGGGTGGAGCCCTCGCTCCAGGCCGCCTTTGTCGAGTATGGCGGCAACCGCCATGGCTTCCTCGCGTTCAGCGAGATCCACCCTGACTATTACCAGCTGCCCGCCGAGGACCGTGAGGCCCTGCTGAAGGAAGCCGCCGAGGAAGCCGCTGCGGCCATCGAAGCCGATGACGACGATGACGGCCCGTACATTCCTCACGGCATGAACGCCGAGAATGGCAATGCCGAAGATCACTCCGGCCATGACCATGATCATGACGAAGAGCATGACCACGGCGACGAGGCCGACGCCGCCGCTGAAGGCGATTCGGACGAGGACGGCGAGGAGGGCGGCGACGATGCGCCGAAGCCCCGACAGCCGCGCCCCCGCGCCCGCAGCGAACGCTCGGCCCGCCCGGCCCAGACACGTACGCCGATCTCCAAGCGCTACAAGATCCAGGAAGTGATCCGCCGCCGGCAGGTCATGCTGGTTCAGGTCGTGAAGGAAGAACGCGGCAACAAGGGCGCCGCCCTGACGACGTATCTCTCGCTCGCCGGCCGCTACTCGGTCCTTATGCCCAACACGCCGCGCGGCGGCGGCATCTCCCGCAAGATCGTCAACTCGGCCGACCGCAAGCGCCTCAAGTCGATCGTCTCGGAGCTCGACATCCCGGAGGGCCAGGGCCTGATCGTCCGCACCGCCGGCGCCAAGCGCACCAAGGCCGAGATCAAGCGCGACTATGATTACCTCTCCAAACTCTGGGAACAGATCGTCGAGAAGACGCTGACCTCCGAAGCCCCCGCGCTGATCAATGCCGAAGGCGGACTTGTTCACCGCGCGATGCGCGACATGTTCGACAAGGAGATCGAGGAAGTCTGGGTCCAGGGCGACGAAGCCTACCGCGAGGCGAAAGACCTCGCGAAAATCATCATGCCGAGCCAGTCCCGCAAGGTTCAGCAATGGCGCGAGGATGATCCGCTCTACGTGGCCGAGGCCGTCGAAGGCCAGCTCGATTCGATCTACTCGCCGACCGTCCAGCTGAAATCCGGCGGCTATCTTGTGATCAACCAGACCGAAGCCCTCGTCGCCATCGACGTGAACTCCGGCAAGTCGACGCGCGAACGCAATATCGAGCAGACCGCCGTGCGCACCAACCTGGAGGCGGCCGAAGAGGCCTGCCGCCAGATGCGCCTGCGCGATCTCGCCGGCCTGATCGTGATCGACTTCATCGACATGGAGGAGAACAAGAATAACCGCGCCGTCGAGAAACGCCTGAAGGAATGCCTGAAGGTCGACCGCGCGCGCGTCCAGCATGGCCGCATCTCGCAGTTCGGCCTGATGGAAATCTCCCGCCAGCGCCGCCGCCAGGGCGTGCTCCAGGCAAC
>JBBSDJ010000079.1:0-12309 GCA_038249555.1 Caulobacterales bacterium
CGCACTTCGCGCTATGGTTTTCCCGAGGCCGCAGAGATGGCCCGTGGAGGAACATCGATGGCTGACACCTGGCACGGCGCGAGCGCCGGCATTCCGGATCCGTGGACCTTGCCGCTGGAGACGTTCGACGTCTCGAAGGCGGAACTGTTCGAGCAGGACCTGCATTGGGAGTACTTCCGCAGGCTGAGGAAAGAGGCACCGGTTCATTATTGTCCGGACAGCCTTGTTGGGCCGTACTGGTCGATCACCAAGTATAACGACATTGTCGCGGTCGACACGAACCACAAGGTTTTTTCTTCCAGCCCGAGCATCGGGATCGGGGATCCGAGCGACGGCATCTATCCGCCGATGTTCATCGCGATGGACCCGCCGATCCATGACATCCAGCGCAAGGCGGCGCAGCCAGCCGTGGCGCCGATGCAGCTGGCCGAGCTTGAAGGCCTGATCCGCTCGCGCGTGATCAACATCCTCGACAGCCTGCCGGTAGGCGAGCGGTTCAACTGGGTGGACAAGGTGTCGATCGAGCTGACCACGCAGATGCTGGCGACGCTGTTCGACTTTCCGTTCGAGGACCGGCACAAGCTGCCGTTCTGGTCGGACGTGGCGACCACGACGGACGCCGCAGGGATTGTCGGCGCCGACATGGAATGGCGGATGAAGCACCTGACCGAGTGCGTGCAGTATTTCTCGCGCCTCTGGGTGGAGCGGGCAGCGGCGCCGCAAAAGATGGATTTCATCTCGCTGCTGGCGCACAATCCGGACACGAAGGACATGATCAACAACCCGATGGAGCTGATGGGCAACCTGATGCTGCTGATCGTGGGCGGCAATGACACGACGCGGAACTCGATTTCCGGCGGCGTGTATTATCTGAACCAGTTCCCGGCCGAGTATGCGAAACTGAAAGCCGATCCTAGCCTGATCACCAACATGGTGTCCGAGATCATTCGTTATCAAACGCCGCTGCCGCACATGCGCCGGATTGCGCTGGAGGATATCGAGTTTGGCGGCAAGCTGATCCGCAAGGGCGACAAGGTGGTGATGTGGTACGTTTCCGGCAACCGGGATGAAGAGGTGATCGAGCGCGCCGACGAGTTCCTGATCGACCGGGCGAATGCGCGCCGGCACATTTCATTCGGCTTCGGCATCCATCGCTGCATGGGCAACCGCGTCGCCGAGATGCAGCTGCGCATTCTGTGGGAGGAGATCCTGAAGCGGTTCGAGCATATCGAAGTGGTCGGGCCTCCGAAGCGCGTGCATTCAAATTTTGTGCGCGGGTATGAGGAACTGCCGGTGGTGCTGCACGCGAAGTAATGCGCGTATCGCCTCAGCGGCCCCGGGCCGGTGCGGTCTTTGGGTTTTGATTTAAGTAAGGTCCCACCCCAGCCCTCGCCGCGCGCGGCGAGGGGTTCAGGTTGTGATTGGGGCTGGCCTCAGGTCCGAACGGTGCCCTTCACGGTGCGGCCGTTGCGTTCGATTTCGATTTCCCACTCGCGGCCGCCTTTGGAGAGGACGCCTTCGAGCTCCTTGACCGTCTTGGTCGTCTTGCCATTCACGGTGCGGATGATGTCGCCCGGCTTGAAATAGTTGCGCGAGATGGTGCCGCGTGTGACCGAGTGGACATAGATGCCGGAGCCTTTGGAGAACGGGTCGAGGCCGTTTTCCTCGGCGAGACGGGGCGAGAGTTCGATGACGCGGGCGCCGTTGAAGATGGAGCCGTCGGCGAGCAGCACGACGTCCGCTTCGGTGGCGCCGGGCGGCGGCTCGACCTGCACTTTAATCGTTTGCGAATTGCCGGCGCGCAGGACGGTGAGCTGCGCTTGTTCGCCCGGATTACGGACGGCGGCGAGGAACTTGAGGCCTTTCTCGTCGAACACTTCACGGCCATCGATAGCGGTCACGAGATCGCCGCGGCGCAGGCCTGCCTTGGCGGCGGGGCCGTCCGGATAGACTTCGGTGACGATGACGCCGATGGGGCGGGTGAGGCCTTGCGTCTTGGCGATGTCGAAGCTGACAGACTGGGCGGCGAGTCCGAGCCAGGGGCGCACGAAGGTACCGCCATTGACCGCTGCGTCGACGACGCGCTTGACCATTTCGGACGGGATCGCGAATCCGATGCCGACGGAGCCGCCGGTGCGGGAAAAGATGGCCGTGTTGACGCCGACAAGCTCGCCCTTTGTGTTGATCAGGGCGCCGCCGGAGTTGCCCGGGTTCACGGCCGCGTCGGTCTGCAGGAAGAAGGAGTAGTCGGAGACGCCGACGTCTGTGCGGGCGGTGGCGGAGATGATGCCGTTGGTGACGGTCTGGCCGACGCCGAAGGGGTTGCCGATGGCGAGCACGAGATCGCCCACCTGCACGGCGCGGGTGTCGGCGTAGTCGAGGGTCGGCAGCCGTTCGGTGCCGGTATCGATCTTCAACACCGCAAGATCGGTGCGCTCATCGGCGAGCAGGAGCTCTGCCGGGTATTCGCGCCGGTCGCTGAGAACGACGCGGAAGCTGTCGGCGCCCTGGATGACGTGGTTGTTGGTGACGACGATGCCTTCGGCGGCGACGATGACGCCCGAGCCGAGCGAGTTCTGGACGCTGCTGCCCTGGGCGGGCACGCCGTAGAGCAGCTGCTCCATGGTGGAGGCGCGGCTCTTGACGGTCTTGGCGGTGTAGACGTTGACCACGGCGGGCGAGGCGTCTTTCACTAGCGGGGCGAAGCTGAGGTAGATCTGCTCCTGCGACCGGGGCACCACGGCCTGCGTCTCGGCTGGCGCGGGCGATTCGGCGGGCAGCGTCACGGCGGCGGGGATGGCCTCGCCGGGGTCGCGCTCAGCCTGCGAAAACATCGGGGCGAGCGCCACGGTGAGTAGCATCAGCACGGCCACGCTGAGGAAAGCGAGGAGTTTGGAAACGTGTTTGGTCATGGTGCGTGGATCGGTCATGAGTATGGCTCTATTGCGGCGCGAAATGCGGCGCAATTCGTACCTTCATGACATTTCAGTCAGGGGGCGTCTGAGGCCGTTGCGGCCGCGTCCCGTTCGCGCAGCAGGCGAAGGTTTTCGCCATGCGATTCTCGGCTGATCTTGTAGAAACTGACGCAGATGAGCATCAGGGTCCAGGCCGCAAGTACCGACACGCCGTAACCGAAACCGAGGGCCCGGATCGATTCTTCGCTGGCCCCTGCCCCGCCGCCCCCGGTGGAAAACCCGGAAACCCAGAGCACTGCAGAGGCAGTCATGACGCCGACCCCCTGCGAGAGCTTCCGGATGAAGCTGATGCCGGCAAAGAAGATTCCTTCGGAGCGGCGGCCTGTCTGCAACTCGCTGTCCTCGACGATGTCGGCGACCATGGAGGCCATCAGCATCTGGGTGGCGATGATCAGGGCAAGGTCGAAGATGGTGATGAAGAAGATGATGTTGAAAAGGGCTTCCGTGCCGTTGGGTGGCAGGAGGCCGAGAAGGCGCAGGAAGACAGGCATCGGCGCGATGGTGAAGGCGAGCGCGCCGATCACGATGGCGCCGCGCTTCTTGCCGAAGGTCTTGCCGACGATCGGCGCAATGATCAGGGCGAGGATGGCCGAGATGTAAACGGCGGCGGTAATGCTGGCGATCTGGGCGTTGGTGAAGCCCCAGAAGATCGTGTTGATGTACTGGTTGAGCGTGGCCGAGATGCCCGAGGCGATGAGGCCGCACAGCGTGGCGAGGAACAGTGCACGGAAAGAAGGATTTGAAACCGTCTCGAAGATTTCCTTGAAAACCGTAGCGAGCGTGATCTTGCGGGCGGCTGGCGGAGCCTTGAGGTGGGGGATGTGATTGTGTGTGCCGACTGTGCAGATCAACGCGCAGACAAAAATGCAGACTGAAGCGACGAGGCCATAGGTATTCCATCCAGCGACATTGAACACGCCGATTTCAATCTCTTCCGTAGGCACGAGCAGGAAGCGGAAGAGAAGTATCTGGATCGTCAACCCGCCAAACCAGCCGAAGAAGGTGCGCAGGGACAGGAGCGACGTGCGGGCGTCGTATTCCTGCGTCAACTCGGCCGCCAGCGCCGTGCCGGGAACATCAAAGAAGGTAAAGGACAGGCGCACGAGAATGGTCAGCGCCACGAGCCAGAGAAACAGGTCATTGCCGGTCATTCCGGCCGGCGGGTTCCAGGTGAAATAGTAGGTGACCGCAATCGGAATCAGCGCCCCGTACATGAAGGGATGCCGGCGCCCGAGCCGGGTGCGCATGTTGTCTGACCAGTAGCCGACGATCGGATCCGAAAAGGCATCGACGACCAGGGCGATCAGTAGCGCCATGGCGACCAGCCCGGCATCTACACCAAGGATGTTGGAATAGAAGAACAGCAGGACATACTCGAACCCGTTGTTCTTGACGCCTTCCGCAGCGCCTCCGATGCCAAACGAAACACGCGTCAGCAGGTTGGGCGCGGCGGCAGTAGCTGTCGTCATCGATGCAATCCTATGGTGTTTCGGTCATTGGCCTCAGAGGCCGAGCACGGCCTTCGCCATGATGTTGCGCTGGATCTCGTTCGAACCCGCATAGATCGATGTCTTGCGGTAGTTGAAGTAGCTCGGCGCAGCGGTCAGGGCGTATTCGGGCGTCGGCGACTCGACGTTTGATCCGGGCTCTGCGAGCGCGACCGTGTCCTGCACGAACGGGTTGGCGAGGAGGCCAACCGCTTCAAGCGTGAGTTCGGTGATCGCCTGCTGGGCCTCAGAGCCTGCACATTTCAGCATCGAGCTTTCGGGGCCTACGTTCTGTCCGGCCGAGAGCGAGGAGAGGACGCGGCGCTCGGTGGCGTCGAGGGTGTCGATGCGCATTTCGAGGAGGGCGAGCTTGCGGGCGAAGTCCGGATTGCGGATCACCGGCTCGTTGCCGTCATACTCTTTCGAGGCGACCTTGCGGGTCTTGTTGAGCATATGGCGCAGGCCGGGGGCGTAGGCGTTGCCGCGCTCGAACTCGAGCAGGTATTTGGCGTAGGTCCAGCCCGAGTTCTCCTTGCCGATCAGGGCGTCGCTGATCTTTACACGGACGTTCTCGAAGAAGACCTGGTTGATCTCGTGCTGGCCCTCGGCGGGGCCGTCGAGCGTTGGCAGCGCGCGCACGGTAATGCCGGGCAGCGACATCGGAAAGACGATGAAGGAGATGCCTTCCTGCGGCTTGCCCTCTTTCGAGGTGCGCACGAGGCAGAAGATCATGTCGGCCCACTGGGCGAGCGTGGTCCAGATCTTGGAACCGTTGAGGATGTAGTCGTCGCCGTCGCGCACGGCGCTCATCTGGAGACCCGCGAGATCGGATCCGGCGCCGGGTTCGGAATAGCCCTGGCACCACCAGAGATCGGAGGCCAGGATCGGCGGGAGGTGCTTCTTCTTCTGTTCGTCATTGCCGAAGGCCATGATCACGGGGGCGACCATCGAGACGCCGAAGGGGGCGACGTTCGGCGTGCCGGCGCCCGAGAGTTCGGAATGCAGGATGTAGCGCTCGGTGGTGGAGAGGCCCGGGCCGCCATATTCCTTCGGCCAATTCGGCGCGATCCAGCCTTTCGAGGCGAGCTTTTTCTGCCAGGCCACCTGGCTTGCCTTGTCGACATAGCCATTCTTCGACAGCGCCATGCGGGCGCGCAGGTCCGTGTCGAAGTTGGCCGCGATCCAGTCGCGCACTTCTTTCTGGAACTTCAGGTCAGACGGCGAAAGCGAGAGATCCATGGCCGCCGCTCCGACTATTCGACGATGTCGTAATAGGCGATCTCGGGCGCGCCGCCGAGCACCGCGCCGAGCTTGGGCCCGGCCGCCTTGAAGTACTCGGTCTGGCCGTGAGCCTTCAGGGCATCCTGCGAGGCGTACTGTTCCATGAAGATGTATTCGGTGGTCGAGCCCTTGGTCTTGTAGAGCTGGTAGGTGAGGCAGCCCGGCTCGTTGGCCTTCACTTTGGCCATCAGGTCCTTGGCGACCTGTTCGAACTCGGCCTGCTTGCCGTCCTGGATCTTCAGCTTCGCGACAACACCGATCATGTGCGTTCCTCCCGGGGATCTGGTTATTTGTCACAGTATGTGGTCCGCGACATCCGGCAAGCCCGTCCCCTAGGGTATGGGAACAATTCAGCGTGGGTTAATCTGCGAAAGCCCAGCAGGACCGGGCCGAGGCGGGCCAATCTCGTTCTGGAACAATTATTGCTGAATGGCCCGGTAGCTTCCGGAGCCCGATAGACTGATGCTCGACATGACCCAGACCGCCCCCCTTTCCAACACCGGCCGACCCGCAGCGGTCCAGCCGTCGGCGATTCTGGCAGTCATCCCTGCCCTCAACGAGGCGCGGCATATCGAAACCTGTATCCGCTCGCTGATGGCGGGTTCTCCGGCGCTGCACCGGGTGCCGATGCTGGTGGCGGATGGCGGCAGCTCGGATGACACGGTGGCGATCGTCGAACGCCTCAAGACCGAATTTCCCAATCTGGCCGTTCTGCATAACCCGAAACGGTTACAGGCCGCTGCGCTGAACCTGGCGGCGGCCGGGGCGCCGGAGGCCGCCACGATCCTCGTGCGCTGCGACGCGCACTCGATCTACCCCGAGAACTTCATCCTGGATGTGGCCCAGTCCCTTGTGGACACCGGCGCTGCCTCGCTCGTGATCCCGATGGACGCCGTCGGCGAGACCTGTTTCGAGAAGGCGAATGCCTGGATCGTCGACACGCCGCTCGGTTCCGGCGGCGCGGCGCACCGGGGCGGCAAGGCTTCGGGCTGGGTGGACCATGGCCACCATGCCGGATTCGACCTTTCCTGGTATCGCCGCATCGGCGGCTATGACGAGAGCTTCTCCCATAATGAAGACGCTGAGTACGACGTGCGCCTCGGCAAGGCAGGCGGGCGCGTTTACCTTGATGCCGGAATCCGCATTCAGTACATCCCGCGCGGCAATGTCCGCAGGCTGTGGAAACAGTATGAGGGGTATGGCCGCGGGCGGGCGAAGAATGTGCGCAAGCATGGCTCGCTTCTGAAGCTGCGCCAGACTGTGCCAATCCTTGCGCTGCTCGGTTCGGCCCTCGGGCTGGTCGCCTCGCTGGTGTATTGGCCGGCGATCATTCTCCCTCTGGGATATTTGGCGGTCCTGGCCCTTGCTTCGGGACTGGTCGCGCTGAAACACAGCTCACTTTGCGGACTGTATGCAGGACTGGCCGCCGGAACCATGCACATAAGCTGGGCATTGGGTTACCTGCGGGAGGCAACACGGCCGAAAGGTTAACCTTGCGGTTCTTCCGTATTGGTTTTGGCCCGTAGATTGCTATTATCGATGATGTTTAGGACGCTAACCATGGCCAGCTCGAGCAACAGGATGTTGTCGGCCGCGCGTGAACGGCTCGGTTTTTTCGGCCGGACGGCCAGCGCGCTGCGCGAGCGGATTCAGCGCGGTCTGGGCCGCGGGCCTGATCGCGATCCCGAAGACCGTGGCAGCGCAGCCGGTCATGAAGCGCCGCATCTGCCGGTCAGCCGCGTGACATCGGCGCCCGAAGGCGTGTGCATCTACGCCGTTGGCGACATCCATGGCCGCCGCGACCTGCTCGACCAGTTGCTGATCCTGATCGAAGAGGATGCGGCGAAGCTGCCGGAGGGCATCAAGCCCCAGATCGTGTTCCTAGGCGACTATATCGACCGCGGGCTCAAATCCCGGGATGTGGTAGAACTGTTCGCCAGCGGCGTGCTCGACAAGTTCGACCCGATCTACTTGCTCGGTAACCATGAAGAGGCGTTGCTGCGCTTCCTTCAGGAAGCCTCGTTCGGCAGCCAATGGGCGCGCTATGGCGGCGCCGAGACGCTGTATTCCTACGGTCTGGCGCCGCCCAACCAGCGTGCCAGCCTCAATTCACATGAAGAGATGGCGGCTGCGCGGGACGCCTGGACACGGGTGTGGAACGAATTCCGGGTCCGGCTGCCAGCAGAACACCTGAACTTCCTGCAGTCGCTGAAGTCCTATTACACGGCGGGCGACTACCTGTTCGTGCACGCCGGGCTGCGGCCAGGCGTGAGCCTTGAGGAACAGTCCAACCGCGACATGCTGTGGATCCGCGAAGAATTCCTTGAGGATACGGCGCCGTTCGCGCAGATGATCGTCCACGGGCATACGCCGATGGACGCCGTTCACTATGACGATCGCAGGATCGGGCTGGACACCGGCGCCTTCCTGACGGGGCGCCTGACGGCCGCCCGCCTGATCGGCACGGATGTTGCTTTCCTGAGCACCTGAGTCATTTATTCGTCGCCTTGACAGGCTACGCCGCAAAAAACCCCGGGAGACATTCGCAGCCATGATCGCGCTTCGTCCATTGTACGTCCTTTTCCTTTCTGCCCTGACGTTGTTGCTCGCCGCTTGCGGCTCGACCGGCGGCCAGACCGCCGGCGCCCGCGAAGCGACGCCCGACGCCCTTACCCAGGTGGCTTCGGCTTACCAGCTGGGCTCCAGCGACCGCCTCCGCGTCACCGTGTTCGGCCATCCGGACCTTTCCGGCGAATTCGAAGTCGATGGTACAGGTTCGATTTCGCTGCCGCTGATCGGCCAGAAAAAGGCTGTCGGCCTGTCGACGGCCCAGCTCGAAACCTCGATCACCGAAACCTTGGCGGCGGGCTACATCCTTGACCCTCGCGTCAGCGTTGAAGTGATCAACTACCGCCCATTCTACATTCTGGGCGAAGTCGGCACACCCGGCGAATATCCCTACACGAACGGTCTGACCGTCCAGAACGCAGTGGCCGCCGCCGGCGGGTTCACCTACCGCGCGAACAAGCGGGTCGTGTACATCAAGAGCATCGATTCCGACCGCGAGATTCCCTACGACCTGACCCCTGGCACCGTCGTCAAGCCGGGCGATACCCTGCGGATCGGCGAACGGATCTTCTGATCTCCCGCCCCCCCCTGAGGCAATATGTATCGAGGCGCTGCAGGTCCCTGCGGCGCCTCTTTCACATGCGGCAGAAGCCTCGCTGAGTGGGTATAATCTACGAGCGGAATGCCGAGGCTGCTGCAGGCGTGCCTATTCTGCACAGTGGGGCAGCACCTGTGCCGGTTACCTGCCGCAATATTTAACGAATACTTCTCCCAACAGGTGAAAGTTTAAATTTTCGCTTAATTCGCAACCGCAGCAGTGGTATACAGATTGCAATTGCCAAGTTCAGGACAAGGGAAGGCTTTGAGTCGGCTGCCGTGGGGGCGCCTCCAAAGCTTGAACTGAACGCGGCCAAGTAGACTTGAAGGGGAACTCAATGGAATTCCGGTTCGGCGAGCAGACAGGAAGTCTGCCAGACGATGCGTACTCTGATGACGCAAACGAAGGCTCGCCGAAGGGCGGGGACTTCAGCGCGAAACGTATTTTCGACACCGTGGCGGCATCGCTGGGACTGCTGTTCCTGGCCCCCCTGCTGATCCTGGTGGCCCTGCTGATCCGTCTTCAGGACGGCCAGAAGGCGCTCTATTCCCAGCCGCGCTGGGGTTACAAGGGCGAGCCCTTCCAGTGTTTCAAGCTGCGCACCATGGTGCCGGACGCCGACAAGAAACTTCAGGCTGTGCTGGAAAGCAGCGCAGAAGCCCGCCAGGAATGGGAGCTCACGCAGAAGCTGACCAATGACCCGCGCATCACGCCGCTGGGCAAGTTCGTCCGCGCCACCTCGATCGACGAGCTGCCGCAGCTGCTGAACATCATCCGCGGTGACATGTCGGTCGTCGGCCCGCGCCCGATCCCGCTCTACGAGCGCCCCAAGTATGGCGAAGGTTTCGTCCACTATGCCAGCGTCCGCCCCGGCCTGACCGGCCTGTGGCAGACCAGTGGCCGCAGCAACACGACCTATGCCGAGCGCATCCAGCTCGACACCAAGTATGTGCAAACCCGCACCTTCTGGGGCGATATCTGGATCATCGTGAAAACCGTTCCGGCGGTGCTGCTCTCCGTCGGCGCAAAATAGGGGCGCGGGGCTTGGCTTGCCAGGCCCCGCCTCCGGTCATCTGCCCCGGCCGCCTGGCTGCGCGGCTCACCCGCACTTGAGACAATTCGCATGGCCCGAAGTGGAACAGTGCGGACCTTCGAGGTCTGGCGGATTGGTGTCTTCGCGCTCATTGCGATCATGGTTCTTGCAGGTCTGGCGGCGCTGACTACCCCGCCGTGGGAGGACGCCGCCAGGCTGCCGGAAAACGTGAGCAATCGGCTGGACCGTAAGCTCGCCGGCTCCTTCGTGCACCATTTCGGCGGCCCGCATGATGAGGCCAAATGGTATAAATCCGACTTTTATTACCCGAATTCAGACCATCCGGCCTGGAAAGCGAATCTCATTCACTTCAAACAGGGCCGGATCGAGCTGGAAGTGCGGCGTCAGAAGACGGCCTACAAGAAAATTGCCGGCGCGGAGTACCAGCGGCGCGGTTTTCACCATTTCGGCCGGTATGAGGTCGTCATGCAGGCAGCGCCCGGTTCCGGCACGGTGTCTGCAATGTTTACGCATACGCATCAGCAGTTCGGTGACCCCCATGACGAGATCGATATCGAGTTTCTCGGCAAGGACCTCACCCGGCTGCACGCAAACTATTTTACCAATGGCCAGCAACTTGGCGGCATCTACATTCCGCTGGGTTTCGATGCGAGTAAGGAAGTCCACCTCTATGCGTTCGAATGGGAGCCTGACGAGATCCGCTGGTATGTTGATGACCGGTTGGCGCACACCGCAACGCCTGCCGACATGCCGATTCCGCAAGCGCCTGGCCGGCTCATGCTGCACCTCTGGAGCGGGGGGCGAGATCAGGTCGGCTGGCATGGCAAGCCGACCTTCAAGGATGGCGCGCGGGCCAAGTTCTACTGTCTCAGCTATCAGGCGGCTGGCGACGGAACAGCACAATGCTCCGATACGTTCAAAGCCAAGCGCGATGGTCAATGAAATGCAGCTACGGCGCGCCGCCGCCCTTGCCCTCGCGCTGCCAGATAGCTCAAACCACCTTCATGACTGACCCTCGCAGCGATCTATCCGCCACCGACCAGGCATCAGAGCGTCACCAGACACGTCTGGAGCGGGCGTTCGGCTCGTCGATGCTGTGGAACATCGCGAACAATCTCGCCACCAGCGGGATCACCATGGTGGTGTTCATCTTCCTGACTTACCGGCTGGACGCTGCCGTATTCGGGCTGTTCGCGCTCGGCGTGATCATCGTCGATTACTTCAATTTCCAGGCCCGCTCGGCCTGCCTCGACACGGCTGTCCTGAGACGCGCCTATTCCAAGCCGGAAATGGACACGATCTTCTGGGCCATGATGGGCGTAACGGTCTGCGTCATCATTGTCTGTGCATTTGCTGGCAGCTGGCTGGCAATGGCGAACAACGAGCCGAGCCTCTCGTTGATGATGCCCGTGCTGGCCCTGACCTTGCTGCCGGTGCCGCTATCGGTTCCGCCCAACGCGATCATGATGCGCGACCACGACTTCAAAGGTGGCGCAATCCGCGGAATCATCGGCGCGATCGCCGGCGGTGCTGCGGCCTTGCTCGTGGTGTTCAGCCCCTTTGCCGAGTGGGCGCTGGTGGCGCAGCGCGGCACCCAGGTAACCGTATCGGCGATCATCATGGCCTGGCGCGTGCGCTGGTGGCCGGGCCTGCATTTCTCGGCGCCGCTGGCGGCTGGCTTCCTGAAAGACGCCGGAAAGATCTTCGCAGGTCAAGGCATCGCCTCGTCCTACATGCGCGTGCTCGACCTGATTGTTGCTTTCAGTTTCGGCGCGGCCGCCGTCGGTTTCATGCGCATTGCCAGCAGGTTCGTGGACATCATCTACGGCACCTTCGTTGCGCCGATCAGTTCGCTCTGGGTCGTCCTGCTGTCGGAGGGTACCCAGACCAAGGGCGACCGCGACATGCTTTACCGCCGCCTGTCGCAGATGTCGGCGCTGATCGTGTTGCCGATCTTTGCCGGCCTTGCGCTGACCAGCCGGGATGTCGTGGCCGTTACGCTGAGCGCCGAGTATGCTCCGACGGCGGACATGTTGCTGATCCTCTGTCTCGTCGGCCTGTTTGCACCGTTCACCTATTTCCGGAATGCGGCTTTCGTTGCGGTGAAACGGCTCAATCTGCTGATCACTTTCTCTCTGATCGATCTGATCATTCTCACCGCAGCAGCGCTGGCCTTGTCGCAGTATTCTGCCGAGGCTGTCATAACGTCCCTGCTGATTACCGAGTCTGTTCGCATAGCCCTGACAGTGCCGATCCTTGTGAAGGACATGCACACGAAACCGATAAGCCTGCTGATGTCAGTGCTTCCGGCCTATGTCGGCTGCGTCGTGATGGCGGGAGCCGTCA
>JBBSDJ010000080.1:0-12301 GCA_038249555.1 Caulobacterales bacterium
CCGAATTTCGGCGGGTCGAGGACGACGGCGTCATACTTGCTGCCGCGGCGCTGCTCGCGGGCGACGAACTTCATCGCGTCGTCGGCGATCCAGCGGATGGTCTGGCCGTCCAGACCGGAGAGGGCCTGGTTGTCCTTGCCGTAGCCGTTGGATTTCGGGCTGGCATCGAGGTGGACGACCTCGGCGTCGGCAGCGGCGCAGGCGAGCGACATCATGCCGGTATAGCCGAACAGGTTCAGCACTTTCACGGGGCGTCCGGCGGCGCGGATCCGGTCCTGCGCAAATCTCCAGTGTACGGAGTGTTCCTGGAAGAGGCCCATGTGGCGGAAGGCGGTGCGGCGGGCGGTGAAGGTCAGGCCGTTCCAGCGCATCGGCCAGGCGTCCACGGCGCGGGGCGAGAGGATTTCCCACTGGCCGGCGCCGTCCTCGTCCGGGCCCTTGGCGGCGAAGCGGGCATCGGCTTTCCAGCTTTGCACGGGCCTCGCCGGGTTCCAGAACGCCTGCGGGTCCGGGCGGATGACGGTCTGGCCGCCGAAGCGTTCGAGCTTCTGCAGGTGGCCGCTGTCGAGCAGGGCATAGTCTTCCCAGTCATCGGCGATCAGCAGGCGGGTTTCGGTCTGCATCAGGCATATCCCCGCTGGCGCCAGGCCTCGTAGATCATGATCGCGGTCGCCTGGGCGAGGTTCAGGCTGTCGGCGCCGCCGCGCATGGGGATGAGGGAGAGGTGGTCGCAGGCGGCTTCGACCTCCGCCGGGAGGCCGGCCTGCTCGTTGCCCATCAGGATGACCGAAGGCGCCGCGAAGGGCGCCGCGTCGTGGCGCATTGTGCCGTTGACGCTGGCGGCAGTGAGGGCGAGGCCCTGTTTCTGGCGCCAGGTGTCGAAGATGGCGAAGCTGGCGCTCGCGAAGGGCATGTCGAACAGCGAGCCCATGGAGGCGCGCACCGCTTCGAAACTGTAGGGATCGCAGCAGGTGCCTATGAGGATGACACCGCTGGCGCCAGCGCAGTCGGCGGTGCGCAGGATGGTGCCGAGATTTCCGGGATCGCGCACTTCGTAAAGTGCCACATAAAGAGGCGCGCCGGCTTTCGGGGCGGGCAGGGCGTCAGGCGCCAGGTGGCGCTGGCGGAAGGCGGCGACGACGCTCTGGGCATTGTCCTTCTGGGTGATCTTCGACATCAGCCGCTCGGGCGCGAGCACGACGCGGGCGCCAGTCTTCGCCGCCTCGCGGGCGAGGGCGGCGATGTGCGGCCGGTCCGCCATGTCTGCAGCAATGACGACAGTCTCGGCCTGCCAGCCGCGCGCCAGGCCCTCGCCGACGATGCGGGCACCCTCGGCGAGGAACAGGCCGGTCTCGGCGCGTTCCTTCTTGCGCTCGAGGCTTTTGAGGGACTTGATCAGCGGGTTGGACGGGCTGGTCAGGGTTTCGGGCGGTGGGTTCATGGGTCGGGGAGCCTGCGGGGTCGGTCTTGCGGTTCGTTAACGGATAGGGCATCCCACGGAGAAGGGACAATGATTACAGGAGGTCAGCGACGTCGTGCGCCTGCTTGACTACCTGACGGGTCTCGTTTCGCTCCTCGCCCTGCCCTTTATCGCGTGGTGGAGCGTGAACCAATCCCCCCAGAGTGCCGCAAGGCTGGAAGAACGGCTCGAGGCGAAGGCGCACCAGGCGCTGCAGCTCGCCGGGATCGACTGGGCAATTGTCGACATGGACGGGCAGACGGCGATCCTGACCGGCGGAGCGCCTTCGGGCGACGCGGCCGAGGAAGCCGCGCGGGTCGTGCTGCGCAGCAGCGGACAAGGTGGGGTACTGTTCGGCGGGATTTCGCAGGTCGAGAACCATGCCCATACGGCAGAGGCCGTGCGCCCATATGTCTGGACCGCAGAGAAGAAGGCGGACGGGCAGCTGGTGGTGTCGGGTCATGTGCCGTCGAAGGCTGTGCGGGCGGCCCTGATACTTGAGGCCGGCGCGGTATCCAAGGCGCCAGCGGAAGACCGGATGATCGTGGCGGCCGGCGCGCCGGAGGGCAACTGGCAGGGCATTGCGACGCTCGCGATCCGCCAGCTCGCCGAACTGGATGCCGGCAGCGCAGTGCTTGAAGATGCGGTGCTGACGGTGCGCGGCCAATCGATGGATGACGGCCTGCGGGCGCGGGTGACCGGCGCGACGGGCGCGGTGGCGGCGCCGTTCCGCGGCGTAGCGCTGATCCGGGGCATGCCGCTCTGGTCGGCGACCTTCTCGGGTGGCGAATTGATAGTGTCGGGCGCCGTGCCGGGCGAAGCGGACCGGCGGGCCTTGCTCGCGGTCGTCCGGCGCGCCTTTGACGGCGAGGTGCGCGACGAGATGGTTGTGGCGGACACGGCCGCAGACGGCTGGATGGACGGCGCGAAGGCGGGGCTCACGCATTTCGCGGCGTTTGCGTCCGGCACCATGGCGTTCGACCCGGCGATCAACGGCTTCACCTTTGAAGGCGAGGCGCCGGCCAGCACGCTGCAATTCCTGAACGACGACATGCAGCGCGCGGCGGGGCCTTGGCGGTTCGTGATTGCCGCCGAGGCGCAGGTGGCGGACGCGGAGATTGCGGCGGCGGGTCCGGCGGAGGCAGTAGCTTGCGCCGAGGACATGAACCGGATGCTGGAAAGCGCGACCGTCGGGTTCGTGCCGGGCAGCGCCGAATTCCGCCGGCAGGATGCGAAGGCGCTCGACGAGCTGGCCGCGATTGCGCGGCTTTGCAGCGAGGGCGCAGCGCTCGAACTGGAGGTCAACGGGGATGCGCTGACCGAGGCGCGCGCGGCAGCCGTGGCGGACTATCTGGAGCGTTCGGGGGCGGCGCGGCCGCGCCTTGCTGCAATCAACTATGGCCCGGCTGCGGGGGGCCGGGTTATGGACACAGGCGCGGCCGCAGGTTCAGATCGGCCACTCGAATTCACGGTACGGGAGCGGAGCGGACAATGACCTGGCTGGTGACGCATATGTGGATCGCGCTGGCGGCAACGGGCGCGCTGACCTTGCTGCTCGGCTGGTCGGTTCGCGGCATGATGCTGTCCGGCAAGATGCGCCAGGCGATTGTCGAGCGCGACATGGTGAAGGTCGAACTCGGCAGCGCGCGTGAAGAAGTCGAGAAGCTGTTCACGCAGATCCGGAAACTGTCGAATGGCGACGCACCGTCGGCGCCGGCGCAGGATCCCATTCTCGTCCGCAAGGTCGACTCGCTGACCGCTGAGCTCGCCCGCAAGTCGGCCGAAATCGAGGCGCTCAAGACGGCGGCGGTCGCCGCGCCGCCCGTGCCGGTCGCTCCGGTTGCGGGGGCGGAAGCGGGGCAGGTGGACGAGACGCTGGTCTGGCGCAACCGCCACCTTGAAAGCCGGGTGGTTCATCTGGAATCCGAACTCGCGAAGGCGGCCGAGGCACCGGTTGCCGCGCCTGTGCCTGCGGCAGCTGTCGAAGCGCCGCCGCCGGTCGATACGGCGAAGCTGGACTGGGAAGTGAAATACCTGCGCACGCGCGTCGAAGCCCTGCAGACGGAACTGGCCGCGGTGCCCGCGCCGGCGCCTGTTCCGGTTGTCGAAGCTTCGCCGCCTGCAGCAGAGCCTGCGGCGGAGACGGCTGCACCGGTGGAAGAAGAGATCGCGCGCCTGCGCTGGCGTGTCCGGTTCCTCGAAGGGCGGGTCGCGTACTTCGAAGGCAACGGGGAGGGCGAAGCCGCGCCGGCCGCCTCCGTAGAATCCGCGCCTGCCAAACCGAAGCGTGTGTCCGAAGCAATCCTTGGCCAGCTTGAAGCGGCCGATGAACGCGCCGAAGCGGAGGCCGCGCAACAGGTGGCGCGCGTGCGGCCGATGTCGATGGACAGACCGGTGGACGGCAAGCCGGATGACCTGACGCAGATCGGCGGGATCGGACCGAAGATACAGGACGTGCTGAATTCGCTCGGCATTTTCCATTTCGACCAGATCGCCGACTGGAAGGCCGAGAACATCGCCTGGGTCGACGAGTATCTCAGCTTCTCCGGACGCATTACGCGCGAAGGCTGGGTCGAGCAGGCCGCCGTGCTGGTGGGCGAAGCTGCAGAGGCCTGAGACCAAAGAGCATTCAGGACGGGTTCACGGGCCGGTTTCTAAGCTGCGCGCGAACGTTCCGGCTGTTTGCAATTTGACCGACGGAGAGTAGGTTCAGGCAAAACCCGGTCAGAGGAGATGGACCAGATGACGCAAGAGATTCAGTTCGGGGAAACCTTCGACGGCCAGCTGCTCGCGAACGCGCCCAAGGTGCGCCTGTCGCGGCGCGGCATCATCATGGGCCTTGCGGCCGGCGGCGTGTTTCCGTTCGTCTCCGGCTGCGCCACCAATGCCGCGACCGGCGACAGCCAGTTGCTGCTGTTCGGAGATGACCAGATCGCCAACATGGCGGCCACCGCCTGGACCGACATGAAGGCGCAGACGCCGCAGACCTCCAACTCCAAGCTCAAGGGCCGGGTGCTGAACATCTGGGACCGCACGATTCAGGGCGCCGTGAAGCAGGGGCATGTCAGCCCGAACGAGCAATGGGATGTGGCGGTGTTCGACACCGATGACGTCAACGCCTTCGTCATGCCGGGCAACCGGGTCGGCGTGTACCGCGGCATCACGGAACTGACCGAGAATGACGACCAGATCTCGTCGGTGCTTGGCCACGAGACGGGACACGTCGTCGGCAAGCATGCGGCCGAGCGGATGTCGGTGACGACCGCCGCGCAGGTGGGTCTGATGGCCGGACAGATCGCCGTGGCCTCGTCGGAAGAACTGTCGAAATACGGCTCGGCGATTGGCGCGCTGGGCGGCGCGGCGGTGCAGTTCGGCGTGGTTCTGCCCTATAGCCGCAAGCACGAGTTGCAGGCCGACAAGCTGGGCGTCGATTACATGCACAATGCCGGGTATGATGTGAAACAGTCGGTGCGCCTGTGGGAGCTGATGAGCGCCCAGTCGCAAGGACAACGGCCGCCGGAATTCATGTCCACCCACCCGGACCCCGACCGCCGCGCCGCAGAACTGCGCAACTACATCAACGCGCGCGGCTATGCCCTTATGTAGCGCTTTCTGCTAATGAAGACCGAGCCCGGATGGCCCTGCCGTCCGGGCTTTTTCATGGGCGCGCTTGACCGGGGAGGGTCGTTGGGCCATACGCGCCGCTTCCGCGGGAGGCTGCCAGCCGCACCGCGGAGCCTCGATATCAACCGGGCGGATCGAAAGACCACCGCCCCACCGCCAATGTTGTGAGGACAAAATGGCTAAGAAACTCCTGGGGCAGATCAAGCTCCAGATCCCGGCCGGCAAGGCCAACCCGTCGCCGCCAGTGGGCCCCGCCCTCGGTCAGCGCGGTATCAACATCATGGAATTCTGCAAGGCCTTCAACGCCCGTACCCAGGGTATGGAAGAAGGCATCCCGACCCCGGTCGTGATCGAATACTATCAGGACAAGTCGTTTACCTTCGTCACCAAGACGCCGCCGGCTTCGGTGCTGCTGAAGAAGGCCGCTGGCCTGAAACTCGGCAAGAAACCGGCTTCGGGCTCCAAGAAGCCTGGCTATGACTCGGTCGGCAAGGTCACGATGGCCCAGGTCCGCGAGATCGCGAAGGTCAAGATGAATGACCTGAACGCCAACGATCTCGACGCCGCCGCCAAGATCATCGCCGGCTCTGCCCGCGCGATGGGCCTTCGGGTTGAGGAGTAAACGACATGGCCAAAGGTAAACGTACGCGCGCCATCGAACAGACGATCGACATCACCAAGACGTATTCGATCGCTGATGCCGTGAAGCTCGTGAAATCGAACGCGAAAGCGAAATTCGACGAAACCATCGAGATTGCCGTCAATCTCGGCGTTGACCCGAAGTACGCTGACCAGCAGGTCCGCTCTGTGGTCAACCTGCCGGCTGGCACGGGCAAGACGATCCGCGTCGCCGTGTTCGCGAAAGACAAAAAAGCCGACGAAGCCAAGGCTGCCGGCGCCGATATCGTCGGCGCGGAAGACCTGTTCGAGAAGGTCAATGGCGGCTTCATGGACTTCGACCGCGTCATCGCGACCCCGGACATGATGGGTCTCGTCGGCCGTCTGGGTAAGGTGCTCGGCCCGCGCGGCCTGATGCCGAACCCGAAAGTCGGCACGGTCACGCCGAACATCGCCCAGGCCGTCAAGGACGCCAAGGGCGGCGCCGTCGAGTTCAAGGTCGAAAAGGCCGGTATCGTGCATGCCGGCGTCGGCAAGGCGTCCTTCTCCGATGCTGACATCGAGAAGAACGTCACGGCCTTCCTCGGCGCGCTGGTCAAGGCCCGTCCGTCGGGCGCCAAGGGCACGTTCGTGCGCAAGGTCACCCTGTCGTCCACCATGGGCGGCGGCGTCGTGATCGATCTGGCCGAAGCCAAAGGCTGATTCAAGCAGGCTAACCTGCCTCAAGTCACAAAGCCCGGCCTCTGCACTTGCGGAGGCCGGGTTTTTTCTGGCTGAAAGCTGCCTTCACAAAAAAGCGGGCAGGGGGTTGCGGACCGGTGGAAAAAGCGTTAATGCCCGCCGCTTGACGGGAGTTCACCGATGTGTATTCGGGGGACTCCCGTTTCCTGTCACAGACCATAGGCCGTTCCTTACAGGAAAGCCAAGGGCCGCAAGGCCACCTATGCAGACGGGGTGAGGCGTAGATACGGTTCGGATTTTCCTGGATTTTTCAGGGAAGGGCGTACCGGGCAGGCCAATCCCTGGGCAGGCGCTGGATGCCGCAAGGCGGAAGGCGATTACCAGGGCGGCCGGATGGTCCGGACGCCTCAATGGAGACCCGCAATGGATAAAGCTGGAAAAAGCGCGGCTCTCGACACCCTGAAAGGGGTGTTCGAACAGTCGGGCGTGGTCATCGTGACCCACTATACCGGTCTCACCGTAGCGGAAATGACGAAGTTGCGCGGAATGCTCCGCAAGGACGGCGCGCACTTCAAAGTGGTCAAGAACCGCCTGGCGAAAATCGCCCTTGGCGGGACGGGCGGCGACAAGGCTGCAGAACTCTTCCAGGGTCCTGTTGCCATCGCCTATTCCCCGGATCCGGTGTCGGCTGCGAAAGCGGCTGACGAGTTCTCGAAGGAAAATTCGAAACTCGTGATCATCGGTGCGGTGATGGGCGAGCAGGTGCTTGATGCCAAAGGCGTCGAGATGCTCGCAAAGCTGCCCTCTCTCGATCAACTGCGTGGCAAGATTATCGGCCTCGTGCAGGCACCGGCGACGAAAATCGCTGGCATCCTGCAGGCGCCGGCATCGCAACTTGCCCGCGTGGTGTCCGCTTACGCGTCGAAAGACGCGGCTTAAGATACCCGTTTTCGCAAACCTACGACCTTAACAACCGAACCAAACAACAGGACATTGAACCATGGCAAATCTGGACAAGATTGTCGAAGATCTCTCGGCTCTGACCGTTCTCGAAGCGGCTGAACTCGCGAAACTTCTCGAAGAAAAATGGGGCGTTTCGGCCGCTGCGCCGGTCGCCGTCGCAGCTGCTGGTGGCGGCGCTCCGGCTGCTGCAGCCGAAGTGCAAACCGAATTCGACGTTGTTCTCACCGATGCCGGTGCGAAGAAAATCGAAGTCATCAAGCTCGTCCGCGAAGTTGTTCCTTCGCTCGGCCTGAAAGAAGCCAAGGACCTCGTCGAATCCGCTCCGAAAACCGTGAAAGAAGCGGTTTCGAAAGCTGACGGCGAAGCTCTGAAGGCGAAGTTCGAAGCTGCAGGCGCAAAAGTCGAACTGAAGTAAGCGCCCTATGGCGTGTATCCGGACGGTGTTCGCGCGAGGCACCTTCCTGTTCTGGATCAGCGCGGCGGTCTGACTTTCAGGCCGCCGCGTGCTCGCGTTTCAAACTCCGGCTTGCCGCCCCTCCTGGCGGCGCCGAAAAAATGGGAACTTGGGATGGCACTCTCCTTCACGGAAAAGAAACGTATCCGCAAAAACTTCGGCCGCATTCCCGAAGCCATCGAAATGCCAAACCTGATCGAGGTCCAGCGCGAGTCCTACGAAGCCTTCCTGCAGATGAACACCCCGCGCGAAAAGCGCACAGACGATGGTCTCGGCGGTGTCTTCAAGTCGGTCTTCCCGATCACGGATTTCTCCGAGCGTGCGACGCTCGAGTATGTTTCCTACGAATTCGAACAGCCGAAATTCGACGTTGAAGAGTGCATGCAGCGCGACCTGACCTATCAGGCGCCGCTCAAGGTGCGCCTCCAGCTCGTCGTGTTCGATGTCGACGAAGAAACCGGCGCCCGCTCCGTCAAGGAAGTGAAGGAGCAGGAATGCTATCTCGGCGACATCCCGCTGATGACCGACAAGGGTACGTTCGTCGTGAACGGCACCGAGCGCGTGATCGTCTCGCAGATGCACCGCTCGCCGGGCGTCTTCTTCGACCATGACAAGGGCAAGACCCACGCGTCCGGCAAGCTGTTGTTCGCCGCCCGCATCATCCCGTACCGCGGCTCCTGGCTCGATTTCGAGTTCGACGCGAAAGACATCCTGAACATCCGGATCGACCGCAAGCGCAAGCTGCCGGCGACGACGATCCTCTATGCGCTCGGCTTCACCACCGAGCAGATCCTCGACAGCTTCTACACCCGCTCGATCTTCCGCCTCGACAAGAAAGGCTGGATCGTCAGCTTCCGTCCGGATGCCTGGCGCGGCGTCAAGCCGGAATACGATCTGGTCGATGCGAAATCGAAGAAGGTTGTCGCCGAGGCCGGCAAGAAAATCACGGCGCTGAAAGCCAAGCGCATCGCTGAAGGCGGCACGGACGAGATCCTCGTCCCGTCGGACGCGCTGATCGGCAAGTTCCTGGCGCGCGATGTCGTCAACATGGAAACGGGCGAGATCTTCGGCGAAGCCGGCGACACGCTCGAAGCCGAGTCGATTGCCGAAATGCGCGACTATGGCCTGAAGATGATCGAAGTGCTCGACATCGATGCCGGCGGCCGCGGCCCCTGGCTGCGCAACACGTTGAAAGCCGACAAGAACGAGACGCGCTTTGAAGCGCTCTCCGACATCTACCGCGTCATGCGTCCTGGCGAGCCGCCGACGCAGGAAGCGGCCGATGCGCTGTTCGGCCAGCTGTTCTTCGACTCCGAGCGTTATGACCTTTCGGCCGTCGGCCGCGTGAAGATGAACATGCGTCTCTCGGTGGCCGTGCGCGAGTACGAGTCGGCGGAAGACTCGATGCGCGTCCTGCGCCACGAAGACATCATCGGCGTCATGAAGGTCATCCTCGACCTGAAGGACGGCAAGGGCGAAGTCGACGACATCGACAACCTCGGCAACCGCCGCGTCCGCTCCGTCGGCGAGCTGATGGAAAACAACTACCGCATCGGTCTCGTGCGCATGGAGCGCGCGATCAAGGAACGCATGGGCGCCGTCGACATCGACACGGTCATGCCGCACGACCTGATCAACGCCAAACCGGTGGTCGCCGCGGTGCGCGAATTCTTCGGCTCCTCGCAGCTGTCGCAGTTCATGGACCAGACCAACCCGCTCTCCGAGATCACCCACAAGCGCCGTCTCTCGGCGCTTGGCCCGGGCGGCCTGACGCGCGAGCGCGCCGGCTTCGAAGTGCGCGACGTGCACCCGACGCACTACGGCCGCATCTGCCCGATCGAGACGCCGGAAGGCCCGAACATCGGTCTCATCAACTCCCTCGCGACGCACGCCCGCGTCAACAAGTACGGCTTCATCGAAAGCCCGTACCGCAAGGTCGTCAAAGCCAAGCTGACCAGCGAAGTCGTCTACCTCTCGGCCATGGAGGAATCGATCTATAAGATCGCCCAGGCCAACGCGACGGTGAACGCCAAGGGTGAGCTCGTGAACGAGTTCGTCAACGCCCGCGTCGCCGGTGAAGCGACGATGGTGTCGAAGGACGAGATCCAGTTCATGGACGTCTCGCCGAAACAAGTCGTCTCGGTTGCCGCCTCGCTGATCCCCTACCTCGAGAACGATGACGCCAACCGCGCGCTCATGGGCTCGAACATGCAGCGTCAGGCCGTGCCGCTCGTCCAGTCGGAAGCGCCGTTCGTCGGCACCGGCATGGAAGCGGTCGTTGCCCGCGACAGCCGCGCCGCCATCGTTGCCCGCCGGGCAGGGGTCGTGGAGCAGGTTGACGCGCTGCGTATCGTGGTGCGTGCCACCGAAGACATCGAAGGATCGAAGTCGGGCGTGGACATCTACCGCCTCGCCAAGTTCCGCCGCTCGAACCAGAACTCGTGCATCAACCAGCGCCCGATCGTGAAGGTCGGCGACACGGTTTCCAAGAACGACATCATCGCGGATGGTCCGTCCACGGATCTCGGCGAACTGGCGCTCGGCCGCAACGTGCTCGTCGCGTTCATGCCGTGGAACGGCTACAACTTCGAAGACTCGATCCTGATCTCCGAGCGCATCGTGAAAGACGACGTCTTCACCTCGATCCACATCGAGGAATTCGAAGTCGCCGCCCGCGATACCAAGCTCGGCCCGGAAGAGATCACGCGCGACATTCCGAACGTCGGTGAAGAAGCCCTCCGCAACCTCGACGAAGCCGGCATCGTGGCCGTTGGCGCCGAAGTGAAGGCGGGCGACATCCTCGTCGGCAAGGTCACGCCGAAGGGCGAAAGCCCGATGACGCCGGAGGAGAAACTCCTGCGCGCCATCTTCGGCGAAAAGGCCTCCGACGTGCGCGACACCTCGCTGCGTGTTCCGCCGGGCGATTCCGGCACGGTCGTGGATGTCCGCATCTTCAACCGTCACGGCATCGACAAGGACCAGCGCGCGCTCCAGATCGAGCGTGAGCAGATCGAACAGCTGCAGGAAGACAAGGAAGACGAACAGTCGATCCTCGAGCGCAACACCTACGCCCGCCTGCACGACCTGCTGGCCGGCAAGGAAGCCGCTGCCGGCCCGAAAGGCTTCAAGCCGGGCCGCATCACGGCGGCTGCGCTGGAAGACCTGTCCGAGAAGCAACTCTGGGACATCGAGCTGAAATCGGAGAAGGCGCAAGCCGAACTGAAAGCCCTGCGCGAACAGTTCGACGCCTCGATCCGCGAGCTCGAAGCCCGCTTTAACGACAAGGTCGAGAAGGTCCAGCGCGGCGACGACCTGCCTCCGGGCGTGATGAAAGTCGTCAAGGTCTTCCTGGCCGTTAAGCGCAAGCTTCAGCCGGGCGACAAGATGGCCGGCCGTCACGGCAACAAGGGTGTGATCTCGAAGATCAACCCGAGCGAAGACATGCCGTTCCTCGAAGACGGCACCCCGGTCGACATCGTGCTCAACCCGCTCGGCGTGCCGTCGCGTATGAACGTCGGTCAGATCCTCGAGACGCACACAGGCTGGGCCTGCCGTGGTCTCGGCCGGATCATCGACAAGGCGCTCGACGAGTACCACCAGAAGCATGACATGAAGGGCCTCAAGAAGGCGCTCGTGACGGCTTACGGCAAGGACCAGGAACTTCCGGAGACGGACGAAGAGATCGTCGAACTCGCCGGCAACCTCGTCAACGGCGTGCCGATGGCCACGCCGGTGTTCGACGGCGCCCGTGAAGACGACATCAACGACATGCTGACGCGTGCCGGTCTCGACACGTCGGGCCAGGTGAAGCTGTTCGATGGCCGTACCGGTGTGGCGTTCACGCGCCAGGTCACCGTGGGCTACAAGTATCTCCTCAAGCTCCACCACCTTGTGGACGAGAAGATCCACGCCCGCTCGACCGGTCCGTACTCGCTCGTCACGCAGCAACCGCTGGGCGGCAAGGCCCAGTTCGGCGGCCAGCGCTTCGGCGAGATGGAGGTCTGGGCCCTCGAGGCTTACGGCGCCGCCTACACGCTGCAGGAAATGCTGACCGTGAAGTCGGATGACACGGCAGGACGCGCCAAGGTGTACGAGTCGATCGTGCGCGGAGACGACTCCTTCGAAGCCGGCATCCCGGAAAGCTTCAACGTGCTGGTCAAGGAAATGCGTTCGCTGGGTCTCAATGTGGAGCTCATCGAAGAAGGCAGCCGCGACGCAGAAGAGACGCCGGTGGCCGCCGAATAAACGCCCCCGCTTAGAGTTAAGGCCCCGCCTGTAGTCCGGATCTACAAGCGGGGCCGAGCCTGATACCGGAAATTTTCAGGGCAGGAGGCCGAAGCCTCCCAACGCCCACCCCAAGGAGCAGACCCGATGCGCCAGGACGTCGCCAACATGTTCAACCAGAATACGCCCGCCCCGACTTTCGAGGCGATCCGTATTTCCATCGCGAGCCCGGAGAAGATCCGCTCGTGGTCGTCTGGTGAGATCAAGAAACCCGAAAC
>JBBSDJ010000081.1:0-12204 GCA_038249555.1 Caulobacterales bacterium
ATCGATGCGGCCTTCGGTCTTCAGGCCGATGTCGACGACGATCGAGTCATTGTCGATGCGAAGGACGGTGGCCGGGATAACCTGGCCTTCCTTCATGGCGCCAGCGGCGGCCGAGCTCTCGAACATCGAGGCGAAGTCGGCAGGGGTAGGGTTCATGGATTTCGTCATTTTGTCTCCGGGGAAGGGCATGAATGGTTCAAAGGCAGGGCGTGCATGATTGCAGCCTGCGGACATCCGGCCCCTTGGGGTGGTCTGGTTCTGTTGCGGCGCCGCCTGTTTGGATTGAGCCTTTTGGGCCCTCAGGCAGTCTTTCCACGGGCGAGGGCAGCTTCCACAGCCGCCACCGCCTTTTCCACAGCCGCGTCTATAGTGAGATCAGTCGTATCGATCAAGATGGCATCGGCGGCCATCGCGGCGGGGGCGTCGGCGCGTCCCTGGTCGCGCGCATCGCGGATTTTCAGCTGTTCGACCACTGTTTCGAGGGGCGTGAGGTCGCCCTGGCCGACCAGCTCCTTCCAGCGCCGGACCGACCGCTGGATGACATCGGCGTCCACCCACAGCTTCACGTCGGCGTCCGGGGCGATCACTGTGCCGATGTCGCGCCCGTCCAGCAATGCGCCGCCGGCCTGCATGGCAAACGCCCGCTGAAGCTCGAACAGCGCCTGGCGCACCGACGGGATGGCCGCCACGATGCTCGCCGCCTTGCCCGCATCGGCAGAGCGCAGCTCGTGCTCGATGAAGTCATTCAGGTCCAGCGTGCGGGCAAGATCTGACAACGGCCCGGCCGCATCCAGCGGCACACCATGCTTCATCGCCGCCACCCCAACGGCCCGGTACAGCCGCCCGGTGTCCATGTGCGGCAGCCCGTAATACCCGGACAACCGCCGCGCAATCGTCCCCTTGCCGGACGCCGTAGTGCCATCAATCGCTATAATCATGAGGCCGGGGAGTGGGGCAGGGGATATTCCAAGTCAAGTTCCCCCATCTGCCACCCGGCTTATGCAACAAGATACGCGCCCTCCGGAGACTAAATCCGCAGACGCCTCAAGCGCCTGAAAGATTTCTCCGGAAACCTTGCGCCACACCCCTCCGCGCTGGGTTATACTCAGCCTCACCCCCGCACACCGTCACACCGTAGGTTGGATCGAGGCCGCAGGCCGAAATCTGACACTCGCGAGAGCCAGCGATACCGGATCGATACCAAGTGATAAACAATGAGAATCAATGAGAAAAAATCGACATCAAGCATGCAATGCGTGCAACTGAATGAGGCCGCTTGGTGAGGTCATGAGAGGACTTGTGCCTACACAAAAACCGGCTTCGGCAAAACAAAACCCATCCCCGTCAAGCCGTTATGAAATCCGCCGCCAAACCTTGCGCAACCCCTCCGCCCACGGATCTATGGAAAACAGACGGATTCAAGACCCTCACCCCTCATGTCATGAGAGGTGAGGGGGGGAGGAAAGTCAGCGCGGTGCCATCCGGATGCCGCCGTCGAGACGGATGCACTGGCCATTGAAGTACGAATTTGTCGCCAGCTGCAGTGCCAGCGAGGCATACTCCTCCGGCTTGCCGAGGCGTTTCGGAAACGGCACCGAGGACGCCAGCGAGTTCAGAACCTTGTCCGAAGCGCGCAGCATAAGCGGCGTGGCAAAGATGCCCGGCATGATCGAGTTGACCCGGATGCCCACGTCCATCAGGTCGCGCGCCATCGGCAGCACGAGGCCGTTGACGCCCGCCTTGCAGGATCCGTAGACGACCTGTCCGATCTGGCCGTCCTGCGCAGCCACCGACGCCGTCAGCGTGATGCAGCCGCGCTCGCCGTCTTCCAGTTCCGGCAGGCCTGCCATGCCGAGCGCCGAGAGCGAGGCGATCCGGTAGGAGGCGACCAGCACGCCTTCGGCGCCGAATGCATAGTCGGCCGTCGAAAGACGCTTGTAGCGGGCATTCTCCTTGTCCCAGCTCAGCGTCTTGCCGCCCTTGGACGCCATGGCGCAATGCACGGTGATCCGCTCCTGGCCGTTCGCCTTGCGGGCTTTCTCGAAGCCGGCAACGCAGGAGTCCTCGTCCATGATGTTGACGTTGCAGAAGATGCCGCCGATTTCCTTGGCGGTTGCTTCCCCGGCTTCGGCATTGATGTCGAAGATCGCAACCTTCGCGCCGGCCTTGGCCAGCGCCCGGGCGGTCGCCTGGCCGAGGCCCGAGGCTCCGCCGGTCACGACCGCGGCTGTGTCTTTGGTGATTTCCATGTGTGTCTCCCTTTGAATTTTTTGTCAGTCAGCGGATGATGTCTGGGGCTCGGCGACGAAGCCTTTCCAGGTCTTCATGTAGGTGAGGAAGGCCGTGCCAAGGCCTTCGGCCTTGAGGTGCGCTTCCGGCACGGGCAGGGCGATCGGCTCGAACGCCGCATTCGCCGCCACCTTCTTCGGGAAGTCATGATGCAGGATTGCCGCGCGCCCGATCACGACAAAATCCAGCCCCTCGTCCATCGCTTTCTGGCATTGCGCACCGGTCGCAATCTTGCCCGCTGCGCCGAGGCGGCAGTCGCCGCGCGGCAGGGAGCTGAACCATTGCAGCAATGTCTTGCCCTTGAAGGCGGCGTCCTCCGGCTCCTTGAAGACATCCCAGAGCGACATGTCGAGATAGTCGACCTTGCCGCCCGTCATCAGGTCCTGTGCGAGAACGAGGATCTCGCCGAGGTCCATGCCGAAGCGCTCCGGCGACAGCCGCACGCCGACCGAAAAATCCTTGCCGCACGCCGCGCGAACGCCATTGAGGATTTCGTCGAGGAACCGCCGGCGGTTCTCGAAATCGCCGCCATATTCATCCGTGCGCAGGTTCACTTCGGCGCTCAGGAACTGGCAGATCAGGTAGCCATGCGCGCCGTGCAGTTCCACGCCGTGGAAGCCCGCCTTCTCCGCGCGCAAGGCCGCCGCGATGAACGCGTCACGCGACTCCCGCACTTCGTCGAGGCTCATTGCGCGTGCGCCGAACTCGTCGTTGGCGGACGGGCAATGCGGCGCCTCGCCGATCAGCTCCTTGGGGCTGCGCATGCCGGCGTGATGCAGCTGCACCACCGAATGCGTGCCTTCCGCGTTCAGCGCCGAAGCCAGCCGCGACAGGCCCGCCAGGTGCTTGTCGTCGAAGATGCCCAGCTGGCCGGGAAAGCCTTGCCCCCCCGCCTGCACATGCGCCGCGCAGGTCATGGTCAGCCCGAAGCCGCCCTGCGCCCGCAAGGTCAGCCAGCGGAACTCGTCATCGCTGAGCACACCGTCGGCATGGCTCTGGAGGTTGGTCAGCGGCGCCAGCATGAAGCGGTTCTTCAGGGCGGGCCCGCGCGAAAGGGAGAGAGGAGAATGGAGATCTGTCATCCCGCCACAATGGCGCCAGCGGCGCGCCCGTCAATTCTGCCGCCGGGGCAGGGCCACGTCTTGCCTTCAGGCTCGGCAGGTTTAGGCTCGCGCACACGACAACAGGGGGCGGGCGTCAATGGACAATGCAGAGATCGCAAAACAACTGTTCGCGGCGCTCGCCGGACAGGATGAGGTCGCCGTTCGGCGCCTTTGTGCGCCGGACATGCGCGTGCGCCAAAACAATGGCCGGCCGATGAGCCTCGAAACCCTGCTGCGGTTCAATGCGGCCGTGGGCCGGGCGGTGAAGGATTTCCGGTATGAAGATGCGGTGCGCTCCGCCACCGATACCGGCTTTGTCGAGGAGCATGCGGTCCGCGGCACGCTGCCGGATGGCACGGCGCTCGAACTCGCCGTTTGCGTTGTCGCCTCCGTGAAGGACGGCCGGGTGACGGACGTCCGGGAATACCTGGATTCGGCTGCGTCCACAGGCCTCGCCGCCGCACTCGCCTAGCGGATCGAAACCAGAGTGCGCCGAAAGGCGCTCACCCCTCTGAAATCTCGGCCCCCAGCGTTGCCATGTGGCCGAGGAAATCCGGATAGCTCGTGTCGATCATGCTCACGTCATCCACGCTCACGGGCTTCTGCGCCGCGGTGCCCATCACCAGCGCGCTCATCGCGATGCGGTGGTCGTGGCGCGTCTCAACGAGGCCGCCGCCCGGCACCGGACCGCCGCAGCCCTGCACCGTAAAGCCATCCACCGTCTCCTCGACGCCCACGCCGTTGACGCGCAGCATCGCGACGATCGCCTTGATCCGGTCGCTCTCCTTGACGCGCAGCTCGTCCGCTCCGGTCACGCGCGTCTCGCCGGTCGCAAAGGCGGCCAGCACTGCGAGGATCGGGAACTCGTCGATCATCGAGGCGACGAGACGCTCGGGCACCGCGATTCCCTTCAGGCCGGCATAGCCCGCATGCAGGTCGATCAGCCGCTCGCCCGCCGCCTCTCCGCGTTCCTCTGCGCCGAGGTGCGCGCCCATCAGGTTGGCGGCGTCATAGAAGCCCGAGCGCGTCGGGTTCGACATCACGCCTTCGACCATCACATCGCCCTGCGGCGACAGGATGCCCGCCGCAATCAGGAACGCCGCCGAGGACGGGTCGCCGGGAATGGCCGCGTCAACTGCGAAAAGCGGCTGCTTGCCCGCAATCGAGATTTCGGTTTCGCCGGTGCCCGGCCGGGTGGAGAAGTCCAGCTTCGCGCCGAAGCCCTGCAGCATCCGCTCGGTATGGTCGCGCGTCGCCCTGGCTTCCAGCACCGTGGTCGTGCCGACCGCGTTCAGTCCGGCCAGCAGGATTGCCGACTTCACCTGCGCGCTCGCCTGCGGCGGCTTGTAATAGATGGCCTTCAGGGCGCTTGAGCCGGTCAGGGCGAAGGGCAGGCGGCCCTCCTGCCCGGCGGTGTCGCGCATCCCCATCTGGCGCAGCGGGTTCAGCACCCGGTTCATCGGCCGGGAGGAGAGGGACGCGTCCCCGCTCAGCTCCGCCGTGAGGTCGAAACCGGCCATCACGCCCATCATCAGGCGCGACCCGGTGCCTGAATTGCCGAAATCCAGTCCGTCTTTCGGGGAGACAAGGCCCTTCGCGCCCACCCCCCGGACCTCCCAGGCGCCGGGCCCCGTGCAGGCCACTTCCGACCCCATCGCCGCCATCGCGAGACCGGTGCGGATAACGTCGTCTCCTTCGAGCAGGCCGGTGAACCGGCTCACCCCGGAGGCCAGCCCGCCGAAGATCAGGGCGCGGTGGCTGCAGGATTTGTCACCCGGCGCGCGGATGGAACCGGCGAGGCGCCGGACGGGTCGGCTGGTCCAGACCATGAGAGAAGGCCCTGTTTCTATAAAATGCTGACTTCAATTCGGGCTTTGACAGCGCCGGGCGTTCATGGCAAGCGCGCCAGCTTCCAACAGGTATTTTCCCTTTAAAGAGGAGCGCGCGCCAGTGTCCAAGGACAAGCTCGGAACCAAGCAGGTCTGTCCGTCCTGCGAGTCGCGATTCTACGATCTGAACAAACGCCCCGCCGTCTGTCCCAAGTGCGGCGCGGAGTTCGACCCCGAGGACGAGGTGATCCGCACCACGATCACCAAGGTCAAGGCGAAGGCCGCCCGTGCCGCCGTGAAGGCCGTGGCCGATGATGACGAAGACGCCGAGGAAGAGGATGACGCCGTCATCCGAGATGACGACGAAGATGATGCCGCCGAGGCCGAAGAGGTCGAGGAGGACGATGAAGAGGAAACCAAGGAGCTCGTCGGCGAGGAAGACGACGTGATCCTGGAAGACGCCGAGGACGAGGAAGAGACGCCAGCACCGGGCAAGGTGCCGGCCGGCTTCACCGAAGACGGCGCAGCGGTCGATGATGATGACGTGATCATTGCCGACGATGATGAGGAAGAGTTCGAGATCGATGACGACGAGGACGGCGACGATGATCTCGCCCTCGACGACGATGAAGACGAACGGTGATAATTAGGACTTGAAACGGCGGGAGGCTGAGACTAATCCTCCCGCCTCCCGGTCAGGGGCCATAGCTCAGTTGGTAGAGCGCTTGCATGGCATGCAAGAGGTCGTCGGTTCGACTCCGTCTGGCTCCACCAGGACCCGTTTCCGGGCAAACCTGTCAAAATTTGAGCAATCAGGCCCTCTAAACGGGCCTGTGAGCCGTCGCCGCCGTGTTGCCGCAGGCCGGTGCTTGAACCGGACACATTCGAGGCCCACCTCCAGTCCATGGCAGAGCACCCGCCTGCCAGCGACCCCATCCGGGGCGCGGAAAGGAGTGGACCTATGACGACCGGCCTGAAATCGACCTCCCTCGAAGGCAATTCCTTCGTCTACATCCGTCATCTCGATGATTGCGAAATCCGCAGCCTGTTGCCGCCTGAAGCCCTCGATGATGTGGCTGACCCGGAAGACCTGTTCGTCGTTGCCTCGGCAGACGGTCAGCGCCTGGCCATCGTCGAAGGCCGTGAAGCGGCGTTTGCCGCGGCTCTTGCCAACGATCTGAGCCCGCTCAGCGTTCACTAGCGCCGTCTTGCTTTTCCCCGGATTGAAGTTGACACTCGCGTCAACTGATCCGGGGAGGACTTCATGACTCTAGCGCGCTTTGCCTGTGCGATTGCGTTCGCACTGCTCGTGTCGGCCTGCACGCCGAACATGGCTTCGGCCCCGGCCTCAGACCCCGCCGCGCCCGCGCCCCTTTCTGCCGAAGGCGATTTCGGTGCGACGCTTCAGGGCGCACTGATCAATGCCAAGCCCGGCGACACGATCGTCATGCCCGCGGGCACCTTCGCGCTGGCCGATTCGCTGTCTCTGGACGTGGACGGCGTCACGCTGCGCGGCGCGGGGCAGGGTGTCACCGTGCTGGACTTCGCCCAGCAGTCCGGCGCCGGCGAAGGCCTGCTGGTCACGTCCGATGATGTCACCCTGACGGACTTCACCGTTCTGGATACCAAGGGCGACGGCATCAAGTCGAAAGGCGCCGACCGGATCACCTACAAGCAGCTGACCGTCGAATGGAGCGGCGAGCCCGACGAGACCAATGGCGCCTACGGCGTCTACCCGGTCGAATCGAAGGACGTGCTGGTCGAGAACGTCACCGTGCGCGGCGCCTCGGACGCCGGTATCTATGTCGGCCAGTCCTCCAACATCATCGTGCGCAACTCGGTCGTCGAGTTCAACGTTGCCGGCATCGAGATCGAGAACTCGACCGGCGCCGACGTCTACGGAAACATCGCCCGCAACAATACCGGCGGTATCCTCGTGTTCGACCTGCCGGACCTTCCGGTCTCCGGCGGCAATGCAACCCGCATCTACGCCAACCAGATCTTTGCCAACAACACGCGCAACTTTGCCCCCGCCGGCAACATCGTCGCGGGCGTGCCTTCGGGCACCGGCGTCATCATCATGGCGAACCGCAACGTCCACGTGTTCGACAATGCCTTCGAGAACAATCGCTCCGCCCACGTCCTGATCACCGCCTATTCGCTGCCCTTCACCGACGCGGCCTACAATCCGCTGCCGCGCGATGTCGTGATCCGCAACAACACCTATTCCGGCGGCGGCGATGATCCGCAGGGCATCCTCGCCCCGCTTGCCGAAGCGCTTGGCGGCACGCTGCCTCCCATCGTCTGGGACGGCGTCTCCACCTGGCTCGGCGCTACCGAAGCGCAGAACGTGAACCTCACCATCGCCGAGGCGCCCGAAGTGGGTTTCCTGAACTTCGGCATTCCGTCCTATCCGCTGGATCCGGCCACGCTGGCGCCGTCGCCGGACCGCCCCGCAAGCACGCCGCCGGCCGAGCCGGCCGCCATCGTGCTGGCGCACGTCAAGGAATAGGCCTTGCGCGCCGCTGCCCTCCTGCTCGCCGCGCTGCTCGCGGGGCTGGTCTCCGCCTGCGGACTCGGCAAAAGCGGCGGCCCCGACATGGGCGTGATCCTCGCAGAGGCGCCGGCGGAAAAAATCTCCGCTTACGGATTGTTCGCGGATATGGCTGCTGCCGTGCCGGCCGCCGGGGTTGTGCCCTATGACCTGGTCAACCCGCTCTTCTCGGATCATGCGGCAAAGCACCGCTTCGTCTTCGTGCCGGGCGCCGAGACAGCGGCGTATACGGACAATGACGTCTTCGCCTTCCCGGTCGGCACGGTCCTGGTCAAGACTTTCGCCTTCGCGCCGGACATGCGCACACCGGAGACAAGCGCCTACCGGGTCGAAACCCGCCTGCTGATCCACAAGGCCGCCGGCTGGGTCGCGTATCCTTACATCTGGAACGAAGACGGCACCGAGGCGGTCTATTCGCCGATTGGCGGCAAGCGGACGATCGAGACGATCACGCCCGCCGGTACTCCGCTCACGATCCAGTACGCCGTGCCCAACCAGAACCAGTGCAAGACCTGCCATCAGGCGGGCGACGCGCTCTCGCCGATCGGGCCGAAGGCGCGCAACCTCAATCACGGGGGCCAGCTCGAAAACTGGGTGGCGAAAGGCCTGCTGGACCAGCTGCCGTCCTCCGCGTCGGCCGCGCCCGCAGTGTACGATGTATCGCTGCCGCTCGAGGCGCGGGCCCGCGCCTGGCTCGATATCAACTGCGCCCATTGCCACAAGCCGGATGGCTCGGCGTCGAATTCCGGCCTCGTCCTCTCGGCCACCGAGACCGATCCCGTGAAAATCGGCATCGGCAAGCACCCCGTCGCCGCCGGGCGCGGTGCAGGGACGTTGTTCCAGGTCATCGTGCCCGGCGCCCCGGACCGCTCGATCCTCGCCTACCGCATGGCCTCGACCGAGCCCGGCGTCGCGATGCCCGAACTCGGCCGCAGTGTTCCGGACCCGGAGGGTCTCGCCCTGGTGCGCGACTGGATCGCGAAGATGGAGCCGCGATGAGGCTTGCCGGCCCCGGCGCCGGTGCTAGTTGCTGTCGCGAACAAGCCTGCCTCGCCCGGAGACATCCCGCATGAAATTCTTCTACCCGCTCGCCGCCCTCCTGCTCGCGGCGTGCGCAACGCCTGTGGCGCCGGCAAGTCCTGCCGCCGAAGCCGCCGCACCCGTCCTCGCGGCCAGCGATCTCGACGGCACCTGGGACGTCACGATGTACTGGTCGCCGACCGAGCCGCCCAGTTCCACCGTTATGGTGCTGGCGGCGTCGCCGGACAACAAGGTCACAGGCTCCTTCTACCAGTCGGACTTTCTGGAAGGGCAGTATTCCCTGCGCGGCGACACGCTGGCGTTTGGCGGCGTCACCACCGATGGCGAGGCGCTCTACAGCCATTCCGGACGTTTCGTGGACGGGCAGATCGAAGGTCAGACCTTGTCGCACGGCCGGGATTTCCTCATGATCTGGGTCGCCACACGCCGCGCGGAGGCGGCTCCGCCCGCGCCCTGACAGGAGGCCAAGGCATGACCCCTCGTATTCTCGTCGACGCGGATGCCTGCCCGGTGAAGGACGAGATCTACAAGGTCGCCCTGCGCCACGGCGTCGAAGCCGTCATCGTCGCCAACTCCTATATCCGCATCCCGGAACACCCGCTCTTCTCGCGCAAGATCGTCAGCGACGGGTTCGATGCCGCCGATGACTGGATCGCGGAGCAGGCGACACCGGCCTGCATCGTGATCACCGCCGATATTCCCCTAGCGGACCGCTGCCTGAAGGCTGGCGCGAAAGTGCTCAGCCATGCCGGCAAGCCGTTCACGCCGGATTCGATCGGCGGCGCGCTCGCCACCCGCGCCATCATGGCGGACCTGCGCGTCGGGGTCGCCGGCATCGGCGCCTCGGGGCCTGCGCCCTTCTCGAAGGCGGACCGTTCGCGTTTCCTGTCAGCGCTGGATACGGCCCTCGTCGCGGTCCGGAAGGCGGCCGGGTAGGGCGCCCGCACACTTGCCCTTAACGGGCACCGTGGTATGGGCCGCAGATGAGCCAGATCACGCTTCACAAGGGGGATCTCCCCAAAGGCCTCAGTTTCGGCCCCGTCGTCGCCGTCGATACCGAGGCGATGGGCCTCAATCCAAACCGGGATTACCTGACGCTGGTGCAGCTGTCGTCCGGTGACGGGACGGCTCATCTGGTACAGCTGACGCGGGACTTTGACTGCCCGAACCTCAAGGCGCTGATGACCGATCCGAAGGTCGTGAAGCTGTTCCACTTTGCGCGTTTCGACATCGCGATGATGCGCAAGTGGATGGGCATCACGGTCTCGCCGATCTGGTGCACCAAGATCGCCTCGCGTCTCGCCCGCACCTATACGGACCGGCACGGCCTCAAGGATGTCGCCCGCGAGATTGCCGGGATCGACATGTCCAAGGCCCAGCAAAGCTCCGACTGGGGCGCCGCTGCATTGACCGATGCGCAGATCCAGTATGCCGCCTCGGATGTGCTCTACCTGCACCAGATCAAGGCCGGCCTCGAAGCGATGCTGGTGCGCGAAGGCCGGATGGCGCTGGCCGAGGCCTGCTTCGGCTTCCTGCCGGTGCGCGCCGAGCTGGACCTTGCCGGCTGGGGCGAGGAAGACATTTTCGCGCATTCCTGATCGCCTGCGGCCCGCGCTTTCACTCGGGGCCCTTCGCGGTTAAGCATACCGCCTGAAACTATCGCAGGATCCGGCCGCCCCATCATGGACGCCAGCCTTCACCACGACCCCGCCACGCTCTGGGCCCCGCGGCGCCAGTTGACGCTGGCGCAGGCGCGCAAGCGGTCCGAGCGGGTGCGCTACCTGCGCTATGCCTTTGTCGGCGCAGCGGCCATCTCGATCGGCCTTTTCCTCGGCTTCGTGTTCCGCAGCGCGCTCAGCCAGGATGCCCGCCCGCCCGCAGTGCGCGATGACGACGCCGTCACGATGATCAACCCGCGCTTCACGGGCCGCGATTCGGCCGGCCAGGTGTTCACGATCACCGCCGACTCGGCCCAGCGCCGGCGCGCCGAGAACGGCGTCGTTGACCTCGTCAATCCCGTCATGCGCGATGGCACCGGCGCCGAACTGAAGGCCCCGACCGGGTATTACGACCGCGACAAGGGCGTTCTGGAACTCTACGAAGCGGTCAACATCACCGACAGCGGCGGCTATTCCTTCATCAGCCGCGGCGCCCGGATGGTGCTCGGCGAACAGAGGGTGGAGGGACTTTCACCTCTCGAAGGCAAAGGCCCCCTTGGCGATATCCGGGCGGACTCGTATGAAATTCTCGACGGCGGCAACCGAATTGTCTTCGAAGGCAATGTGCGCACCGTGATCTATCCTCAACCGGCCGAAGAGCCCGCAACGTCTGAAAGTGAGCAAGATGGCACTCCGTAAAGCTGCCGGCGCAGCCTTTGTTCTCGCCCTGATCGGCGCGCCTGCCTTTGCCCAGATCTCTTCCGAGGGTGGTCCGATCTATATCAACTCGGCCCGCACCGAGAGCCTCGAGAATGAGCGCAAGGTCATTCTCGCCGGCAATGTCGACATCCAGCAGGGTACGGCCCGTTTGCGCGCCGATACGGTCACCATCCGCTTCACCGGCAAGCCGGGCGGCGGCGGCACCAGCATCGTCGGCGGGTTCGGCCAGGTCGAGAATATCATCGCCGAGGGCAATGTTTACTATGTGACGCCCGAGCTGAAGGCCAAAGGTGACCGCGGTGTTTACGAACTCGCCACCGACACGATCACGATCACCGGCAAGGTCGCCCTGATGCGGGAACGCGACGTGGCCGAGGGCGAAACCCTGCGGATGGAGGTCAAAAACCGCCGCACGACGCTCGAAGGGGGGGCCGGACGCACGCGGATGGTGATCGATCCGTCGACCCAGCCCGGCCAGAACCAGTGAATTTTACGCGGCAGGTGAAAGCGATCTTAAGCATGGCCGGTTAAGGCTGTGGGAGGCCGGAAAACGGCCGTGGATGGATGGAAAACGGAATGAACGAAGCGGCCGAAGGCCTGGTAGTCAGCAATCTTGCCAAATCTTTTGGCAAGCGCCAGGTCGTCCGCGACGTGTCCCTTTCCCTTGGCCGCGGTGAAGTTGTCGGCCTGCTCGGACCCAACGGGGCCGGCAAGACCACCTGTTTCTACATGATCATGGGGTTGATCGGGGCCGATTCCGGCGCGATCTCCATCGACGGCGAGGATGTCACCCGCCTGCCGATGTATCAGCGCGCCCGTCTCGGCGTCGGATACCTGCCCCAGGAGGCCTCGATCTTCCGGGGCATGAGTGTGGAGGAAAACGTCATGGCGGTTGCGGAGCTTGTCGAGAAAGACAGCGCCGCCTGCCAGGCACAGGTCGACAGCCTGCTCAGTGAACTGCACGTGGAACACCTGCGCAAGCAGCCGGCGACGTCCCTTTCGGGCGGCGA
>JBBSDJ010000082.1:0-12176 GCA_038249555.1 Caulobacterales bacterium
CGCCGCGTTCGCGGTTTCCTGGATGATGGCCTGGATGTTACCGGGTTCATGATGCGCCGCCGCGATCCGGGCACGCTCGACTGGGACAATGTGGACCTCGGCGAAACGCGGGACGGCGCCTTCGTGCAACGTATCCGGCAAGTCTTTGCGGGTGCGCGCCTGGCGGCCGCGAACCGCGGAAAACTGGCCAGCGCGGATGTGATCTACGCCCGCAATCTCGACATGCTGGCCTGCGCATTCCTCGCGAAGCGCCATGCCGGACTGGATACGCCGGTCATCTATGAAAGCCTCGATGTTCACCGTTTGCTGACGCGGCCGGACGTCATCGGCAAAGCGATGCGTTGGCTGGAACATAGCCTGCTGAAGCGGACGGCGGGCCTCGTCGTGTCTTCTCCGGGCTTCATCCGCAACCATTTCGAGAGGCACTACGCGGGCGATTACCGCGCCTTCCTCGTCGAGAACCGCCTGGCCCCGGGCGCGGCGTACGGCGCGCGGCCAGAAGTTCTCGCGCCCGATGCCACCAGCGCCGCCAAACCGCTGCGCCTCGGCTGGGTAGGCAACCTGCGCTGCAAGCGGTCCTTGGAACTCCTTTGTCAGTTGGCGGATCAATTTCCGGATCAGCTTGAAGTGCGCCTGCACGGCGTGCCGTCACGTACGGAGATTCCGGTTTTCGAACCTCTGATCGATGCGCGGCCAAACATGACCTTCTTCGGCCGCTATCGCTCGCCGGAAGATCTGGCGGGCATCTACGACAAACTTGATGTTGTCTGGGCCGGTGACTTCATGGAAGCCGGTTACAATTCCGTCTGGCTGTTGCCAAACCGCATCTATGAAGGCGGATACTACTGCACGCCTTCCATCGCGCCCTCAGGCACCGAAACGGCGGCTTGGATCGCCCGTCACGACTGCGGCTTCCTCATCGACGAGCCGCTGGATCGTTCGCTGCCGGATCTTTTCCGCCAATTGATGGCGGACCGGCACCCGATCGCTGCGCGGGCCGGAGCGCTCGCGCGTTTGCCGGATGATACGTTCATCCAGCCGCGGGGATTTCTCGCCGAAATAGTGGCGCGAAGCCTTGCGGAAAATACCGCAGCCTGACGATCATTAAGCCGCCACACCGCGGTCGCACGCCAAAAAAATTCGAACTGCGGCACCCTGAGGGTGCACGAATATTGTGCAGCTCACTCGCAACTGGCCGAAAACTCCAAATCTCACAAAGGCAAAACATGCCCCGGTGCATCAGCGGGCACACGGCTCCGCGCAGCGGAGAATCATCAATGGTCCAAAGCTCGCCGGATTTGTGCCTGATTCCACCGATAATCTTCATCTCACGTTCAGTATCACGCCGCGTTCCGCTTAAACGCCACGTTAAGTCTTGCACGCTTTAGTGGTCCGAGATGCCGAGTACCGATCCCATGATTCCAGTAGATAGCCGCGTTTTCAGTTCGCAAGTCAGGATGCCCGCACGGGCAGACCAAGTCGTCATGAACGATTACAGCGAAGGCAAATGGCCTGTCTGGCTGAGGCTCGTGACAATCATCGGGCTCAGCGCAGGTCTCTGGGCAGCGATCATCTGGGGCGCCGTTTCCGTTTTCGGCTGACGCGCCGTCCGCAAGCCAGAACGTATAGCTGGCGACGCGGACCAGACTTTGCATATAGACAATCATAAGTGTGGGCGTGCCGGTTTGGGCGCGCCATTTCGATTTGTGCTCAGGAGGCCTCGTCATGCCAGGAAAACTGTTGGTCACGGGCGGGGCGGGCTATGTCGGCAGTCATTGCTGCCGCGCCTTTGCGGAAGCAGGCTGGCAGGTCACCGTGTTCGACAACCTGTCCACGGGCTGGCGCGACCTGGTGAAGTGGGGGCCTCTGTTCGAAGGCGATCTTCAGAACCCGGCCGATCTTGAAGCTGCGTTCGCGCAGGTCAAACCGGACGCCGTGGCGCACTTTGCCGGCTCTGCGCTCGTCGCCGAATCCGTCCGTGAACCGTCGATCTACTACCGCAACAACACGTTCGCGACGCTCAACCTGCTCGAAGCGATGCGCAAGCATGGCACCGGCTATCTCATCTTCTCTTCGACTTGTGCCACTTTTGGAAACGCAACCAGCGAGACGATCGACGAGACGCATCCGCAGAATCCGATCAATCCCTATGGCATGTCGAAACTGATGGTGGAGCGCATCCTCAGCGATTTCGACAAGGCCCACGGCATCCGCTCGATCCCGCTGCGCTACTTCAACGCTGCCGGCGCGGACCGCGACGGCAAGACCGGCGAGCGCCATGCCTGCGAAACGCACGTGATCCCGCTGGCGCTGAAAGGCGCCTATGACGAAGGCTATGAATTCACGATCCTCGGCAGCGATTTCGACACGCCGGATGGCACTGCAATCCGCGACTACATCCATGTCGAAGACCTCGCCGAAGCGCACCTGCGCGCGCTGAACGCGCTGGAGCACGGCGCCGCTTCGGCCGCCTACAACCTCGGCACCGGGCGCGGCACCAGCGTGGCCGAAGTCGTCGCCGCCGTGGAGCGCGCGACCAACCGCAAGATCCCGCGCCGTTACGGTCCGCGCCGTCCCGGCGATCCGGGCCGCCTGATCGCGCTGCCCGACAAGGCAAAACGCGAACTTGGCTGGGTCGCCAGCCGCTCCGGCATCGACAACATCATCCGGACAGCGCTGGCCTGGCATGAGGCCGACTGGGCCCATGAGCACGTCGAACATGCGGCCAGCTAAAAATGCGCAACAGCTGCGCGATGTAAGATGATGGACACCCCGCTCCCTTCAGACGCACAGAGGCCAACAGGCGCCGGGGCAAGCCCCGCAGCGCCCAAGCTCACCGTCATCATCGGCTGCTACAACTATGGCAGGTACCTGCCTGCGGCGATCGACAGCGTGATATCTGAAAACGTCGGCTCACAGATCATCGTTGTGGATGATTGTTCGACTGACAATTCCCGGGACGTGATGCGCGCCTATGGCAGCCAGATCACCCCGATCTTTCAGCCGGTAAACCAGGGTGTCGCCGCCAGCTTCAATGCCGCCTTCGCGCAGGCGACCGGCGATCTCGTCTACTTCCTCGACGCCGACGATTTCGTGCTGCCGGGCGCCTTGAAACAGGCGCTGTCCCACTACGAGCCCGGCGTGCTGATCTATCACTACCGGATGCGCTATTCCGACGAGACGGGCGCGCTCGCAGGCATTCACCCGGCGCCGCAAACTCCGCTCGCGGCAGGCGACATTTCCCGCCAGCTACGCGAGCAGGGGCGCTACGCGACCAACGTGACGTCCGGCCTGATCTTCGCCCGCGAGGGCCTTGAGAAGGTCATGCCGATCAGTACGGAGCAATACCGCATCAGCGCCGAAGGCTATCTCGTATCGGTGATCCCGCTGTACGGTCCAACGCGCGCCTATGAAGATACGCTCTCGGCCTATCGTCTTCACGCCGCGCAAAACTGGAAATCGCAGCCGGATTTCGGCGCCCGCGCCCGCAAGGGTCTGCAGCACGATTTCCATCGCTATGAGGCGATCCGCGATCATGCCGGCCGGCTGGGTCTACCGGTCGCTCCAACGCTTGGCGATGCAGACCTCCTGCATCTCAACGACCGGCTCATCTCTCTGTCTTTTGCGCCGGACCATCACCCTGTCGCCGGCGATTCCATCGGCCGTGTCGTGAAGCTTGCCAAGTCCGTGGTCCTGGAGGGCGAGGGCGCGCGCGCCCGATCAGCCCGCGAGGCCTGGTGGACGATCATGGGTCTCGCCCCCGCCGGACTTCGCCGCCAGCTCCTGCGCTGGAAGATGGACCCGCAATCGCGTCCGGCCTGGCTGGCCTCTTCCGGCCGTTTCCTTCGCAAGCGGCTGGGCGTCGTCCTGCGCTGACGCGGGAGCGCACCGCGAAAGTGTCTGTAGATCGCTCCCCCAGCAGCATGCGCTGCTCCAGACGCCGCCGCAGCGCGGCGTAATACGCCTCCAGAAACACCAGGTCGGTCTCGCCGTCCGTCCGTACCCAGCTGATCTTGGCGCGGATGCGGGTCGCCACCTGCGCCTTGATTTCGGGTGTGGACTGGCGAAGCACGTCTTCCAGCACATGCAGTTCGTGGATGCCGTAGGCTTCCGTCTGCGCCGTCGTGAAGGCAAACCGCGACGAGACATCCGGCCGCGCCGCGCTCGAGGTGATGTCGTCCATCAGTTTCGCCTTGGGCGCCTTGATCACCCAGGTGCCGGCAATCAGGTCGCCGACGCGCATCTTGTCCTTGTTGAAGATCGGGAACAGCAGAAACACGCCAGACCAGAGCAGGCCGAACAGCGCCATCCAGGCACCGAACTGGTCGCCCCCCATCAGCGCGAACTGGAAGGGCAGGCCGATCTCGATTTCGCGAATAAAGTTGCGCGCCAGCACGGAGTTGGCGGTCAGCCGCCCGCCATCGCGCGAGGCAACGCGCAGCCCCAGTATGCGCTTGCCGGGCGTTGCCGCGCGCTGCCCGATCTCGAAGAAGATGTAATAGAAGTTACGCACAAAGAAGAAGAACACGAGCCAGAAGGCAAATGCGATATTGGCGCTACCCGGGCTGAGCGCCCCAGCCACGAAGGAGAGCCCGAGCAGCGTGGCAATCACGATCGCCCACTGGATCGCGATGTCGATCATGAACGCGCCCGCGCGCTCGGACGCGCTGCCGAGCTTCAACTGGATCGCCGCGCCCTCGGGCGTCACGAGCCGCCGCACCATCTTGGCAACGCGCATTTCCTCCGCCAGCCTCGCGCGGCGCTGCACGGCGGCCTCCATGCTGATGCCGGGGCGGCGGCCGGTGTTGACCGGCTTGAGGGGCGGCGTGGCGGTCATGCGTCCGGCGCTTTCCGCGGCGCATAGAAATACACCAGCCACATCACCAGCGTACTGCCGGCAACGCCGTAGCGCACAGTGTCGGAATTGATCAGCTGACGGCCGAAGCCTTCCAGCAGCGCCGCGATGATCAGCATGATGACGCAGCCCATCGCCATCGTCGCCGCCTTCTGGCCCGCCGCCCGCGCCGAGGCGAGGCGGGTTCGCCCGCCTGGGAAGGCCACCGCGCCGCCGATCACGAAGCCCGCCGCACCCGCCAGCACAATGGCAAACAGCTCGGTCACCCCATGGATCATCAGCCACCCGGTGAATTCGTAGCCGAGCCCCTTTTCCCAGAAAACGGCATAGAGAGATCCGATCATCACGCCGTTATAGACCAGCAGCCACGCCGTCGGGATACCGAACGCAAACCCCAGCGCAAAGGCGAACAGCGCGATTTGCGCATTGTTGTTGAACAGGAAGCTCGAGAACGCCGTAAGCTCGCCGTCTCCGGTCGTGCCTTCATCCGTATAGATCGTACTTCGCAGATACTCGACTGTGGCGTCCGGATTGCGCCCATCGAAGAAATTCTGGCCATGAAAGGTCCAGAACCATTCCATGTCCTGCAGACACAGGAAGAACGCGAGCGCCCAGCCGCCGAAGAAGAAGAAGGCCGCCAGCAATGTCGTCCAGACCGACTGGCTCACCGCCGCCGGCCAGTCGCGCCGAAGGAACTGCATCATCCGCTCGCCGAGCGTCGTACGCGCGCCATAGACGAAGAAGTAGGCCCGCGTGCACAGGCTCTCGAGATAGCTGATGACGTTCTGGTCCAGCGAGATGGAGCGCGCGACCGACAGCGACGAGACCGCCTGCCGGTAAAGGCGCGGCAGCGCGAGCATCTGCTCGTCCGTGAGGTTCTTAACCCCGCCATTCTCGGCCTTGGTAAGGATCAGGTCGAGCCGCTTCCAGTCGCCCTGGCGTTCTTCGCGGAAGCGGTAGGATTTCAGAAGGTCCGTCACAGCATGTCCCTCTGCTTGATCTGGAGATAGCGCGAGACTAGCTCGGCGCTGAAGGCCTCCGGTGTCGTCTCGATGATCTGCACGCCAAGGCGCTGCAGGCGCCGGAACACGACATCGCGCTCTGCCAGCAGCGTATCGGCAATCACCGCGCGCGCCACATCCTGCGCCGTGTCGGGCGGCGCATCCGCCATTTGCGACAGGGCCGCATCCTCGAACGTTGCGAACAGGACGAGGTGGCGGTCGGTCAGGCGTTTGACGTTCTCCAGCATCAGCTCGGCCGAGATCGTGTCCACGAAATCGGAGAAGATGATGATCAGGCTGCGCCGCTGCAGCTGTGCGCCGAGGTTCGAAAGCGCGAGCGTGAAGTTTGCTTCGTCCTCGGAGTATTCGAGCTCCGCGACCATCGCCTGCGCCTTCGGAAAGCTGCTCGTCCCGGTCAGGAAGCCGCTATTGAGGCCGGGACGTTCGGAGAAGCCATACAGCATCGTCCGGTCGCCGTTGCGCAGCGAGACATAGGCGAGCAGCAGGCCCGCAGTCACCGCCCGGTCGATCTTCGGCACCCCGCCCAGCGGCTCGCTCATCAGGCGTCCGGTGTCGAAGGCGAAAACAATATTGTGGTTGCGCTCGGTCTTGAATTCCTTGGCCAGCAGGTGGCGGTGGCGCGCCGAGTGTTTCCAGTCGATCGCCCGCCGGTCCATGCCCGAGGAAAACTCGCGCAGCGCATCGAACTCGCTGCCATCGCCGCGCTCGATCTGTGTCTTGATGCCGAATTCGGCATCGCGTGAGAACAACCGGATTGCCTCGTCGCGCACCCAGCGCACATTCGGCGTCACCGGCACGTCGAGATCGAACGGCTGGATATGCCGCTTCTGGATCAGCCCGAGCGGCCCCTGCCAGCGGCTCCACAGCCGCACCACCTTCGCTACCCCGCGCCGCGACGGCGTCACACTGATCGTATGCGGACGGTTCCGCCCGTCCCAGCCCCGCAGCCCCTGCGGCGCCTGCGTGCCGAGCAGGACATTCGTCTCCAGCTGGATCTCGATCCGCGCGGGCAACGGCCCTTCAGTAAATTCGAGATCAAGCTGCAGGTCATCCGCGCTGCCGACATAAAGCAGCGGCGGCAGGCTGACCTTCGCCGAAAAGTGGCGCACCGAAGCACCCAGCAACGTATCAACCGCAATCAGCGCACCGACGCCCGCGATCCATCCCGCCGACACGATCCACAGCTCCGGCGCCAGCAGCGCGATGGCCACCAGGATCGGCAGCCCGAGCAGCATCAGGAAGATCGCGCGGAGGGTAGGGGAAATCACCGGGGCGCCGCCGTCTGTTCGATGATGGCCAGCAGCGTTTCTTCCGTCGTACGCCCTTCGATATCGGCAGCGGGCGACAGCAGCACGCGGTGGCGCAGCGTCGGCAGGGCAAGCGTCTTCACATCGTCCGGGATCACGAAGTCGCGCCCGTCCAGCGCAGCGCGGGCGCGCGACGCCGTGGCCAGCGCGGCCGCCGCACGCGGGCTGGCGCCGGTCTCCAGCGCCGGGCTGGTGCGCGTCGCGCGCACGAGGTCGACGATATACGCGATGATGTCGTCATTGATCCGCGCCGCCGCGACGGCATCGACGGCGGCGTCCAGCTCGGCCGGCGAGATCACCGCCTGGATACCGAATGCATCCGGCGTCTTCATCCCCGTGCGCGTGCCGTGCTGCGCCACGATCTTCAGCTCTTCCTCGCGGCTCGGATAATCCAGCGTGTGTTTGAACAGGAACCGGTCGAGCTGTGCTTCCGGCAGCGGATAGGTGCCTTGCTGTTCGATCGGGTTCTGCGTCGCGATCACCGTGAAGCGCGGGTTCAGCCCATAGCTGACCCCGTCGATCGTCACCTTGCGCTCCTGCATCGCCTCCAGCAGCGCGGCCTGCGTCTTCGGCGGCGTACGGTTGATCTCGTCAGCCAGCAGGATGTCGGTGAAGATCGGTCCCTTGGTCAGGCTGAACTGGTTGGTCTGGAAGTTGAACAGGTTCGTGCCCAGAACATCACCCGGCATCAGGTCCGGCGTGAACTGGATGCGGCCGAACTGCAGCGAGATCGCCTTGGAGAAACACTGCGCCAGCAATGTCTTCGCCGTGCCCGGCGCGCCTTCAAGAAGGACGTGCCCGGACGAAAACAGCGCGACTAGCAGAAGGTCCACGGTCGCATCCTGGCCGACAATCGCCTTGCGCACCTCGCTTCGGATACGGTCTGCAAGGTTGCGGATTTCAGTTACGCTCATGAAGTGTTCTCCTGATGATTTCCTTGCGCCAGCGATACAGCGCCCGTGTCTTGGTAAGCAGGTCGTCGCGGCTGGTGGCGGGCTCCTTCAGCTCCGCTTCCATCTGCGAAAAGACGCGCCCGGTTTCTGCGTCCGGCCCCAGCCGGTCGAACATGTCGGACACCTGCGCCTCGGTCAGCGTACGCGGCGCGCCGATCTCCCGGGCGAGCCGGCGCCGCACCAGCGCCAGAAAGCCCGGCGCCATCCGCGCCTCGCGCCGCGCCATCGCCACCAGCCCCGCCGAATTGTCCGCCAGCGCCTGCTTGCCGAGCGCAATAGCTCGCGCCTCCACCAGCGGCGGCCCGAACCGGATCGTCGCCGCCCAGCCCAGCAGCAACGCCGCCGCCAGCGCCACCAGCGTCACGCCGACATAGGGTACACTGAACATCATCTTCAGCAGGTTCTCGGAGCGCTCGAACCCGTGCAGCGTCGCATCCAGCAGGATCGGCTCGGTGGTGTCGTAGCGCAGGAAATCCACCAGCTGCACGGCGAAGCGCGCATTGTCGCGCTGTGCAAGCCCGAAGGTGTGGAACACATCCGGGTCACTCAGAATGTACAGGCTGCGCGCCGGATCATACGCGAGCAGCGCGCCATCCTCGACCGCGATGATGGTTTCGAGTGACGCCGCCTTGATCAGCTGCAGGCGCACATCCGGCTTGATCGGCGCCGCGCCGAACGGCGTCTCGATACGGTCCGGAACGCGCACCCGCAGGATCTCCGCATCCGGATAAGGCACGCTCAGCTGGTCGTTCAGGTCCCGCGCTTCGATGAAGCGCGTGTCGGCCTGGCGCGCCGCATTCAGCGGATCGGTGCGCCCCGTCCACTTCGGCAACACCACCAGCGTCGCGGGCTGGAACACCCGGTCTTCCAGCACCGAGAAGTTGCCATAGGCCGGCAGCGTCACGATCATCAGCCCCCAGCCGCGCGATTCCAGATCGCTCTCCAGCCGCGAAACCTTCACCGGATAACCCGCGTCCTCCAGCAGCCGCACGAAGCCATTATAGCCCAGCGCCGATGTCGAGTACGGATGATCGCCCGCGCGGTTGCGGTCGCGCAGCTCCGGCGCCCAGCCCGCCATCACCAGCACGGCGCCAAACGAGATGGCGGCGACGGCGATCAGGGTCGCCACCACGCGGGCCGAGAAGGGGGAAGAGGAGGACGCGCCGCTCATGCCCACGCCTCGCCGAAGGCAAAGTCTTCATAGCTGCGCCGCGCTTCCTGCCAGCCGCCTTCGTCCACCGCGCGCCCGCCGAAGAAACTGCGTTCGACCACCTGGATGATCGGCTTCAGCCCGCGCTTGGCGCGCTCCGGCAGCTTGCCGAGCCCCGCGATCTCGCGCGCCGTCAGCGAGGTCGGCACGCCGCCTTCGATCCGCACCTGCAGGTCCTCGATCGAGCGGAACAGCAGCAGGTGCACCGCCTCGGCAAACCGACCCTGCCGCGCCAACTCATCGGCCTCCTCGAGCAGGGACCGCGCCGCGGCGGCGTCCGGCCTCAAATCCTGCAGCACATCGTCCTCGCGCTTGTCCTTCGGCGGCTTCTTTCCGCCAAACCGCATCCGGATGGCCTCGCCGAACAGGAAGTAGAGCAACCCCGCCACAATCAGACCCACGGCGATCCAGAACACGACCTGGAAGAGGGGCCCCAGCGCTTGCAGGAACTCCGCGAACGCCCGCAGCCAGCCGGGCGGCGGGGAAGGCTCCGGAAGTTCGATATCCTCTTCGGGCCGCTCCAGCTGCAGTTCGCCGTCGGCCAGGTAGGCCGCATGCGCCCGGTCAATAGCGGCCAGGTCGGTTTCGATTGCGGGCGCGTCCTCGCCGGCATCCGCCGGAGGTCCAAAGTCTTCGAAGGCGGGCTCTTCAATGAAAGGGGCGTCGGGCTCGAGCTGCGCGTGCGCCGGCACCGTCAGCAACAGGCAGAGGGCCAGCGCACCCAGAGGCGTCCTCAACCTGCTCATCAAGGACCGGTCCTCCTCGCGAGTCCACTGCACGTCCCGCTGGTAGACTATTTCAGAGGTCGCCGCGCCCTTCAACGGGCACTTGCGGTAGGGTGCAATCCGGCGTTACAGGCCGCGCATGACCGCAGAGAGGCAGGATATGGACAAGGCAGAGGCGTATCGCCAGCTCACCGAGGAAATCGCCAGCGTCGTGGCAGGGGAAACCTCCGAAACGGCGCGCTATGCCAGCGCCGCCTGCCTGCTGACCCTCGCCTTCAAGCCTCGCTTTTTCTGGACCGGCTTCTATCTGGTCGATCCGCTCAAACCGAACGAACTGGTCGTCGGCCCCTATCAGGGCACGCTCGGCTGCCTGCGCATCCCGTTCGGCAAGGGCGTCTGCGGCCACGTTGCCGCGACCCGCGAGCCGATCATCGTGCCGGACGTGCACGAATTCCCCGGCCACATCGCCTGCGACTCCGCGTCAAATTCGGAAATCGTCGTCCCGGTCTTCAAGGCGGACGGCACACTCGCCGCCGTCCTCGACGTCGACTCCACCGAATATGACGCCTTTGACGAGATCGATCAGGCCGGCCTGGTCGAAATCTGCCGGATCCTACTCACTGCCTGAGACGGGCAGGGCCAGGATCGCCGGAACGGAGGGTTCCAGCGTCTCCGGTTCGGGCGGCGGCGGCGGGGCAGGCGGCGGCCCGGCCATCTGGTCAATCCGGCTGCGCAGCGCTTCTTCAAGGATGTCCAGCTTGCGCGCCCGCAGGCCCTCGATCGGCTCCGGCTTCGCGTCCAGCTTCATCCAGACATCGCCTTCCGAATCCGTCACCGGCCAGGCCGGCAGGCCTTCGCCGTTGGGATTTCCGGTGCGGGCAAAATTGGTCCAGTAGCTCACCATCCGCTCGGTCAGCTTCCGGTCGCTCTCGGTAATCTTCATACCGCGCATGTGGCTGTCGAACACAAAGGAGATTTCGGCCGCATGGAACGCGCCGATGGTCTGCTTGCTCGACGGCGGCACGCGCGTGAAATGATACAGCCAGGTCGGCGCGCCGGACTGCGCGTTCTGCCGGCCGACAAACCGCATGTGCACCCCGAACATGTCATCGCCCAGCATGTCCGTCGCGCCCTTGTCCCAGGTCTCCAGCGTGTCCATGCCGTAGAGCGCCTGCAGCGCCTTGGCGGGGTTCTGCCCGAACACGCTTGCGAGTGCGCCTTCGCGCTCTTCCAGCGTGCCGGTCATCCGGGGACGGAGGATCGTGGGCGACTGGAACATGTCGTAGAACAGCGAGCCTTCATCCGCATTGTATCCGGCCAGCATCGGCACGCTTGGCACGGCCCCGTCGCGGAACGCCGCGCCGATCGCACGCGGCACGTTGCGCCCGTCCACGACCGGCAGGAAATAGCCATTGAGATCGGAGCGCGCATCGGAGCGCGAAATGATCGCCGCCGCCGGAATCGCGCGCAGGTCCTTCGCGGTCGCCGCCTTCGGCGCCAGTGTCGACAGGAACTCGGCGCCCGCTTCCTCGGCGCTCAGGATCCCGGCGAAAGGCGAGCGTTTCAGATGCAGCACATTGCCCGTGCTCGCGCCGCTCTGCAGGATCACCTTGTGATACAATCCGTCCGCCGCCGGAAACGCCATCAGCTCCGTGATCGACTGCGCCCCGGCGCTCTCGCCGAACACCGTCACATTGCGGGAATCGCCGCCAAACGCTTCGATATTGTCGCGCACCCAGGCGAGCGCCGCCGCCTGGTCCATCAGGCCGTAATTGCCGGACGTGCCCGCTTCCTCTGTCAGCGCCGGATGGGCAAGGTAGCCCATCGCGCCGAGCCGGTAGTTGATGGTGACCAGCACCACGCCCTTCTTGACCAGCGCATTGGACTGGTAAATCGCCTGCGAGCCGGACCCGTACTGGTGCGCCCCGCCATGCAGCCAGACCATGACAGGCTGCTTTTCCGTGCCCTTGAGATTGCCGGTCCGCACGTTCAGCAGCAGGCAGTCTTCCGACTCCGGCGGCGTCTCCTGCGCCGAAATGACCACCCGTGCGGCCGACCGCTCAAAGAAAGACAGGCCGAGCCCGTCGATGATCTGGTTGACGAA
>JBBSDJ010000083.1:0-12145 GCA_038249555.1 Caulobacterales bacterium
GCCGCCGATGGCCATGTCGGCCTCACCGGTGATGACTTTTGAGGCGGCCATGTTGCAGGCTTCGAGGCCCGAGGCGCAGAAACGGTCGACCTGCACGCCCGCCGTCGTCTCGGCATAGTCGGCGTTCAGCACCGCGATGCGGGCAATATCGCCGCCCTGCTCGCCGACCGGCGAGACGCAGCCGAACACGACATCGTCAACTTTCGACGTGTCGAGGTTGTTGCGATCACGGATGGCCTGCAGCACCTGCGTGCCGAGGCTCAGAGCAGTGATCTCGTGCAGCGCACCAGAAGATTTGCCTTTGCCGCGGGGCGTACGCACGGCGTCGTAGATATAGGCTTCAGGCATTTTGAAAGCTCCTTTCGGGGGATCAGGATGGGGTCGCCGGTGCTTTCACCGGGTTGAGGGTCAGGGAGGCGGTGGCGCGGGCGGCTTCCTTGCCACGCGCGTCGAAGAGGTCGGCCTCGGCGAAGATCATCGCGCGGCCGATATTGCGCAGGCGCGCGGCGACTTCGATGACGCCGACACGGACAGGCCGCAGGAAGTGCGTGTGCAAATCAACAGTCGATGGAAACTTGGCTGTCCCGGCCTTCACGGTCGCCAGCATGCCGATGGCATCGTCCATCATGGCGACGAGATAGCCGCCCTGGATATACCCGGCAGGATTGGTGAACTCCGAGCTGCCATTGAACCGGACGCGCGTGGTCATCGCTTTCGCGTCCAATTCGAGAAGTTCAAAGCCGAGCGACACCGAGCTGCGCGCCGGAGTCGGGAAGACATCTCGAAGGAGGTGCCGGTCGGGCAGGACAGCCTACAGCGTCCTCGCGATCAGCATTTTCATTACTTCGTTGGCGCCGCCATAAATGCGCTGCACGCGCGCATCGGCATACATCTGAGCGATCGGATACTCGTCCATGTAGCCGAAGCCGCCATGCAGCTGCAGGCACTCGTCGATGATCTTGCACTGCAGGTCCGAGACCCAGTATTTCGACATCGAGGCCGTGGCCGCGTCGAGCTTGTCCTGGAGCAGCAGCTCGGTGCAGTGATCCATGAACACCTTCGCCACTGTCGCCTCGGTCTTCGCTTCGGCCAGCTTGAACTGCGTGTTCTGGAAATCCCAGATCGTGCCGCCGAAGGCCTTGCGGCTCTTCACATAGGCGACCGTCTCGTGGATCGCGCGTTCGATCATGCCGATGCCCTGCAGGCCGATGATATGCCGCTCCTGCGGCAGTTTCTGCATCAGCTGGATGAAGCCCTTGCCTTCCTCGTCGCCGAGCAGGTGCGTCGCCGGCACGCGGACTTCGTCGAAGAACAGTTCGGACGTATCGGCCGCATGCTGGCCGACCTTGTCCAGATTGCGCCCGCGGCGGAAGCCGCCTTCGCCCTCGACGGGGTCTGTCTCTACACAGACGATCGAGATGCCCTTGGCGCCCTTGGTCGGGTCGGTCTTGGCGCAGACGAGAATGAGGTTGGCGGTCTGGCCGTTCGAGATGAAGGTCTTCGAGCCGTTGATGACATATTCGTTGCCGTCACGCTTCGCCGTCGTCTTGATGTTCTGCAGGTCAGAGCCCGCGCCCGGTTCGGTCATCGCGATCGCGGTGACAATCTCGCCCGAGCAGATCTTCGGCAGCCAGCGGCGCTTCTGTTCCTCGGTGCCATAGGCGGTGATGTAAGGCGCGATGATCGCGTTTTGCAGCGTGATGCCGAACCCGTCGATGCCCTTCCACTGCTGCTGCTCGATGATGATGGCCTCGTGGCGGAAATCCCCGCCCGCGCCGCCATACTCTTCCGGCACGGAGGCGCCGAGCAGGCCCATCTCGCCTGCCTTCTTCCAGATGTCGCGTGGGACCACGCCGGCCTTGCGCCAGGCCGGCACATGCGGTGCGCATTCCTTTTCGAAGAACTGGCCGACGGCATCCGCAAAAATGTCGAGTTCCTCATCCTGCCGCCAGGCGGATTTGGGGACGTTCAACGGGCTCTCATGCATCGGGTTTTCTCCATCGGTGCGGCGCTTGCTTGCCGCTTACGTTCACGTCAGCATGTAAGAGCTGCGGCCCGGTTTCTCCAGCCGTGCCGCAGCGTCATCAGCATATCAGAATTGCGCCTCGGTGACTGCCATCATCGCGCCCGCGCCGGTCTTTACTTTGGCGAGATGGGCCGCCGTATCCGGCAGCATCCGCTCCACGAAATAGCGCCCCGTAGCGAGCTTCGCCGCGTAGAACGGGTCCTTGGTGTTCGCCTTCTCCAGCGACAGCTTCGCCATCCGCGCCCACATATAGGCGAGCGCCGTGAGCCCCATCAGGTGCAGGTAGTCGTGGCTGGAGGCGCCGGCATTGTTGAAGTCGCTCATGCCGTTCTGCATCAGCCACATCGTGCCGTCCTGCAGCTGCGCGCGCGCTGTCTTCAGCCCCTCGAGGTAAAGTTCCATGCCGGGCGTCGATTCCGCCGAGGCCACGAACTCGTCGATCTCGGCGAAGAAGCTGAACACCGCCCGCCCGCCATTTGCGCCCAGCTTGCGGCCGACCAGGTCGAGCGCCTGCACGCCGTTGGTGCCTTCATAGATCAGTGTGATCCGGCAATCGCGGACGATCTGCTCAAGCCCCCACTCACGCGTGAAGCCCGAGCCTCCATGCACCTGCAGGCCAAGGTTGGCGCTCTCGAGACCCTTGTGGGTCAAGTAGGCTTTCACCACCGGCGTCAGCAGCGCCATGTAGTCGCCGGCTTTCTCGCGCACCTTCTCGTCGGGAGACTTGTGCTGAAGGTCGCCCTGGAACGCCGCCCAGTAGGTAAAGGCCCGCGCGCCTTCGATGAAGGCTTTCTGCTCCAGCAGCATCCGGCGCACGTCCGGGTGCACGATGATCGGATCGGCCGGCTTGTCTGGCGCCTGCGTGCCGGTCAGCGAGCGGCCTTGCACGCGGTCTTTCGCAAAATCGAGTGCGTTCTGGTAGGCGACCTCCGCCTGCGACAGCCCCTGCAGGCCGACGCCGAGACGCGCCTCGTTCATCATGACGAACATGGTGCGCATGCCCTTGTGCTCGTCGCCGACCAGCCAGCCGGTCGCGCCGTCATAGTTCATGACGCAGGTCGCGTTGCCGTGGATGCCCATCTTTTCCTCAAGCCCGCCGCAGCTTGCCGCGTTGCGCGCGCCGAGCGAGCCGTCGTCATTGACCAGGAATTTCGGCACCACGAAAAGCGAGACGCCCTTGATGCCTTCCGGCGCGCCTTCGATGCGGGCGAGCACAAGGTGGATGATGTTCTCGGTCAGGTCCTGCTCGCCGCCGGAAATCCAGATCTTCTGGCCGGTGATCTTGTAGGTGCCATCGCCCTGCGGCACGGCTTTCGTCTTCATCAGGCCGAGGTCGGTGCCGCAATGCGGCTCGGTCAGGTTCATCGTACCGGCCCATTCGGCCGAGGCCATCTTGGGACCGTACTTCTTCTTCAGCTCATCCGCGCCGCCCGCCATCAGTGCCTGATAGGCGCCGTGCGTCAGGCCGGGATACATGCCGAACGCCATGTTCGAGGCCGAGACCATCTCGGTCCAGGCAATGTTGACCGCATGCGGCAGGCCCTGCCCACCCATTTCCGGATGCGCCGCCAGCAGCGGCCAGCCATTCTCGACGAGCTGCTTGTAAGCCTCCGGAAACCCGTCCGGCGTCTTGACGCTGCCGTCGGACCCACGCTTGCAGCCCTGCCGGTCGCCGACGGCGCTCAAAGGGAACAGCACGTTCTTGGCGAACTTCGCGCCCTCTTCGAGGATCTGGTCGATCGTCTCTTGGGTCGCGTCGGCAAAGCCCGGAAGGTTCGAATAATTCTGGAGCTGCAGCACCTCGTGCAGCACGAACTGCATGTCACGGACGGGGGCGTCATAACGGGGCATCGGGGAAAGGTCCTCTCAAACAGGAAGTTTGCGGCCTTGAATGGCAAAGCGTGTTGGAAAAGTCATTCCAACACGCTCAACTATCTACATTTTGATCGGTAGCGGGCTCTCAGACTTCGTCGAGCTGCTTGCGGGCGACCTGCTCATAGGCATGCGCCTGACGCTTGGTCTCTTCCGACGGGCCGTTGTTGGCGACCAGGTCTTCGAGCCATTCGATCCCTTTATAGAGTTCGTGCAGCGCCGTTTCGATGTCGCCGCGCTGGACTTCCAGTTCGGCGGCCTGTTTGCGGAACTTCTCCAGCATCATCTTCGTCTGGGCGCGCTTGCCGTCGTTCAGGGCATATAGGTCCAGGATTTCGCGGATATCCGCCAGCGGCAGTCCGAGGCGCTTGAGGCGCACGATGATCGTCAGCCGGGCGCGGTCCCGGTTGGAATAGAGACGCATCATGCCGTCGCGGGCCGGATGCAGCATGTCTTTGTCTTCGTAGAACCGCAAAGCGCGGGGCGTCACCCCGAATTCCCGGGCAAGCTCGGAAATCGTGTAGGTGCGGGAATCAGCGGCAGAAATAGACGAAATGGTACGATGTTGCATGACGTGGTTCCTCCGTTTGTGTCTGCAGGTTTCTTGTTATGGGGGTGTTCTAAGCAATGCCTTCCGCGAACGTCAACGTAAATTTCCGCTTACGCGAAGGGAAAGCGCAGTCCGCGCGCCCTCCCTACGGGAAACTCGCACAGAATCTTACCTTTAACGCGGCCTTAACGGACGCCCGTCATTTCTGTGCGGGTGTAAACAATTGCGCCGTTCTCCTTAACCATGTGGGAGTGGCACCGGCGTAAGGAGCGGCAGATGAGCCAGACCGGATGGAGCAAGTTCAGCACCGACCAGAGGGCCCGCGACGCAGCACGCGAAGCGGCCCTGGCGGAAGGCATAACGCTGGGCGAGTATCTCAACCGCCTGCTGACGATGGTCGAGGAGCCCCAGCCGGGCGAGACGTCCTACTCTTATACCCGCCGCACCGGCGCGCCGCCGATGCCGATGGCGCCGGTCCAGGATTCAGCCTCCACGCTCGACCGCCTGACCCGCCGGATCGAGGCGACCGAAGCGCGCTCCACCCTCGCGATCAACAACATTGATAACGTCGTCAACGGCCTCGCAGCCCGTCTGCAGACGACCGACCAGACGACCGTCGCGATCGCCAACCATATCGAAGGCCTGATCGACGAACTGCGCGTCACTCATGAGACGCTGCAATCGAAAGTCCGCCGCCTCGAACATGACGACCGCGGGCAGCACAATGTCGAAGCGCTGCGCGCCCTCGAAGGCGCGCTCGGCAAGCTCGCCACCCATGTCTATGAAGAAGGCGAACTCACTCAGAACGAGACCGTCGCGATCAAGGGCCGGATCGAATCAGGCTTCGCCGATCTGACCGACCGCGTCGAAGGCATCGAGACCCGCGTCGATCGCACCCTGTCGGACGCCGCCGCCCGCGTCGAACGCGCCGTCGAGCAGGCCGAACTGCGCGCCGAAGGCACGGCCCGCGGCCTTGCCGAGCGCATGACCAGCCTCGAATCGAACGTCCAGGAACGCCTCGCTGTCTCTGGCCAGTCCGAAGAACGCCTCAGCGCCGTCGAAGCCGACGTCTCCGGCGCGCTGAATTCGATGGAATCGACGCTGCTGCGAATCCAGGAGCGGCTCAACCGCGCCGAGACCGGCACCGACTCCGCGCTGAAAAGCCTCGAGACCACGTTCGCGCACCTCGACGAGCGGATCGAAGCGGTCGCCAGCCAGATCGACCCCGAACAGGCCGAGCGCCTGAAGCAGGAATTTGAAGCCCGCTTCGAGGACCTGACCCGGTCCGTGCGCAGCGCGGTGGACAATGCCCGTATCGAACTCGCCACCGAGATCGCACACGCCGCCGCCGGCCAGGACGAGAAGCTCGAAGAGCGCCTCAAGGCAGAAGTCAGTGAACTGAAGGCCCGCCTCGCCGAAGTCGAAACGCGCGAGCCGGCAGATCTCTCCGCCACGGTGCAGGAAGAAATCGGCCGCCTCGGCACACAGGTCGCTGAGCGCATCGACGCGCTCGCCGCGCATGTCGAGGACCGGCTGGAAGAAAGCGAGATGCGCAGCGCCGAAGCGATCGAGCAGGTCGGCGAGCAAGTCACCGTCGCGGCCGTCCGCCTCCAGAAACGCCAGGACGAAGCGCTCACCGCGCTCGCCCAGGACATGGACGGCATGCGCAAGGCCTCCGACGCCCGCCTCTCGGACGCGCTCGCCAGCGTCTCCGAGCGCCTCGAGCGGATGCAGTCGCAATCCTCCGAGTCGCTCTCGCCCGTGCAGCGCGCTATCGCGGCGCTCGCCACGCGTCTCGAAAGCCTCGAATCCTTTACCACGCCGCCGCACGTCGAAGCGCAGCCGCCCGTCCTCGAGCCGGACTTCGGCGCGTCGATGTTCACCGCCGAGCCCGAGCCGGAATACGAATCCGCCTCGATGTTCGAATCCGAAATCGAGGACGAGCCGGCCACCCACATGCCGGTTTTTGCGGCCGTCGATGACGCCGACGAGTTCGAAGCCGGCTTCTCCGGCTGGGAAGTCATCGACAACAAGGAATCGGTCAGCCCTTACAAGTCCGACTTCGACGCCATCCGCGCCGCGGGCGAACGCCTGATGCCCGCTGACCCGGAGCCGCCTGAAGAGGTCCGCACCGAAGAGGTCCACACCTATGTCGCCGATGCCCCGGAACCGGACGCCGAACCTGAAGAGGACAGCGGCTTTGATCCCGTTGCCGAACTCGACGGCTTCGACATGATCGGCGACAGCCTCGAAGACAGCCAGACCGAAACCCGCGAGTCCGACATTTTCGACGACGAGCCGGACTTCTCCCGCACACTCGCGGAAACCGAGGCGCGCCCGCCTGCAGATGCGGTGCCCGAAGAGTCGACCGCCGACTATATCGCCCGCGCCCGCCGCGCCGCGATGGCTGCTTCGGAAAAGACCTCGCGCAACAAGCCGCGCGCCGCGCCGCTGCCGGCCGACGCCAAGCCTGCTGGCCAGAAATCCGGCAGCGCCCGCGTGCCGATGTTCCTCGCCGCATCCGCCGTCGTGATCACCGGCGCCGGTGTCGGCGGCTATCTCTACCTGCGCGGCAAGCAGCCGGTCACGCCAACCCTGTCCGGCCCGGTCGACACCTATGTCGATCCGGTGACTGGCGCAGCCGCCGCCACGACCACGGCCGCCGCCGTCACGGCGCTGCCGGCGCCAGCCGACGCCGAGCAGATGCTGTTCGAGGATGAGACCGCCGTCGTCAGCGACACCTTGTTTGGCGAAACCGAGACCGCCCCAGCCGAACCGGAAAGCAGCGAGATCCTCGCGCTCGCAGAAGCCGCGTCCGCCAAGGCGCAGGAGTCTGAGGCGCCGATCCTCGCCTCCGTCCAGCCGGTGACGCCCGCCCTCAAGCCCGCCCCGAAAATCGCGCCCAAGCCCGCGCCGAAACCGGCCGTGGAGCTGACACCGGAACAGGCCGCGATCCGCTCGATCGTGACCGCCGCAGAAGCCATAGAAGCCAGCGGCCCGCCGTCACTGAAACCTTCCGTACCTGCCGTGGAGCCCGGACCGGCGAAGGAGCCCTCGAAACGCACCGTGCGCGGCGACACGACCTTCCCCGCCATCCCGGTCGTCGTCACGGTTGAGGCCGAAGCCAACGCCGGCAACGCCGTCGCGCAATACCAGTATGCGCAGGTGAAGCTCTCGGAGGGCGACCTCGAAACCGCCGCCTCCTTCCTGCGCCGCGCCTCGCAAAAAGGTGTCGCGCCCGCCCAGTATGAACTCGGCAAGCTCTACGAGCGCGGCCAGGGCGTCGACAAGGACATGATCGAAGCCCGCAACCTGATCCAGAAGGCCGCCGAAGCCGGACACGTGAACGCGATGTACGACTACGCCCTCTTCCTCGCCGAAGGCGAAGGCGGCGCGAAGTCCGAAGCCGATGCAGTGGCCTGGTTCAACGAAGCCGCCGAGCTTGGCCTTGTCGATGCGCAGTACAATCTCGGCGTCGTGCATGCCGAAGGCATCGGCACGCCGCAGGACCTGACCAAGGCGCTGTTCTGGTTCGAAGTGGCCGCGCGCGCCGGTGATACCGGCGCCGAGCAGGAAGTGAAGAACCTGCGCACGCGCGTCGCGATGTCAGACTCGCTGGAAGCCAGCGAGAAGGCCGCCAAGTGGAAGGCCCAGACGCCGGTCGCCCTCGCCAATGGCCGCTTCGGCGCCCAGCGCTGGAACACGGGCAACCCGCTGCAGGTCCAGGCCGTGCAGACCGCACTTGGCCGTCTCGGCTTCGGCGCCGGTACGCCGGACGGCGTGATTGGTCCGCGCACGGCCGATGCGATCAGCGACTATCAGGCGATGGAAGGCCTCGAGGTCACCGGCACGATCACGCCGGAACTCGTTGACCACCTGAACGCCCGCGCCGGCGGCGCCCGCAGCACCTGATCCCTGGCAACAGGGATCAGTCCTGCGGTGCAGTCAGATCTATCCGGCGCACTTCTTCAATGACGCCGTCTTCCAGCTTGCCTTCCACGAGCTCTGAATTGAGCAGCGCCAGGTATCGCCCGCCGGTGAAGATCGGGCGCGAATTGCCATACCAGTCAACGCACGACACTTCGCACTCATAGCCGGTGGGCGAGCCCGCTTCCGGATCGGCGCGGGTGGCAATGAGCTGGCCCGCCTCGCTCAGCTCGCCGTCTGCATCCGTGGCGATATAGGTGAGGTCAGAGGACGCCGACCACCACCACCAGCGCTCGGACTCCTCAGACCGCGTAACCGTCGGCAGCCCGATCAGGCCTTCGCCCTTGGCATCAATGCGGCTGTTGAAGGCATGGCTGCGGTTCTCGCTCTCATACCGGTTCGTGAGCACATGTGTGCTGGCGAGTTTCGGATCTTCGCCGCGCAGGTCGATCAGCGAGAGGCTCAGCCCCTTGTGGTCCTTGTACCCCGTCAGCGCCATGTACGGGCCCGCACGCTCGGCGCGGATGACGTCATGCGGCACGTCGAGCGTGACCGGCCAGGAGGGATTGTCCACAGGCACAACGATCGCCACGCCATTCTTGCGCGGCGCATCGCTCTCTGCCGGTGCCCAGCTGCCCCAACCTTCCCGCGCGCCGTAGACAAGGTGCTTCTCGGTAAAGCGCGCTTCATAGTCTGATGTCCCGGGAGACGGCAGCGGCACGTATCGTCCGCCCGGCGCGTCGCTGAACGTGCCGGTGAAAGCCGACATCGGCGCATCGAAGAAGGTCAGCGTCGCCGGCGTGCTCCAGCCGCCGGGACAGGCGGGCGACTGCCAATCGACAACCGCGCGGAACGTATCGGCATCCATATCCATCGAGAACTGGTTCTGCGGTGCGCCGCGCACACCCAGCACCGACGGCATCTCGCCGCTGATCGGCAACTTGATCAGCGCAGAGGTCGCGATCTCGCGCACCGGTGCATGCCCCTTGCGGTCAGAACAGGCCTGGTAAGCCTCCTCCGAGTCGCTCGAAACTTCCGACCAGCCCGGATTCATCCAGAGCCAGAAGGCATCGCGGGTAACAAGGAACTTGTGGGACTCGGTGCCGATGATCGCGGTCGACGTGCAGAGCGGCGCAGACGTATCCGTGGCGCCGGAGATGTCGCAGACCGTCACCGTATGGATCACCGGTTCCAGCATCCGCTGCACCGGCATCCAGATATCCTCGGCGCGGAACAGCGGGCGGCCGCGCATGTGCGTGCGCTCACCGTCCTCGCCCTCGCGGCGCCATTCGCGGATTTCCGGCGGATCGAACGCGTCCCACCAGCCCTGGCCGGAGGTGAAGATCGGCGTGTGGATGACGAGCTTCCCGTCGATCATCCGCGAGGCATAGTTGCTGCCCGAGTAATAGTCGTCGGACGAAATGTAGAACGTCGCCTGCCGCGTCACCTTGCCGTCATCGCCGAGCGTCAGCACCGTGAACTCGCTGGCATTCTCGTCATACGAATAGCCGGTGACGAGGATGGTGCGTCCCGAGACGAGCATCTCGTCATACCAGGTGTCTTCGGCGCTGGAGCGATAGACGTCCGCGCGGTCCGTCAGCTTCAGACCCGGCTCGCCGCCCGGCAGGATGTCGGTGACGAACAGGCGCCCGTCCTGCAGCACGACGAGGAAATTGCCGATCTGCTTGACGATGCCGCCCTCGTCGACGCCGGCCTTTTGATTGTTGGTGATCTCGGGATTGGCCGGATCGGCCGGGATCGAGGAACCGGTCACGACGATCTCGGACTCGGACGCGACCGCATCGGACATCGCCATTGCGGGCGGAGGCGGCGGCGGCGGCGGAGACATCGCAGCTTCGGTGGGCGCCGCCATCGCCGTGGCCGGCATGTCGCGCCAGGAATAGACGCCGCGCTGTTTCGCAGCGCCGCGCACCGCCTTCAGCCAATCGAGAAATTCCTGTTCGCTCGTGAAGCGCGACAGCGTGGCCGAGCGCAGGGGATCGAGCGCCGGATCGGCATACGCGGGCACGGACTTGTCCGGCGCCGCAAGCTCGATGTTGGCGAACCGGTTCACCGGCGGCGCGGCTTCCGCGAAGGCTTCGGCCTCGGGTTCGCTCGGCCAGGGGCGCAGCGAACTGCAGGCAGTCGCCGTGATCATCAGAGCCGCGAGGCTCGCAGCGTGCATCAACTTCATGGGACTCCCCTCCCTGTTATGGCCGGGAGTTAGGACACCAGACTTTGGCGGAGTAAAGGCAGGCGCTTTTGGCGCGGTAAGATGTTCCCACGCGCGCCAAACCGGATTAGTTCCCCTGCCATGACCAACTCGAACGACATGCCCCTCGCCGCCAAGCCCATCGACCGCGCCGCCCACCGCCGCACCGATGAAGCCTGGCTTGAAGCCGCTTTCAAACGCGAGGACGCGCTCGTCTTCCTGCTGCGCGACGGCATTCCGCTGATCGCGCGCGACGGCGGTCTCGTCTGGATGGGCCCCGAAGCGGCCCGCGTCTCACCCGGCTCGCCGCGCCTCTTCCTCGGCGAGGACAAGGCAGGCGCGCCGGTCTTCGCGCTGGATCTTCCGCCGAAGTTCGACCTTGATGGTTCGCTGATAGAAGGCATCGGCGAGTTCCTGGACTTCAGGCAGGCCGCCGGGCGCCTGCCGGCGATGGACGCCAACTGCGCCTCCACCGCGCGCAGCCTTTTCCTCTGGCACACCTCGCACGGCTACTGCGCGAAATGCGGCGGCCGCAACGGAATCACCGATGCCGGCTGGAAAGCGCAGTGCTCGGCCTGCGGCGCCGAACACTTCCCGCGCACCGATCCTGTCGCGATCATGCTGGCCGTGCAGAATGGCCACGCGCTCATCGGCCGCCAGAAATTCTGGCCCGCCGGTTTCATGTCCTGCCTCGCGGGCTTCTGCGAGCCGGGTGAAACCATCGAGCAGGCCGCCTCGCGCGAAATGTTCGAGGAAGCCGGCATCAAATGCGATCCGGCGCAGGCGGAGTATGTGGCCTGCCAGCCCTGGCCCTTCCCGTCCTCTCTGATGATGGGCTTCATCCTGCCTGCACAATCGGACGAGATCACCATCGATTCGAAAGAGCTCGAAAGCGCGCGCTGGGTCTCGCGCGCCGAAATGCGCGAAATTCTTTCGGGAAAACATTCTGAACTTTTTTGCCCGCCTCCCTCCGCAATTGCCCATCATATATTGAAGGTTTGGGCCGAACGGGACGATTGACCGTGCACGGACTAATACAGGGACTCGCCTGAAAAATGAATTTTAGGAGTTGCATTCTCGCGAATCACGATATTATTGCGATGCCACTCAAAGGAGATCGAAGATGGCTGTTGCAAAAAAACCTGCCGCTAAAAAACCGGCTGCTAAACCTGCCGTGAAAAAAGCTGCACCGAAGGCCGCTGTGAAAAAGCCGGCTGCCAAAACTGCTAAAGCTGCCCCGGCCAAAAAACCGGCCGCCAAAGCAAAAAAGAAGTAAGTCTACGGACGACTTCAAAATACAAAAGGGCGAGCGGAAGCTCGCCCTTTTTCTTTAGTGAAATCAAGGAATTTGCTGCCGGAGTTCAGGTTTCGCAGCAAGGAGAGCGCGCCGCTCGCTGCCCCTATTTTTTGAGCCGCGCTGCGCGCACCGCACTCTCCCCGCCGCCCCGTCTCGCGCGCCCCGCGCCTTCGCCGCGCTCGCCGCAAGACCATCGCCCCGAAATGAAACGGCGCCGGAGAGAAACCCTCCAGCGCCGCGCGATCCGTAGTCGGGAAATCC
>JBBSDJ010000084.1:0-12058 GCA_038249555.1 Caulobacterales bacterium
CATCGGGCGAATACTCCGGTATCTCGGCCAAACATAAAGAAGCGGCGTAGGGCACAGACCCCCTCGCCTTTGTCAAGCAGGTGCGATAAGCGCTCGCGCAATGACTGACAACACCCTGACGCCGATCACTGAGCAGTCCGCCCTGGAAGACCTTTGCGGGCGACTTGCAGAGGCCGAATTCGTCTGCATTGACACCGAATTCCACCGGGAAACGACCTATTGGCCGGAATTGTGCCTGATCCAGGCCTCCGGACCGGGCGTCGAGGGCCTGATCGATCCGCGGGCCGAAGATCTGGACATCAAACCCTTCCTCGACCTGATCGCCTCGGACCGCCAGACCAAGGTGTTCCACGCCGCCCGGCAGGACATCGAGATTTTCAACCGCCTGATCGGCCACCCGCCCGGCCCGGTGTTCGATACACAGGTCGCCGCGATGGCGCTCGGGTTCGGTGATTCGATTTCGTACGACAATCTCGTCCAGCGCGTCCTGCGCAAGCAGATCGACAAGTCCAGCCAGTTCACCGACTGGATGCGCCGCCCGCTGAGCCAGAAACAGCTGATCTATGCGCTGGGCGACGTGACGCACCTGCGCGATGCCTACCAGATCATGCGCGACGAACTCGCCCGCACCGACCGGCTGACCTGGGTGCGCGAGGAGATGGCGGACCTCGAAGACCCGGCGACCTATGATACCGAGCCGATGAATGCCTGGCAGCGCCTCAAATTGCGCATGCCGAAGAAGGACTATGCCGCCATCGTCGTCTCCGTCGCCGCATGGCGCGAGCGCGTGGCACAGGAACTGGACAAGCCGCGCCGCCGCATCCTGAAGGATGACGCGATCCAGGAGATCGCCGCGCAGAAGCCGCGTACGGAAGAAGACTTCTCGCAGCTGCGCGCGGTGCCGAACGGATTCATCCGCTCCAAGCATGGCCAGGGCCTGCTGGACGCCGTGCGCGCCGCGATCGATGCGCCGGATACCTATGCGCCGGAAATCGTCCGCCAGCCGCAGAATGCGCAGATCCCCGCAGGCGCGCCGGAACTCCTCAAGGTGCTGCTGAAACATGTCTCGGACGAGAATGATGTCGTCCCCCGCCTGATCGCCAACTCCGCCGACATCGACCGGATCGCCCGCGGCGAGACGAGCGAGGACATCGCGGCGATGACAGGTTGGCGCTACGAGATGTTCGGAAAGAAGGCGATCGCGCTGCTCTCCGGCAAGCTCGCCGTTTCGTTCGCAGGCGGACAGGTTCGCCTGTTCGACGTCTGAAGCTCAGCGCACGCTGGTGCGTGACTTAAGCTTCAATTGCCCGGCCGCCTGCGTCAGGCGGCGTTCCACGGTTTCCGAAATCAGCAGTTTGTCGCGTGGATCGACTTCGAGTTCGAGCACGTCTCCGACGCGCCGCAAGGCCGCACGTTTGAGGATCGGGCCGGACCGGCCAGAGAAGACAGCGCCGAGACGCATCAGCAGGCCAATCTGGCGGGCGCGGTCAGCCTGGGCTTCGGTGGCGAGGGAGATGTGCTCGTTGGGGCGCTTGAAATCTTTCTCGTAACGGCAGCCGATGGCGTAGGCGATCATCGCGCGTTCGGCATGGTTGAGGCCGGAGTACGGCGCGCGCAGCGCCTGGTCATAGGCGAGCTCCGCGCGGTGGTCCGGGTGGAAGCGGCCGGCGCTGTCGGCCATCATGCAGGCCGCCTTCTCGATGCGCACATCGGCGGCGGGCGAGCCGAACAGGTCCGGCTGCGGCACCAGCGCCGGCGAGATGAAATCATGCAGCGCGCGGCCGAAGGCGATCTGGTTGATGTCGAGCCGGGCAAAGGCGATGACACCGTCCGTGAGCGGATCTTGCGGCTTCATGCCCATCAGTTCCTGCAGCACGCCCTCGCGCACCCCGGCGGCCGAGATCGTCACGCCGTCGAGCTTGCCGACGATCAGGATTTCCTCGAGCGTGATGGCAGCGACGTGCAGCAGCTTGGCGCGCTTGCGGTCCAATGCCTCGATCTGCGTGCGGGCGGCGGCGCTGGTCAGCGCGTCCACGGCCAGCTTGGTGGCGCGGGCCACCTGGCCCTCGTTGATCTGGTAGCCTTGCAGGACTTGCAGCGGATAGCGGTCAAGCTCCATGACGAGGCGTGCGAAGGCGCGCCAGGCGCCGCCGACGGCATAGAAACGCCCTTTCGCTGCAGACAGCGCGGCGCTGGTCTTCAGCTCGTCCTTGATCCGTTTACGGAGCTCCTTGGGATCACTCACGATATCGCCGAGTGCGAGCGGGCCGATCATCAGGCTTTCGCCCTTCGCCGGCGCGCCGCCGATGGCCTGGAATTCCAGGCTGGAGCCGCCGAGGTCTCCGATCAGACCGACGGGATTGTACAGGTTGATTTCCACGCCGCGCGCCGACAGCCGCGCCTCGTCCTCGCCCGACAGCAGGCGCACGGGGCGGCCGAGGATCTTGCCGGCCTGTTTCAGGAAATCAGCGCCATCATCCGCGGCGCGAACGGCCGCCGTGGCGACGGCCTGCCAGCTTTCGACATTCAGCGCCTTGAGGATTGCCCGGAAACGCCCCAGCGCGGCGAGCGCGGCAACGATGCCCGGGGGAGACAGGTGCCCGGTCTTGGTCAGCCCCTCGCCGAGGCCCGCCATGACCTTTTCGTTGAAGCTTTGCAGGATCGACGCGCCCAGCACATCACAGATCACGAGGCGAACGGAGTTCGACCCGATATCGATGATACCGGCCTGCCGGGGTTGAGGAATGCTCATTTCGGTCCTTCAGGCAGCGTCAGGCGCGGCGGCAGGCTGACTTCCAGCGCGCTGCCCCGTCCCGAGAGGCTGGGATTGGACATGAAATAAGCGTGGGCGGAGAAAGCGGTGTCCGGCGTCTTGCTGCGCAGGCGCTCGTAGGTGCCATCCGAACGCATCAGCCAAGTCTGCTGCTCGTCGTTGAGGTTGGCCACCATGATCTGGTTCAGCACCTGACGGTGCACCGTCGGGTTCTGGATCGGCACCAGCACTTCGACGCGGCGCGACAGGTTGCGCGGCATCCAGTCGGCCGATGACATGAACACTTTGGAATTGGCCGACGGCAGCGCTTCGCCGTTTGCGAAGCAGAGCGTGCGGGCATGTTCGAGGAACCGGCCGACAATGCTTTTGACCGTGATGTTCTCCGACAGGCCCGGAACGCCGGGCCGTAGGCAGCAGATGCCGCGCACGACGAGCACAATCGGCACGCCCGATTGGCTGGCCCTGTACAGTGTGTCGATAACCTCGCCATCGACCAGCGAGTTCATCTTCGCCCAGATGCCGCTCGGCTTGCCCTTCTTGGCGGCCTGAACTTCCTCTTCGATCATTTCCAGCAGGTGCTGCTTTAGATTCACCGGCGCCATGCTGAGCGTCTCGAAATCCGGCGCGACATCCGGCGGCTCGCGGTTGGCGGTCACGTAGTTGAACAATCGGTTGGCGTCGCGCCCGAGCGCGGGATCAGCGGTGAACAGCGAGAGGTCGGTATAGATGCGCGCATTGATCGGGTGATAGTTGCCGGTGCCGAAATGCGTATAGGTGCGCAGTTCGTTGCCTTCGCGCCGCACAACCAGCGAGACCTTTGCGTGGGTCTTGTACTCGATAAATCCGTACACGACCTGCACGCCGGCCCGCTCCAGGTCGCGCGCGAGGCGGAGGTTCGCTTCCTCGTCAAACCGCGCCTTGATCTCGACCAGCGCGGTGACCGTCTTGCCGGACTCGGCAGCCTCGATCAGGGCGCCGACAATCGGCGAGTTGACCGTGGTGCGGTAGAGCGTCTGCTTGATCGCGACGACCTGCGGATCGGCCGCCGCCTGGCGGACGAATTCCACCACCACATCGAAGCTCTCGAACGGATGATGGACCAGAATGTCCTTGGCGCGGATGGCGGCGAGGATGTCGCCGCCCATTTCCCGGATGCGCTCAGGATATCGCGGCTCGTAGGGCGTGAAGAGGAGGTCCGGCCTGTCATCGACGATCATTTCGGCGAGACGGGCCATGCCGAGGATGCCGTCATAGATCACGATATCGGACGGTTCTGCACCGATTTCGCGCATGATGAAATGGCGCAGGTGCTCCGGCGCACTGGCTTGCATCCGTAGACGGACGATCCGTCCGCGGCGGCGCTGCTTGAGCAGCACCTCGAATTCGCGGATCAAGTCCTCGGACTCTTCCTCGATCTCGATATCGCTGTCGCGCACGATGCGGAACAGGCATCGCCCCGCCTCCTTGAAGCCAGGGAACAGCATGGGCAGGAAGATGCCGATCACGTCTTCCAGCGCGATGAAGCGGATGCCGGGCTTGTTGCCTTTCGGCAGACGGATGAAGCGGCGCACGAAGGTTGGCATCGGCACAATGCCGACCTGCTCCTCGCCGCCGCTGAGAGACTGCAGGTCAAAGGCGATCGTGAAGCCAAGATTGGGAATGAACGGGAACGGGTGGGCCGGATCAATCGCCAGCGGCGTCAGGATCGGGAAGATGTTGGCGTGGAAATAGGTCTCGATCTCGGCGCGCTCGCGCTTTGTCAGCTCCTTCGCTTCGAGCACGAAGAGCCCCTCTGTCTCCATGTCGGCCTTGATGTTGCGCCAGCCCTGCTGCTGCGCCTCGATCAGGCGGAGCGCCGCGGCTTCGACTTCGGCAACCTGCTGGGCCGGGGTCAGCCCGTCCTGGCTCAGCCGGGTGACGCCTGCCCGCACCTGCTCGCGCAGGCCTGCATAGCGCACCATGTCGAACTCATCGAGGTTGCTGGCGGAGATGGACAGGAACCGCAGACGTTCGAGCAGCGGATGCGCGGGGTTTTCGGCCTCTTCCAGCACACGCCGGTTGAACTCGAGCCAGGAGAGCTCGCGGTTCAGGAATCGCTGCGGCGAGTTCATCAGCTGCTTGTTCAATCGCTGCTGGCCATCCGGCATGCCGTGTCACCCTTCTGCCTCATCTTCACCGGCGGCGTCGCTCATCTGCTCCAGAACCCGGCGGGCCAGCGGCAAGCTGGGAGCCCGGTCGTGGTCGGAAACAGCGTCGCTGAGCCTGTCCATGAAGTTCTCAACGGCGTCATAGGCAAGTTCAAGCCGGGGCACCAGATAGTTGAGCGTCTCAGGCGAAAGTCGCAGGAACCGGCGCTCCGCCGCGATCGCCAGCCGGGCGCGCACGATATTGTCGTCCGGGGGGCCGATCTCGCCGACCGGCAGGGCGTTCAGGCGCGACTTGAGATCCGCCGAGACGGTGCGCCATTGGGAGGGGGCCCGGTGCGCCGTCAGCAGCAGGCGGCCACCGCCAGCGGCGACAAGGTTGATCAGGGACAGCAGCGCCTCATCCTGCTTGCCGACCGCGAGGTCTGCATCATCCAGTGCAACATACTGTTCTGCCAAGGCGTCCAGTCCGCGCCGGCCCGCTTTGGCGAGCTGCGCGGCGGTCAGCAGTTCGCCGTTGAACCGGCTTGCCCAGGCGGCGGCGAGAAAGGTCAGGCCGCTTTTTGCGGGGCCGGTGATGCAGAGCACGGGCGCTGCCCAGTCTTCCGGGTTTCCGGCGATGCGGAGGGCGCCCGCATTGTGGGGCCCAGCCACCAGGCCGTCCCAGCGCGCCATCGGCGCCGGGAACCCGAACATCGGCTGTTGCGGCGAACGATCCGGTTCGGCGTCGCCAGAGCTCACTGCAGGACGGACGTCGATACCGCCGAGCGCAGGGTCAGTTCGTCTTGCTCGCGCGCCAGCGTCACGCCGCGCTGGATGAGGTCGTTGCGCAGCCGGTTTTCGTCGCCGGCATAGGAGAAAGTGACGACCGCCCCTTCACGGGCGACCGCCTTGGTGCGGAAATCCGAGACCAGCGGCGAGCGGGCGAGTGCGCCGCGCAGCGTGTTCCATTCCACCAGCGAGGTGAACAGGACTGAGGCTGACACATCCGTGCGCGAGCCGTCACGGATGATCGAGGCCTGTTTCCAGGATTCGTCCATCAGCGTGGCGACAGCATCTGCAGCGGCTTCCAGCGTGGCGGCCGGGGGCGTGGCGCCGACCGATTCGGTGCCGATGGGCGTGACCGTGGAGACGACAACGCGCCAGGCGCCGTCGCGGCCCTGAAGCTCGGCCAGGATGCCGCGGCGGGCGTTCTGGGGGGTCGCTTCCGGCGAGATGTCGGACCAGGTGCTGAACGCGGTGTAGGTGCCGTAGGTGGCCGTCACGGTGGGCACGAGGGCGCCGCGGTTGCGGTCGCCAAAGGCGGTGGTCCAGGCCGACTGGAAGTTGGACGAGGCGACCGGCACGATCAGCGCAAGCGGAGCCTGGGCGTCGAGATAGGGCACTTTCAGCGAATCAAGGTGGGCGCGTACCGTCTGGGGGTTCAGGACCACGGCCAGCTTGCCCCGGTAGCGGCCGGCGCCGGCGGTTTCTTCCTCGACATCGACGGCCGCGGTGAAACGGGCTGCGAGGGCGCTGTCGACCGGGATGCCGCCGGCGGCGGCGCGGTCGGAGGCGAGGGTGATCTTGTTGATGAGCTGGCGGGCGGCGGCGACGCGGGCGGCGCCCATCGCCTTTTCACGGGCCTCGATGACGCTGGGCGCCGTCTCATCCACGGAGATGCCGCGGATCGTGTAGACGTCCTTCGTGTCGGCATAAACGTAGCCGGTGCCCACAAGGGACAGCAGCATGGCGGCCAGAACCAGTCGAATCATGGAAGGCGAACTCCTTAGCTGGGGATCTTCTATCAGGCGCATTCTGAACCGGAAACCGCGAGCTTCACTTCCGAAGCTTCACTGGAACTTGTGCCAGCCCCATGCTAACGCGCCGGTTCGGGCAAGCTGCGGGGCCAATCCAGATGAACGCGACATCCAAACCGCCCCTTTCATACCGCGATGCGGGTGTCGATATTGAGGCAGGCGAGCGGCTGGTTGATGCCATCTCGCCGATGGCCAAGGCGACCGCGCGCGCCGGTGTGATGGGCGGCCTTGGCGGGTTTGGCGCGCTGTTTGACCTGAAGGCGGCCGGGTACACCGACCCGGTGCTGGTGTCCGGCACGGACGGGGTCGGCACCAAGCTGATGCTGGCCTTCGAGACGGGTATCCACAACACCGTCGGCATCGACCTGGTGGCCATGTGCGCCAATGACGTGCTGGCGCAGGGCGCCGAGCCGCTGTTTTTCCTGGATTATTTTGCGACGGGCAAACTGGAAGGCGGGATCGCGGAAGCGGTGATCGCCGGCATCGCCGAGGGCTGCCGCCTGTCCGGCTGCGCGCTGGTGGGCGGCGAGACGGCCGAGATGCCGGGCATGTATCCGCCGGGACATTACGATCTGGCAGGCTTCGTCGTCGGCGCGGTGGACCGCGACAAGGTGTTGCCGCGCATGGGCGACATGGCGAAGGGCGACGTGCTGATCGGCATTGCCTCCTCGGGCCCACACTCGAACGGGTATTCGCTGGTGCGCCGGATCGTGGCGCGGGAAGGCCTGTTCTATGGCGGCCCCTCGCCTTTCTCGAACGCGCAGACGCTGGGCGAAGCCTTGCTGACGCCGACGCGGCTCTATTCGAAGCTGGTGCTGCCACTGATCCGTTCCGGCCGTGTGAAGGGCCTCGCCCATATCACCGGCGGCGGGCTGACCGAGAATACGCCGCGCATGTGCCCGGACAGCCTTGTGCCGAATATCGACCGGGCCAGCTGGACCCCGCCCCCGGTGTTCCAGTGGCTGCAGGAGGCTGGCGGTGTCGAGACCGACGAGATGCACCGGACGTTCAACATGGGGATCGGCATGGTGCTGGCGGTCAGCCCCGATGACGCCGACCGCGTAATCGCCGACCTGAAAGCCGCCGGTGAAGACCCGCGCGTGGTGGGCGAGCTCGCCTCGGCATGACGCGGTTGAAGCTTGCGATCCTGATTTCGGGCCGCGGCTCGAACATGGAAGCGCTGCTGAAGGCCGCCGCTGCGGACCCGGAGTTTCCGGCGGAACCCGTTCTGGTCCTCTCGAACAAACCGGACGCACACGGACTGAAAATTGCCGAGGCGATGGGCGTGGCGGCTGTTGCCATTGACCACCGGACGTTCGGCAAGGACCGCGAGGCGTTCGAGTTCCACATGGATGCCACGCTGCGCGGCGCCGGGGTCGAGGTGATCGCACTGGCCGGTTTCATGCGGGTGCTGACGCCCTGGTTCGTCAAACGTTGGGAAGGCCGGATGATCAATATCCACCCGTCCCTGCTGCCGAAATACAAGGGCCTTGATACGCACCAGCGCGCGATTGATGCGGGTGATACCGAAGCGGGTTGCTCGGTGCACTGGGTCAGCGCGGGGGTCGACGAAGGCGAGATCATTGCTCAGGCGAGCGTGCCGATCCTGCCGGGTGATACGGCGGACGGGCTGGCTGCGCGCACGCTGCCGGCCGAACACAAACTTTATCCCGAGGCGCTGAAGATCGCCTGCAAGACGATAACGGAGAAACTGGCCCATGGGTGAGATGCAACAAATCGTGCTGACGCAGTATTGCGTTGGCGAACCGAAGCCTTCGGACTTCAAGCTTGAAACCGTGGCGCTGCCCGAGCCGAAGGATGGACAGTTCCGTGTACGGCATGTCTGGTGTTCGGTGGATCCGGGCACGCGCTCGCGCCTCTCGGGCGGCGACTCCTACGCGGCTGCCCTGCCCCTCGGCAAACCGATCGATGGATTCAGCGTCGGCGTGATCGACGCGTCGAACAATCCGGACTGGCCGGTGGGCACGAAAGTGTTTTGCGCGGGCGGCTGGAAAACCCATTCGCTGCAATCGGGAAAAGGCTTTATCGGCAAGGTGATGGATGTCCCCGGCGTGCCGCTGTCCGCCTGGATCGGGGTGCTGGGCGTGCCGGGACTGACGGCCTGGTTCGGCACCAAGGAGGTTGCGCGGTTCAAGGCCGGTGACGCGGTGCTGGTCACCTCTGCAGCGGGCCCGGTCGGGGCGACGGCAGGCCAGCTGGCGAAGGCCTGGGGCGCGTCGACGGTGGTCGGCATCGCGGGATCGGACGCAAAATGCCATTGGCTGGTGAACGAGGCCGGGTTTGATTTCGCGATCAACTACAAGACCACGCCGGATCTCGACGCCGCGATTGCCGCGTACTTTCCCAAGGGTGTCGATGTGCTGTTCGACAATGTCGGCAACGCGATGGTCAACCGCGTGCTGCCGATGATGGCGCTGAACGGGCGTATCTGTATCTCGGGACAGGTGGCCGATTATAATCTGACCCCTGAGCAAACGCCGGGCATCGTCAATACCAAGCCCTTCATCACCCACCGCGTGAACATGCAGGGCCTCGTGGTGTTCGACTTCGCGCGCGGGTTTCCGGAAGCTTTGGGCACGATGGCGAAGATGATCGCCGGCGGAAAATTGAAGACGCAGGAAGAGCGCTTTGACGGGATCGCTGCGATGCCGGAGGCGTTCTGCGGCCTGTTCCGGGGGGAGAATTCCGGGCGGCGGGTTGTGCGGGTGGGCGCGGAATAAGCGGTAAACTTGATTGGGTGGTTTTGGGGTTTGTGTTGTTTGGCAAAGACCCTCACCTCCCACCGCTTCGCGGCGGGCCCCTCCTCTCCCGTTGACACGGGAGAGGGGTTAGGGGCTTTTGATCGGGATTTTTCTTGAGAGATCATGCAGGGAGTATACCTCCGTGTGCGGAGGTGTGGCGGAAGGACTGCAGAAGTATTTTGTATTGGCTTGACCCATATGCGTTTTATCTTTCGGGCGGGGCGGTTTTTGTAGGCACAAGTTCGGGTACCCGCCCTCGCCTGCCCGCGTCATACGGCTTCATCCGCATGCAATCCATGCACACGGGATGTCGAATTTTTCTCAATCATTCTCATTTTTTATCGCGCAGCCGCGATCTGTTATCGCTCGGTATCGCCTCAGGCGCGCAGGTCGCTGCCGACGTTCTGCAGGAGGGCGTTGGCGAACTTGGCGTCGGGTTCGTCGAAGAAATCGTGCGCGAGGGAGACGTATTCGTCGAGGATGACGGCGTCGGAGAGTTCAGGGTGGACGATGAACTCCGCGCCGGCGGCGCGCATCAGGGCACGCATGGTGGTGTCGAGGCGGGTGAGTTTCCAGCCCTCGGCGAGACGCGCGAGGATGGCGTTGTCGATGCGGGCCTGATTGTCCACCACGGCATTGACGATGGACTTGAAGAGATCGGGATCGGCGTCTTCGATGGGGGTGCCGTCCGGGCCGAGGCCGAGGCGGTCTTCCATGAACTCGCGCACCGTGGCGCGGGCCGACTTGCCGGTCTGGTCCATTTCGTAGAGGGCCTGCACGGCGGCAAGGCGCGCGCCGGCGCGGCGGGCGCGGGTAACGTCGAAGGGGAGCTTCTGGCCGCTCACCCGATCAGTTCCTTGCGGAACTTGATCATCGCGAGACAGGCATTGGCGGCTTCAGCGCCCTTGTTCTTGCGCTTGCGGTCAGCGCGGGCGAGCGCCTGGGCCTCGTTCTCGACCGTCAGGATGCCGTAGCCGATGGCCTGGCGGCGCTGGACGATGAGGTCCATCAGGCCGCGGGCGCTTTCGCCGCAGACGTAATCATAGTGAGAGGTTTCGCCCCGGATGACGCAGCCGAGCGCCAGGGCGCCGTCAAACCGGCCGGAATCGGCGGCCATGGCGATCAGGCCCGGGATCTCGAAGGCACCGGGCACTTCCATGACCGTGACCTTCGCGCCCGCCGCTTCGAGCACTTCCAGCGCGCCTGCTTCCAGCTCGTCGCTGATATGTTTGTAATAGCGCGAAATCGCGACAAGCACGCGGGCGGCCATCAGGTATTCTCCTCGTTCAGGCGGCGCCAGCCCTCTATGGTCAGGCCGTATCCGTCAAGACCCGCAAGGCGGGTCGGCTGCGTATCGGAAAGGTAAATCATGCGCCGGACGCCCAGTTCGCGCAGGATCTGGGCCCCGATGCCGTATTCGCGGATCGGGGCGGTCGGGTCGCGGGGGGTGGCGGATTTGAGGCCCAGGCGCTCGGCCATGGCGTTCGGGTTCATCATGTTGACGAACACGATGACGCCCGGTTCCGGCGCGTCCGAGATCAGTTGCATGGCCTTGCCGACGAGGTTTTCGCGCGGGCCCTTCTCGCCGAGGATGTCCGCCAGAACGTCGGTGCGGTGGACGCGGACGATGGTTGTGGAGTCCGGGCGAATGTCGCCGTGGACGATGGCGATGTGCTCCGAGCCGTCCATCGTGTTGCGGAAACAGACGGTGCGGAAGCCTTCTCCGTAGGCGGAGTTCAGCGGGGCTTCGACGCGGCGCTCGAGGAAGCGGTCGTTCTGGCGGCGCCAGGCGATCAGGTCCGCGATGGTGCCGATCTTGAGGTTGTGCAGCTGGGCGAAGGCGACGAGCTCCGGCAGGCGGGCCATCGTGCCGTCATCGTTCATGATCTCGCAGATGACGCCGGCGGGATAGAGGCCGGCCATGCGGGAGATGTCGACGGCGGCTTCGGTATGGCCGGCGCGCACGAGGGTGCCGCCTTCCTTGGCGATCAGCGGGAAGACGTGGCCGGGGGTGACGATGTCGCCATGGTCCTTGGTCGGATCAATCGCGACGGCGATGGTGCGCGAGCGGTCATGCGCGGAGATGCCGGTGGTGACGCCCTCTTTCGCTTCGATGGAGACGGTGAAGGCCGTCTGCATGCTTTCGCGGTTGTTGCGGGTCATCATGTCGAGCTGCAGGGCGTGGGCGCGCTCCTGCGTCATCGACAGGCAGATCAGGCCGCGGCCGTAGCGGGCCATGAAGTTGACGGCTTCGGGCGTCGCGAAGGTGGCGGGGATCACGAGGTCGCCCTCGTTCTCGCGGTCCTCGGCATCGACGAGGATGAACATCTTGCCGTTGCGGGCGTCCTCGATGATTTCCTCGATGGAGGAGATGGCGGCGTGGAATTCGTTGCTCATGGCGCGTTACTTTCCTTCCGGCGCGTCGGCGCCGATCATGCGCGCGACATAGCGGGCAAGCATATCGATTTCGAGATTGACCTTGTCGCCGGCCTTCAGTGCACTGAGGGTTGTCACCTCCCAGGTGTGCGGGATGATCGCGACCTGGAAGTCTCCGTGCGGGAGCGCAGCGGCCACGGTGAG
>JBBSDJ010000085.1:0-12020 GCA_038249555.1 Caulobacterales bacterium
TCAAGGGTTGCCTGGTCGATTTCGTGAAGGCTTTCTTCGAAGTCGACAATGTGACGGCACGTTTCCGGCCGCACTTCTTTCCGTTCACGGAGCCTTCGGCCGAGATGGACGTGCAATGCCTGCGCTCCGGCGGCGTTGTCGAAATCGGCAAGGGCACGGACTGGCTCGAAGTCCTCGGCTGCGGCATGGTGCATCCAAATGTGCTGCGCAATTGCGGGCTCGACCCGGCGGTCCATCAGGGCTTCGCCTTCGGGCTGGGCGTGGACCGTTTCGCCATGCTGAAATACGGCATGCCGGATCTGCGTCCGTACTTCGAGGCAGACCCGCAATGGACGCGGCACTACGGCTTCTCGCCCTGGCTCACACCGTCCGTCAGCGGAGGGCTTAGCTGATGAAATTCACCTTCTCCTGGCTGAACGATCACCTCGTCACCAAGGCGTCGCTCGATGAGATCCTCGGGTTCATGGGCAAGGCGGGTCTCGAGGTCGAGCACGTCACCGACCCCAAGAAGGCGCTCGCGCCGTTCACGGTCTGCAAGGTGCTGGAAGCCGAGCCTCATCCGCAGGCGGACAAGCTGCGCGTCTGCCAGGTCGAGACGATCGACGGAATCAAGCAGATCGTCTGCGGCGCGCCGAATGCGCGCGCCGGAATGACCGCGATCTATGCGCCGCTCGGCACCTGGGTTCCGGGGCTGAACATGGCGCTCGACAAGAAGCCGCGTGCCATTCGCGGCGTCGAGAGCCATGGCATGATGTGCTCTTCGCGCGAGCTGGAAACCGGTGATGACCATGATGGCATCATCGATCTGAGCGGCGACTACACCGTCGGCATGCCCGCCGCCGAAGCGCTGGGCGCCACCGATGCCGTGATCGATTTCGAAGTCACGCCGAACCGTCCCGACTGGCTGGGCGTACAGGGCATTGCGCGCGACCTTGCGGCGGCCGGCGCCGGCCGGTTCCTGCGCAATGACGCGAAGAAAGTGCCTGGCAGCGGCGATTGCCCCATCGAGATCAAACTGGAAGCGCCGGAAGCCTGCCCGATGTTTGCGGGCGCGCTGGTGCGCGGCGTCACCAATGGTCCGTCCCCGGACTGGATGCAGGCGCGCCTCAAGGCCGCCGGTTTGCAGCCGCGCTCACTGCTGGTCGATATCACCAACTATATCTCTCTGGACCGCGCCCGTCCGCTGCACGTCTATGACGCGGCGAAACTGTCCGGCGCCGTCGTGGCCCGGCTTGGAAAATCCGGGGAAAGCCTTGAGGCGCTGGATGGGAAGACCTATCCGGTCACGGAAGAGATGTGCGTGATCGCGGACGTGTCCGGCGTCATCGGCCTTGGCGGTGTGATGGGCGGCGTGTCCACGTCGGTCTCCGCCGAGACGACCGATGTCTTCATCGAGAGCGCCTGGTTCGATCCGCTGCGCACCGCGCGCACCGGCCGCGTCACCGGCATCCATTCGGATGCGCGTTACCGGTTCGAGCGCGGCGTGGACCCCCAAAGCTGCGTGGACGGACTGAATCTCGCCCTTGCGCTGATCCTTGAGTATGGCGGCGGCGCGGCCACCAAGGCGCGGATCGCCGGATCGATCCCGGTCCGTACACAGAAAGTGACCTTCTACCGAGGCGATGTCGAACGCCTGACCGGCCTGACCGTGAAGCCGGCCGAGATGAAGCGCATCCTGAAGGATCTCGAGCTCGATATCGAGGACGCCGGCGATGCCTGGTACCTGATGCCGCCTTCTCACCGGTTCGACATTGACCGGTCGGCGGACATTGTCGAGGAGATCGCCCGGCTTGTCGGCTATGACCAGCTGCCGACCACCTCGCTGCCGATGGCCGAAGGCATGAAGCAGGGCGTGGCCTCCACGCGGCAGACGCGCGTCGCGATTGCCCGCCGGGCGATGGCCGCGCGCGGCTTCCTCGAGGCGGTCACCTGGAGCTTCATGGCGAAGGAACATGCCGGCCTGTTCGGCAAGATCGACGAAGCGCTGACAGTGGCGAACCCGGTCGCCAGCGAACTGAACTACATGCGCCCCACGGCGCTCGCAAATCTCGCGCAGGCCGCGCAGCGCGCCGCCAACCGGGGTGAGCGCAGCATCCGCCTGTTCGAGGCCGGGCCGATCTATCTCGGCGATGGGCCGAAAGATCAGCGTACGGTCATTGCCGGTCTCGTGCAGCCCTCGGCGCAGCGCCATTGGCAGGGCAACGTGCAGCCCTATGACGCGTTCGCCGCCAAGGCGGACCTGTTCGCACTGCTCGCCGCGCTCGGCCAGCCGGGTGAGAAGTTCCAGATCGGCGCAGCGACGCAGCCGCACTGGCATCCCGGCCAATCGGCGAGCCTCAAGCTGGGCCCGAAGATGACGGTCGCCAATTTCGGCGCGCTGCATCCCGGCGTGCTGAAGGCGCTGGATGTCGACGGCCCGGTCTATGCGTTCGAACTGAACCTCAACGCATTGCCGGTGATGAAGGCGAAGTCGACCAAGACCAAGCCGGTGCTGGAGCGCGCCGACCTGACGCCGATCCGGCGCGATCTCGCCTTCGTGGTGGACGCCGGCGTGGCGGCGGGCGAACTCGTCAAGCATGCGCAGGGCGCCGAGAAACTGCTGGTGTCGAAGGTGGACGTTTTCGACGTCTACCAGGGGCAGGGCGTTCCCGAGGGCAAGAAGTCGGTGGCGTTCGAAGTGACGATCCAGCCGCGCGAGGCGCTGAAGGACGACCAGATCCAGGCGATCATGGACCGGATCATCGCTTCCGTGGCAAAAGGGACGGGCGGCGTGCTGCGCGGATAGGCGCGGGCGCCGCAAAGGGGGCCGCATGGGATTGAAGCAGTCGCTCTACCAGCAGCTTGTGCCGGAGGCGCGGTCGTCCGGCATCTCGAAGCTGAACCTGTTCATCGTCGGTGTCGTGCTGGCGTCCTTCCTGTTCCTCGCGCTGGAGACCGAGCCGGTGCTGAACACCGATCCGCGCTGGATGCTCGCGTTCAATGTGTTCAACATCTCGGTGCTCGTGATCTTCACGCTGGAATACGTCGCGCGGGTCTGGGTGGCAGGCGTCGATCCGCAATACCGGGGCCTTCGTGGCCGGCTCAAATACGTGACGCGGTTTTATCCGGTTGCGGACTTTCTCGCCTTTGGGCCGGAGCTGATCGTGATGGCGATGGGCGGGGGCGGATCGCTGCTGGTGCTGCGGGTGCTGCGCCTGGCGCGGCTGATCAAGATTGCGCGCTTCGTGCCGGCCTTTGATGCGCTGGGGGCGGCGCTGCGGCGGTCGAGCTCGCAGCTCCTCACCAGCCTCGCAGTGGCGCTGGCGCTGGTCTATATCGCAGCGGTGCTCCTGTATTTCGTCGAGGGTGTCGGCGGCGAGCAGCAGGAGACCTTTGCGTCGATCCCGCGCGCCATCTGGTGGGCGGTCGCCACGCTGACGACAGTCGGCTATGGGGATGTGTATCCGGTGACGCCGCTCGGGCGATTCTTTGCGGCGATCATCGCGATTGCGGGGATCGGGGTGGTGGCGCTGCCGGCGGGCGTGTTTGCCAGCGCCTTTTCGGACGAACTCAGGGAACGCCGCGAGCGGGGAACACGCCTATGACACAGCTGAAAATGGCCGTTGCCGGTGTGGCCGGCCGGATGGGGCGGCAACTGGCGGCGATGGCGATCGACCGGGGCCATGCGCTCACCGGCGGCAGCGAGGTCGCGGCCGCCGGCGTGTTCGACGAGGATATCGGTGTGCTGGCCGGTCGCCGGGCGCTGGGTCTCTGGCCGTCGCCGGATGTGGCTGAGGCCGCCGCTGGCGCGGATGTGTGGATCGATTTCACGCGGCCCGAGGCAACGCTGGCGGCGCTCGGCGCACTGCGCAACACCTCGGTGCGGGCGGTGGTGATCGGCACGACGGGGTTCGAGGCGGACCAGGAGATCGTCATCCAGGCGGCGTCGGACCGGTTCGCGATCGTCAAGGCGGGCAACTTTTCGGTGGGCGTGAACCTGCTGCAGGCGCTGACCCGGCTTGCGGCATCGCGTCTCGGGGCGGACTGGGACATCGAGATCCTGGAATCGCATCACCGGCTGAAAGTGGATGCGCCTTCGGGCACCGCGCTGATGCTGGGAGAAGCCGCAGCCGAGGGTCGCGGCAAGCCGCTGAAGGACATTCTGGCGAAGCCTTACCTCGGTGCGAACGCGCCCCGGCAGGAAGGCGAGATCGGCATGGCTGTGCGCCGCGCCGGGGGTATTTATGGTGAACACGACGTGATGTTTGCCTCGCCGCGCGAAGTGGTGCGCCTGTCGCACATGGCATTGGACCGGGCTGTATTTGCCGAAGGCGCGGTGCAGGCGGCCGCCTGGGCTACGGCCCAGCCGCCAGGACTCTACGGCATGGATGATGTGTTGGGTCTCGGCCACACCGGTTGAGGAAAGCGCGCCCTTGTCGGCGGAATGCGCCTTGACGCGCCGCAGCATCGTGCCAACGTGACGCTTCTGTTAAGTGAAACCAAGCGTTCCGAAGGCACATGATCGGCATCGTGGTCGTCAGCCATGGCAAACTCGCGCACGAGCTCGTTGCGGCCGCGGAACACGTGGTCGGCCGGCTTTGGTGGACGCGTGCCGTCTCGATCGACGCCGACGAAGACCTCGATATCAAGCGCGAAGCCATTCTCGAGGCGGTAAAAGCCTGCGATGCCGGGCGCGGCGTGATCGTGCTGACCGACATGTTTGGCGGCACGCCGTCGAACCTGGTGCTGTCACTGCGCGGCCGCGCGCGGATGGAAATCGTCTCCGGTGCAAACCTCCCGATGCTGATCAAGCTGGCCCAGACCCGGGATATTCTCTCTCTCGAGGAAAGCGCGCAGGACGCCGCCGAAGGTGGCCGCAAGTACATCACCATCGCCTCCGACGTTCTCGCGAAACTGCCGTCCTGCTGATGTCCGACGCGTTTCCGGCCGCGCGGCGTGCGACCATCGTCAACCGCAAGGGGCTTCACGCCCGGGCCTCGGCCAAGCTTGCCAAACTCGCCGCCGAATTTGACGCGCAGGTTTTCGTCACGCACGAGACCGAGACGGCGGATGCCCGCTCGATCATGGATCTGCTGATGCTCGTTGCGCACACCGGCTGCGTCGTCGAGATCAAGGGCAGGGGCGCGCAGGCGGACGAGGCGGTGAATGCCATTGCCCGCCTGATCGATGACGGCTTCGGCGAGACCGACAGCTAGCCCAACTTCCCCTCCCGCGCAGCGATGGGGGGGTGAAGGTGCTGAATCCGGGGAGTTTCGATAGGTCCGTGTGCGGAGGTGTTGCGCAAGGGTCGGGGGAGAATTTCATAACGGCTTGCTGGGGTTGGGTTTTATACTGCGGACGGGATGTTTCCTGTAGGCGCAAGTCCTCTCTTTCCTTCGTCAGAGTGCCTCAGCCGGTTGCAGGCTTTGCATGCCGCGTGTCGATTTTCTCTCATTGATTCTCATTTTTTATCACTTCGTATCGATCTGTTATCGCTGGCTCTCGGGGGTGTCGGATTTCGGCCTTTGGCCTCTATCCGACGGTTTGACGGTTTGACGGTTTGACGGTTTGACGGTGTGCGGGGGTGAGGCTGAGTATAACCCAGCGCGGAGGGGTGTGGCGCAAGGTTTCCGGAGAAATCTTTCAGGCGCTTGATGGGTTTGCGAATTTTGTTTCGGGAGGGGGTGGATTTGGTTGCATAAGTCTGGGGGTCAGCTTTTGCCTCACCCCACCCTAACCCTCCCCAAAATGGGGAGGGGACCTGTTGCTTGTTGGGGAGAAGTGCGGGCTAAGCGGCTTTCCGCTTGGCCTTGCGCACTTCGTACTTGTTGAGGGCGTGCAGGTAGGCCTTGGCGCTGGCGACCAGCGTGTCGGGGTCCGACGAGCGGCCGGTCGCCATGATGCCGTCGCCGTTGAGACGTACCGACACGGTCGCCTGCGCGTCCGTGCCGCCGGTTACGGCATGCACCTGGTAGAGCTCCAGCACGGCCTGGTGCGGCACGATCTGGCGGATGGCGTTGAATACGGCGTCGACCGGGCCATTGCCGCGCGCGATGGCGTACTTTTCCTCGCCGTCGACGACGAGATCTATTTCGGCCGTCTGCGGACCATCCGTGCCGGCGACGACGCGCAGCCGCTTGAACGCGATGCGCTCGCCTTCGGCGGCCAGCTGCTCGTCCACCAGCGCGATGATATCGTCGTCGAACACGTGCTTCTTGCGGTCGGCGAGATCCTTGAAGCGTTTGAACGCGTCGTTCAGCGCCTCGCCCTCGATGAAATAGCCCATCGATTCCAGCTTGTCGCGGAAGGCGTTGCGGCCGGACAGCTTGCCCATGACCAGCGAGGTTTTCGCTACGCCGACATCTTCCGGCTTCATGATCTCGTAGGTTTCGGCGTTCTTCAGCATGCCATCCTGGTGGATGCCGCTCTCGTGCGCGAAGGCGTTCTTGCCGACGATGGCCTTGTTGTACTGGACCGGGAAACCGGTGATGCGGCTGACCATCGCCGAGGCGCGGGCGAGGTAGCTCGTGTCGATGGCCGTCTCGTAGGGCAGTGTGTCGCCGCGCACTTTCATGGCCATCACGACTTCTTCCAGCGCCGCGTTACCCGCGCGTTCGCCGAGACCGTTGATCGTGCACTCGATCTGGCGCGCGCCGTTCGACATGCCGGCCAGCGAGTTCGCGACCGCGAGGCCCAGGTCGTTATGGCAGTGCGTCGACCAGATCACCTTGTCCGAGTTCGGGATGTTTTCGATCAGCCTGCGGATCAGGGCGCCATACTCGTCCGGGTGCGAATACCCGACGGTGTCCGGCACGTTGATCGTGGTGGCGCCGGACGCGATGGCGGCGTCGATGCATTTGCACAGGAAGTCGAACTCGGTACGGGTGGCGTCTTCCGCGCTCCATTCGACATCGTCTACGAGGTTGCGCGCCTGGCTGACCGAGCGGCCGACCGCTTCGAGCACGGCGTTCGGGCCCATCTTCAGCTTGTGCTTCATGTGCACGGGGCTGGTGGAGATGAAGGTGTGGATGCGCGGGCGCGCGGCCTTGCGGACGGCTTCGGCGCAGCGGTCGATATCTGCCGGGGTGGAGCGGGCGAGGCCGCAGATGACGGCGCGTTTCGACTGGGCGGCGATGGCGCTGACGGCGGCGAAGTCACCTTCCGAGGCAGCCGGGAAGCCTGCCTCGATGATGTCCACGCCCATCTCTTCGAGCAGGTTTCCGAGTTCGAGCTTTTCATTGTGCGTCATCGAGGCGCCGGGCGATTGCTCGCCGTCGCGCATGGTGGTGTCAAAGATGAAAACGCGGGGTTTCGTCGCGGATTTCGCGGTGGTTTTCGAGGTCATGGGATGGCGGCTCTGCGGTGGGTTCCAGGGAAGGGTTTGACGCTGTCTTGGCATCCCCTGGCCGCGCGTGCGCCCCTCAGTTCGAGGCGACCGGCTCCGGCCAGGGGCCGGTAAGCAGCAGAAGAAGGGGCAAGAGTTTGCGCATGTGGGCTTTAATCGCCGTGTTTCTGCCCGGTGTCAATGTTGAGGGTGGGCTGTTCGGGAATATCTTGCCAGGCCTTGCTGGCCCGGCGGACCACGAAAATCGTGACACCGGCATACAGGGCGAGGGCTACGGCGCCGAAGGCGATGGCGGTCACGGGGTTGCCCTCGAAGGCAGACACCACGGTTTTCCAGCCGACGGCGACCAGCGCGATCTTCGGAAGGATACCGAGGCCCATGCCGATCCAGTAGTCGCGGAATTTCGCGGCGCTGGCCCCGAACACCATGTTGACGATCAGGAACGGGCCGGCCGGCACCGTGCGCACGACCGCACTGGCGATCAGGGCGTTGCGGCCGATCAGGACCGACAGCTTCTGGGCGCGGGGGCCGGCATAGCGGCGCACGGCCGCTTCGCCGCCCGCCCGTCCGATCCAGAAGGTCAGCGCGCCCGACAGCATGTTGGCAATCCAGCCGTAGATGGCGCCGATCAGTGGGCCGAACACCGCAATGGCGGCGGCGAGCAGGGCAAACTGGGGGACACCGAGAAATGCCGCGACGCAGAAAACGGCGACGACGGCTGGAAGGCCCCAGGGGCTTCCCGCGAGGTTGCGCAGCCAGGCTTCGGCTTGGTCGAGTCCCGGCAGCTGGCCAAGTTTGCCGAGGGCGAAGACCGACAGCACGACGGCCAGCAGGCCGAGCCCGATATACAGGGCGCGGCGGGAAGCCGGGGCCGGAGCGGGGGCGGTTGTCTCGTGCGTCATCGCGGCTTCAGGTGCGATAGCGGGCGCCCGGCGTCAATCGCGCGCAGGCAGATGGCCGGTCAGGCGTCCGCCAGCATAGCCTCGCTCATCGCCCAGAGCTTTTCGGCCTTCGCGTCGTCGGCGATCCAGGGCCGGGCGTGTTCCCAGCGCTGGCTGTCGGCGGTGGCCAGCTTCGCCACATCGCAGTCTTCGCAATAGACGCCGCCCTTGCCGGCCAGCTTGGGCGAGGTGGCCGCCCAGACGGTGGTCGAGGCGCCTTGCTCGGGCGTCTTGAACATCGCCTGCACCATCGGCGGGATCGATCCGTCGGGCGCCTTCCAGCCGAGGGCAACCATTTCCTCTTCCGGAAGGTGGCGCTGCAGCGGCGTGAAGATGCCGCCCGGGTGCACGGAGAAGGCGCGCACGCCGACGTCGCGGCCAAGCATATCCACGCCGAGGGCGAACAGGGCGTTGGCGGACTTGGCCTGGCCGTAGGCTTCCCATTTGTCATAGGTGCGCGTGGTGTAGTGGGGGTCGTCCCAGATCACGTCGGAGCGGACATGGCCGACCGAGGACAGCGCCACGACACGGGCGCCGTCTGCCGCTTGCAGCGCCGGGGCGAGCTTCATCGCCAGCGCCATGTGGCCGAGATGGTTGGTGCCGAACTGGCTTTCCCAGCCCTTGCCGACGCGGGCGAGGGGCGGGGCCATGATGCCGGCATTGTTGATCAGGATGTTCAGGCCGCGGCCGGTTTCGAGATAATGGTCGGCAAAGCGGCGCACGCTCGCGAGGTCGCCGAGGTCCATCGCGGCTATCTCGATTTCGCCCGCGACACCGGCCAGCGCTTCGGAGGCGGTGTCTGCGCGGCGTGCCGGAACGGTGACGCGCGCGCCGGCGCCGGCGAGGGCCCGCACGGTTTCGAGGCCGATGCCGGAATAGCCGCCGGTGACGATGATGTTCTGGCCGGAGAGGTCGATGCCGGCGAGCACGTCGCGGGCCGTGGTCTTGGCCGGGAAGCCGGATCCGATCGGTGCCTGGTCTGCAGCTGCCATGACGTGTCGCCTTCCTCTGGTGCCTTGCTGCGCTGAAGGTTAGCGCTGCGGCCGGCAAGGGGCTACTGCAATCTCTCTGGAAGCCTGCCCCCGCGATGCCTAAATTCGCCGCTAAGCTGACAAATCAATCTGGAGAGCCGATCATGAAACCACATCTGATGCTGGGCGCCCTGCTTCTGAGTTGCGCCCTTGCCTTTCCCGCCGCTGCCCAGTTCGGGCAGGTCGAGCGGACGCAGGCGGAAATCGCGCTGGAGCAAGCCGAGACGCAACAGGCGAAGTTGAAGCTGGCGCGCGAAGCGGCCGACACGGCGTGCCAGGCGGGCGATCTGGAAGGCTGTTTCAAGCTGGCGGACATGCAGCGCACCGGCAGGGGCGGCGCGCAGGACCTGAAGGCGGCGGCGAAGTCCTACAAGATCATGTGCGACGCGCGCGATGGGCGGGGCTGTTCGGGCCTCGCTTACCTGACGGTGCAGGGACGCGGCGTGGCCGAGAACAAGACCGAGGGCCGCGCGCTGTACGAGAAGGCCTGCGACCTGGGCGATGTCAGCGGCTGCGCGGCGTATGGCAACATGGCCTATACCGGCACGGGCGGACGCAAGGATGTGCTCGCCGGCACGAATGCGCTGACCGATGCTTGTAACCGGGATTACGAATGGGCCTGCACGCGGATGCGCGAGCTGGGTGTCTATGACCCGACCGAAAATCCGTTCGACCGGCTCAGGGACCTGCGCAACTGATCAGACGGCGGCGGCCTTCGGGGCGCCGGTTTCTGTGGCTGGCGCTTCGGCGCGGGCGGGGGACAGGGGCGCGACGTTCGACAGGTCCGGCACCGAGGCGGCCTTGTTGATGTGGGCGACGGTACGCTCCGGCGCGATCAGCAGATCGGCGCTGACGACGGTGCGTTCTTCGACCCGCATGCAGGGCGCGTAGGCGACGCCTTCGAGGCGGCCGCCGGTGCAGACTTCCAGGCTTTTGCTCGCTTCGATGTCGCCGCTGACGGCGCCGTGGATGATCAAGGTGGCGGCGCGGATGCGGCCTTCGATCCGGCCGGTGGCTTCCACCAGGATGAGATCATCGGAGTCGACATCGCCGCGGATATGAGCGCCGATGATGACGGGGCCGGAAAAATGGAACTTGCCTTCGAGGCGTCCGCCGGCGGCAATCGCGTTGCCCAGGCCGGACCGGGCCGGTTTGGCGGGCGTCTCGGGTTTGCTAGGTGTCACTGCCATGACGCGGTTCCTTCATTAGGCCCTTTTACACAGGTTAACCTATTGTTAACGAAAGAAGAAGGGTTCCAGCCGGATGCTTGCAAGAATTGTGCGGAGACCTTTGCTCGCGGCGGTGGCCCTCGTGCTGGCGGCGTGCGGCGCGGATCGCGAGGCGCCGCAAGGGGACGGTCCCGCGCCGCTGTTGCCGCCCGGCGCGGAGGGGATCGACCTCTCGCACCATAACGGGCCGGTGGACTGGGGCCGTCTCGGCACGGAGCCTTTGGAGTTTGTTTACCTGAAGGCGACGGAAGGCACCGACCATATCGACACGCGGTTCCAGGAAAATTGGCAGTCGGCGACCCGGCTCGGCTGGCAGGTGGGCGCCTACCACTTCTACCTCCTCTGCCGGGAAGGCACGCCGCAGGCGGAGAATTTCATCCGCCAGGTCGAAGTGCGCGCCGGCACGCTGCCGCCGGCCGTTGACCTTGAGCATGCCCACAACTGCAAGGCGCGCGGCGGGCGGGAAGCGGCGCTGACGGAGCTGCGCGCGTTTCTCGCTGCGCTGGAGGCCGAGTACGGCGCCGTGGCGGTGATCTATACGACGCCGGCTTTCCACGCCGAATGGCTCGCGGGGGAGGGCTTCGAGGCGCACCCGGTCTGGATACGCTCGCTCGATGGTCCGCCGGAACTGCCGCATGCGATCTGGCAATATTCGATGAAAGGAAAGGTGGCCGGCGTCGAAGGCCCTGTCGATCTCAACCGGGCAGCCGACTAAATCGCCTTGCCCATCCGCAGCCCCGGCACGTCCACGCCGCCGACTGACGCGCTGATGATGCGCTCGATCTCGTCATACCCGCAGGCAAGGTAGAGCGGCTCGCCTGCGAGCGTTGCCATCAGTTCGGCGCGGCGGAATCCGGCGTCCCGCGCCGCTTGTTCGCATACGGACAAGACGTACCGGCCGAGGCCGCGGCGGACGAACTCCGGGTGCGTGTACATTGCCCGGATGCGGGCGGCGTCCTTGCCGATCTGCAGGAGGGCGTGATTGCGCTGCGCGGTCGAATGGTCGCCGCCATAGAGCGTCGCGCGGTGGCTCCAGCCGCCGCAGGCGGCGAGGCGGCCGGACGCCGTTTCATGCACGGCGAAATAGGTGGCGTCCGCGATCAGCTGCCGGTCGAGCCCCATGATGGAATGGGAGACGGCGACCTGTTCGGGAGAGAGGAAGACGCGCTGAAGTTCGCCGATTGCGGCGTCCATCAGCGCGGCGATGTCGTCCGCATCCGCCTCCAGGGCGAGGCGGTGCGTGAAGCCCTCGAGAAAGGGCTCACTCATACCTAGTTGCGGCTCTTGTCCACGAGGCGGTCATTCTTCGCCCAGTGCATCATGCCGCGCAGTTTCTCGCCGACTTCCTCTATGCTGTGCGAGGCCATCCGCTGGCGCATGGCGTGGAAGCCCGGCGCGCCGGCCTGGTTTTCCAGAACCCAGTTGCGCGCGAAGGTGCCGTTCTGGATGTCTTCCAGAACCTTCTTCATTTCCTTCTTCGTCTCGGCGTTCACGA
>JBBSDJ010000086.1:0-12009 GCA_038249555.1 Caulobacterales bacterium
CAAGCAAAAGACCGCCGCAGGGCCTTTACTGCGGACTTCGAAGGGATGAGCAGTCACCTTCTGACCACGAGATGCACAAACAGACGTTCAGGCGGATGCTCGATCAGATCCTGATTTCCCTGACCCAAGCGGACAAGGGATTCCTCCAGACTTTCGAAGCTGGCGAACCGGATTGGACCCTGTTTCCTAAACCCGCAATCCGCCACCTTCCGGCTGTCCAGTGGAAGCTGCTGAACATACAGACGCTCAAGCAGGTAAGTCCGGTCCGGCATGCCGAAGGTCTGAACAAGCTGTCGCGCGTTCTGGCCTAGGCCCGCCCGGGCAAGGCCTGCCAACGCAAGTGTCCGCCGGCGGGGAAATTCACGAATCGCGCCAATTTCATTCCCGGAATGTACGGGAGACAGAATCCGTAAGCGGCTTGACGAGGTAGCTGAGCACGTTCCTGCTCTCGGTACGGAGCATCGCTTCGACGGGCATGCCGGGGAGGAGCTGGAAGCTGGAGGCGGCGAGGGCCTCGTCGGGGATTTCGACCATCGCTTCGTAATAGGCGGCGCCCGTGGCCTCGTCGACGATGGCGTCGGCCGAGACGGCAATGACGCGGCCGTCGAATTGCGGCGTTTCATCCTGGTTGAAGGCGCTGAAGCGCAGCACGGCGGTCTGGCCGAGGCTGATCTTGTCGATGTCGATGGGGCTGATGCGGACCTTGGCGACCAGGCGGTCATTTTCCGGCACGATGTACATGATGGGCTCCGACGGGCGGATGACGCCGCCGACCGTGTGGGCGCGGATGCCGATAACGCGGCCGGAACGGGGGGCGGTGATGTCGAGGCGGCCGGAGCGGTCGAGCAGGGCGGTGCGTTCTTCGGCCAGTTCGCTGATCTGGGTCTGCACGTCGCGCAGGTCGGTCAACAGGGTTTCGGTATTGCCCTGGTCGAGGCGGGCGATCTCGCTGCGGGCCTCGCCGATCTGGACGCGGGTGCCGGCGATGTCGGAGGTCAGCGCGTCGCGTTCACCCTGCAAGCGGGCGCGGTCGCGCTTCAGGGCGAGGACGCGGGTGATGACGGCCTGGCCGCGCTCCATCAGGGTTTCGAAGCGGCTGATCTCGTCCTCGACGAGGGCGATCTGGTCGTCCTTGGCGGTGATCTCGTTCTGCATGCCGGCGATGCGGGTGTTCAGCTGGTCGATCCGTTGGCGCAGGATCGTGCCTTGCGTGCCGAGATTGGCGCTGCGGGCCTTGAGGAGGCCGGCCTGCGAGGTGAGGACGGCCTGCATGTCCGGGCGGGCGGCGAAGTCTTCGAAGCCGGGGCGCAGGGTGAGCGCCGAGGCGCCGTCGCGTTCGGCCACGAGGCGCGCTTCGGCGCCGAGCAGGCCGTAGAGGCGGGCTTCCAGGCCTTGCAGGGCGGCGCCGGTGGAGGTGGCGTCAAGGGAGAGGAGTTTCTGGCCCTCGGTGACGGCGTCAGCTTCGCGCACATAGATTTCGCGGACGATGCCGCCTTCGAGGTGCTGGATGGCCTGCTGGTTGGACTCGACCGAGATCTGACCGGCGGTGAGCACGGCGCCTTCGAACGGGGCGAAGACCGACCAGGCAACCAGGCCGCCGAAGACGAGGGCGACGATGCCCCAGCCGGCATAGAGATATTGTTTCAGGAATTCGCCGCGACTGGAGGCGGCGGGGAGGGAGAGGTCAGCCATGGCCACCGTCTCCCGGACGCAGGGTGCGGACGTTCGCGGCGCCCGGCTTCGGCATGACCTTGGCGAGGACTTCGTCGGCGGGGCCGAATTCGCGGATACGGCCTTCGTCGATCACCATCAGCTTGGTGCAGTGGAGGATCGCGTTGGGGCGGTGGGCAATGAGGATGACGGTGGCGCCGCGCGCCTTGGCCGTAGCGATGGCGGCCTGCAGGGCCTGCTCGCCGGGGCCGTCGAGATTGGAGTTCGGCTCGTCGAGAATGATCAGGTTCGGGTCCCCGAAGAGGGCGCGGGCAAGGCCGATGCGCTGGCGCTGGCCGGCGGAGAGGTAGGCGCCGCCGAGGCCGATTTCGGTGTCGTAGCCCTTGGCGAGGCGGAGGATCATGTCGTGGCAGCCGGCGGCCTGGGCGGCGGCGATGATGGCTTCCGGCGCGGCATCGTCGCGGAAGCGGGCGATGTTGTCGCGCACGCTGCCGGACAGAAGGTCCGCCTGCTGAGGAAGGTAGCCGATCTGCGGGCCGAGCGTCTCGGAGGGCAGGGCGGAGAGGTCGGCGCCGTCGATGCGGACATGGCCGGACATCACGGGCCAGGCGCCGGTGAGGACGCGGGCGAGGGAGGATTTGCCGGCGGCGCTGGGGCCGAGGACGCCGAGCACGTCGCCGGGATCGAGATTGAAGGTGAGGCCCTTGAGCACGGGCGTCTGACTGCCCGGCGGGCCGGCGACGGCGTTCTCGACGCGCAGCGCGCCGCGGATCGGCGGCAGCGGCATCTGCTGTGCGGGGGGCGGCGCGCCGGCGAGGGCTTTCTTCAGCGAAGCCCAGTTCTCGCGGGCCGAGGCGATGGCGCGCCACTGGCCGACGATCTGCTCGAGCGGGGCGATGGCGCGGCCCATCAGGATGGAGGCGGCAATCATTGCGCCGGGGGTGGCTTCGCCCTTGATCACCAGCCAGGCGCCGATGCCGAGGATGGCGGACTGCAGGAACAGGCGGAAGGCCTTGGTGCCGGAGGTGAAGCCGGAGAGGATGCGTCCCGAACGGGCGAAGGCGGTGTCGCCGCCGTCAAACACGCTCTGCCAGCGGCGGCGGACGGCCTCGCCCATGCCGAGGGCTTTCAGCACTTCGGCGTTGCGCGTCATCTCGGCGGCGCGCAGGGCGCTGGCGCGTTCGAGGTGTTCGCTCTCCTGCGTGAGGCGGGCCGAGGCGCGCTCGTTGACGGCGGAGGTCGCCACCAGGATGACCGCGCCGAGGACGGCCCAGAGGCCGAATAGCGGATGCAGCATGAACAGCACGATCAGGAAGAGCGGGCTGAACGGCGCATCGAAGACGGCGCCGGCGACGGGGCTGGCGATGAAGCGGCGCAGCTGGCGCAGGTCGCGGATCGGGCGGTCGGAGGCGCGGCCCGAGTCGGCGAGGCTCTGGGCCATGGCGGCGGCGGCGGCGCGCGGCCCGAGGCGGCCTTCGAAACTGGAGGCAGTGACGCTGAAGAGGCCGGAGCGGGCCCATTCGAGCACGCCGAGCGTGCCGTAGAGGACGAGGATGAGGACGGTCAGGGCGACGAGGGTCGGGATCGATTGGGAGGCCAAGACGCGGTCATAGACCTGCAGCATGTAGAGCGGGCCGGCGAGCATCAGGAGGTTCACGAACAGGCTGAAGCCGCCGGCATGCCAGAACACACCGCGCGAGGCCCTGAGGGCGCCGGCGAGTTCGTTCGCGGAGGCTTCGCTGGCGGTGTCCCGTGTCATGGCCATTGATCTAGCAGAAATCCCGGCAAGTGGTCAGGCGCAAAGTCAGGGCAAATGTGTCCTGTTTCGGGACAGGCGGCTCAGAGGAAGTCTTTCAGGCCGCGCGATTTCAGTTCCTTCACGACCCCGCCGACATCCTGCGAGCGATCCTTCCGTGTGATGAGGATACGGTTGCCGTCGGCAACGACGATCAGGCCTTCGACGCCGACGAGGGCGACGAGCTGGCCGTCGGCGGCGTGGACGGTGCAGTCGGCACTATCGATCTCGATAGGGGCGGGCGAGTTGGCGCGGGACGAGACCTCGCCGACCATCGACCAGCTGCCGATATCGCTCCAGGCGCATTCGAGCGGGGCGTAGACGGCGGCGCGGCGGGTGCGCTCCATCACGGCATAGTCGACCGACGTTGAGGGCACGGCGGCGAAGGCGGCGGCGTCGAGGTAGCGGAAGGCGCCGTCGAGATAGGCGCGCTCCAGCGCTTCGCTGGACCGGGCGAGGATGTCCGGCGCGTGGGCGGCGAGTTCGGCCAGCATGGTGTCCGGGCGGAAGAGGAAGATGCCGGCGTTCCAGCTATAGGCGCCGCTGGCGAGGTAGGTGGCGGCGGTTTCGGCGTCCGGCTTTTCCTTGAAGGCGGCGACGCGGGCGACCTGGCCGTCCAGCGCCTCGCCGGCCTGAATGTAGCCGAAGCCGGTGTCCGGACGCGACGGGGCGATGCCGAAGGTGGTGATGTAGCTATCACGCGCGGCCGGGGCGGCGGCGCGCACGGCGGCGAGGAAGACTTCCGGGCGGCCGATAAAATGGTCAGAGGCGACGAGCAGGCCGAGGCTGTCCGGAAACGCATCCGCCAGGTAGCGCGCGGCGACGGCGGCGACAGCGGCGGTGTTGCGGCCTTCGGGTTCGAGCAGGATGACGGCGGGCGCGACGCCGATTTCGGCGAGTTGCTGCGCGATGAGGTCGGCGTAGGCCGCGTTGCTGATGATCACGGGGTTCTGGTGGAAGCCTTCCGCGCCGGCAAAACGCAGCGCGGTCTCCTGGAAGACGGACTTGTCCGAGACGAGGGCATGGAACTGTTTCGGGCGGGCAAGGTTCGAAACGGGCCAGAGGCGCGTGCCGGCGCCGCCGCACATGATGACCGGATGGATCGACATTCTCGTGTTTACCTTGCTTCCTGCAGTGCCTGCGTGACGGCCCGGCCCGGGGGCACCTGATTTACCGTCAGGATTGCAACAACCGCGCCGCCCTGCAATGAAACTGATCAGCTGTCACGGGGTTCCATAATGGCGCTCGCACTCTATGGCCATCCGTTCTCGTCTTATACGCAGAAGGCGCTGATTGCGCTTTACGAGAATGCCACCCCGTTCGAGTTTCGCGAAGTAGGGCCGGAGGCGCCGGAGCACGGGTCCGAGGTGCAGCGGCGCTCGCCGGTGGGCAAGTTTCCGGTGCTTGTGGACGGGACACGCAGCGCCGCCGAGGCGAGCATCATCATCGAGTACCTGCAGATGAATTATCCGGGGCCGGTGCGTCTGATACCGGATGATCCGGCGGCGGCGCTTGAGGTGCGGTTCATGGACCGGTTCTTTGACCTCTACGTGATGGACGGAATGCAGATCGCGGTTGAGGCGGCGCTGGGGCGGGTGGCGATGACGCGCGAGGACGGGCTGGCGCTCGCGACGTAGCGGCTGGAGCGGGCGTATGGCTGGCTGGACGGCTATCTCGGCACGCGGATCTGGGCGGCGGGGGAGTTTTACTCGATGGCGGACTGTGCGGCGTCGACGGCGCTGTTCTATGCGGACTGGACATACCGGATTCCGGAGCGGTTCGCGGGCGTGCGCGCTTACCGCGCGCGGCTGCTGGCGCGGCCGTCCTTTTCGCTGGCGGTGGATGAGGCGCGGCGGTTCCGGCACTTCTTTCCGCTTGGGGCGCCGGACCGGGATTGACGCAGATCAGTTCTCAAACAGCAGCGCAGAGGCGTCAACATCGCGCGTTGCTGGAAATTGACCATCAGTTGACCTATCCTTTGGAATCCGAAACGTCCTGCTAGGTTTGACGTGCTATGCGTATTTCTGTGACTGAAGCAAGGAGACTGCTGGCGGAACTCATCCGGCGCGCGGAAGCGGGCGATGAGGTTGTTCTGACCCGTCATGGACATCCCGCCGTGAGGCTTGTGCCCATCACGCCGGTTGAAAGCATTAAAGGACGGCGCGCCGTGATAGAAGCGGCGCGCGCCGGTGCGGCTGCAAAGGTTGCAGACGGGCCAAGTACAGCGCGCTGCCAGGATTTTCTGTATGACGACACCGGTCTGCCGCATTGATTGCTGGCGATATGTCTGCTCCCGTGACGACCATGGTTGCCTGAGGCGCATACTGATAAATGCGCTTACTCGCTGAAGCATGCCGCCAGCCGGCTGATCTTTTCAGGCTTAATCGCCGAGGCTCCGATTGTTACGGCACGCCGAAACGAGCGTGTCTGGATGGCGATCTCGATCGATGGCATGGGTTTTAAGATTGCCACGGCCACGCCGGCGGCCGCCCGGCGGCGCTGCGGCCTTCCCGCTTGTAGGGTCTTGCAACGGGAGTTGGCGAAAATCGCGGCAAGTTGCGGAAGCGCCATTCAACGATCAGGATTTGCTGCCGCGATCGCGTGCGGCATCAGAAACGCGGCCAATTCTTCGATCACCTCGTCTAGTGTGCCAGGCCGGTGCGCCACGTCCTCAACAAAGGCCGGGCATTGTCGATTTTTTTTGTCCGTCCGCTGCAAAATCGGCGCTGAGCACGTCACGGGGCTCGATAGGAATAGTTGTCGCGCGCCAGGCAAACGTGGCGGCAATGGCTTGTGAAAGCCGTCGACCCTCAAAGTCGAAAGACCTGCTGAGAATCCAGATGGCATAGATATCCTTCATTCGGCTGTTGGCCCGTCCTAGCGCCACCATGGACTGGAACTTTTCGGCGATGACTGCATTAAGGTGGCCCTGCCACCGGCGATCATTCCCGTTCGGAGCGGACATGTTCATGTTTTAAACGACCCTCGCCCGCACGACGGCTTGCCGAGGGCCCGGTGGCGGGCGCCCTGGAAATGTAAGGCCTGAAATCCGCCAGGCTGGCATCGCCTTGCTTAACGGTATTGTGAATTTATGCGTTTTTGTATCCTTATAGTTTACAATATAAGGAATTTTCAAAGCATTTGACTTGTTGAATTTTGAAACCTTGCTATTTTGTAGACTATGAGACGACAAAATGAAACAAAGCTAAAATGGCTTCTGGAGGCCGTATTGCCGGGTCGACTGGTCGATACGCCAACCTTGGAGCGTCATGGTGTGACGCGAATGCTCGCCCACAAATACATAAACAGCGGCTGGCTCGAACCCGTCGTGCGAGGCCTTTACCGACGCCCAGATCCCGATGCTACCCGTGAGGACTGGCGGCTGGTTGTGCGCTCGCTGCAGCAGGTCATGAACTATACATCCGTAATCGGCGGGCGGACAGCGCTGGAGGCGCAGGGTTTTGTCCACTACCTGCCTATGCGCGACGAACAGGTCATCCATCTTTATGGCGAAAATCATCCAACCTGGCTCAAGCGGCTGGAAGGCGCTGAGCGCTTTCGTCTCCACAGCGACAAGCTGTTCGACCTGAGTGCACATGAGGAGATAACGAAAGTCGACTCGCCTGTTGGCTCTCTGGCCTGTTCAACGCCGGAACGCGCAATCCTTGAACTGCTGGACGAACTGCCGAGGCATGAGAGCGTTCATATCGTCGATAAAGCGTTTGAAGGAATGGCGTCTGCGCGCCCCCGCCACCTGGAAAAGCTCCTGGCGTCCTGCACAAGCATAAAGGTTAAACGCCTCTTCTTCGTTTTTGCTGACAAGCACGGACACGCCTGGCGGCAGCATGTCTCGCATGAGCGGTTCGATCTCGGTGCCGGGCCGCGCGCTTTGTTCGCGAAAGGTCAGTTTCACCCACGTTACAAGATCTCCGTGCCGTCTGAACTGATACCGGAGAAGGAGGCAGGCGATGGCGCGTGAGCGATATGCGGATCAGGTGAGGCTGCTGGTCGATATTCTGCCGGCCATAGCGGCGGAAGAAGACTTCGCCCTGAAAGGCGGCACGGCGATAAACCTTTTCTACCGAGACCTTCCGCGTCTTTCCGTTGACATTGATCTGACCTTTCTGCCGATCAAAGACAGGGCGCAATCCCTTGCGGACATTGACGACGCAATGGACCGCATTGGCAGAGTAGGCTCAAAGATGAGCGGCGTAACGTCAACTCGGATTGCCGGCGGCAGCGGCGGCGCAACACGGGTGCTATTTCAACGTGGCTCAGCAACCGTCAAGGTCGAGACCTCTCCGGTGACCCGCGGGGTTGTCTTCGAGCCGGAAATGAAACGCGTGTCGTCCGTTGTCGAAGATGATTTCGGTTTTGCTGAAACAAGGCTTGTCGCATTCGAGGACCTTTATGCCGGCAAGCTCCATGCAGCGCTCGACCGTCAGCATCCGCGCGATCTGTTCGATGTGAAGCTCCTCTATGAGCATGAGGGTATCACGGACGATCTTTTCCGTGCCTTCCTTGTCTATGTCGCAAGTTCAAACCGGCCGCCGCATGAATTGCTGGACCCGAACCTGTCGCCACTGGGCGACCTGTTCGTAAAAGAATTCTCCGGCATGACCGCCGAAGCAGTCACAATCGCTGATCTGGAGGCCGTGCGCGTCAGACTTATTCAGGATGTCCAGTCGAGGCTAAACCAAAACGCCGCGCAGTTCCTGCTTACGCTTGTGGACGGCGCACCAGACTTCGAGGCCATAGGTCTACCTTCCGCGGCCGCACTGCCCGCGGTGCAGTGGAAACTTCGTAACATTCTGAAACTGCGCCGTATTAATCCGCAAAAACACGCCGACCAGCGGACACGTCTTGAAAAACTGCTCGGCTGATACCGACGCGCACCGATCATCATCCATCTTTTCCCGGATCCAGGCCTGAAGGTCGACCAGCCGCCAACCGCAGCCGCTTCGAACCTAAAGGCGCCGCCATAGATCGCCGCCAGAGCCTGAAGACGCCTAACCTGGCTCGCATCACGCGATCCCTTCGCAGGTTTCCAAAGATCCGCCCCCGTACAATCCGCCCGCAATTCAATGGCAGTTCTCATGGCGAGGTCCTTCTCGCGACCCATCGAATTAGAAGTCGGTCAGGTTTACGACCCCTGTGAGTCTGATTTAAAGCGTGTTGGTATCATACCCTCCTTGCACTGGCTCCCCGGGTCCGTTCCGAAGCTCACGAAGTGCCGGCGAGATAGCCAGCTTCCAGCACACCCGGGTTCAGATTTCGAATGTGCCGCGCTCCGCGAGGAAGCGGAGGATGTCTTCGGCGGCGTCTTCGGGCGTGCGCCCGACCGTGTTGATCCGCAGTTCCGGATTGAGCGGCGGCTCGTAGGGGCTGTCGATGCCGGTGAAGTTGCGGATCTCGCCGGCGCGCGCCTTCTTGTAGAGGCCCTTGACGTCGCGCTGTTCGGCAACATCCAGCGGCGTATCGACATGGATCTCGATGAACTCGCTCTCGGCCATCAGGCTGCGCGCCATCTGGCGCTCGGCGCGGAAGGGCGAGATGAAGGAGACGAGAACGATGAGGCCGGCGTCCGTCATCAGGCGGGCGACGTTGGAGACACGGCGGATGTTCTCGACGCGGTCGGCATCGGTGAAGCCGAGGTCGCGGTTGAGGCCGTGGCGGACGTTGTCGCCGTCAAGGATGAAGGTGTGGCGTCCCATCTGGTAGAGGCGTTTCTGGAGGGCGTTCGCGATGGTCGACTTGCCGGAGCCGGAGAGGCCGGTGAACCAGAGGACGGAGGCCTGCTGGGCTTTCTGCTCGGCGAGGGCTTCGCGCGTCACGTCGATCGCCTGCCAGTGGATGTTGGCGGCGCGGCGGAGCGAGTAGTCGATCAGGCCGAGGGCGACGGTGTCGTTGGTCTGGCGGTCGATCAGGATGAAGCTGCCCGTCAGGCGGTTCTCCGTATAGGGATCAAACGGGATGGCCTGGTCGAGGGCGAGGGTGGTGACGCCGATCTGGTTGAGTTCCAGCGTGCGGGCGGGGGTTTCGGCCATCGTGTTGACGTCGATGCCGTGCTTGGGGGCGTTCACCGTGGCGGAGACGGTTTTCGTGCCGGATTTCAGGAAGTAACGGCGACCGGGGAGGAGCGGGTTTTCGCTCATCCAGAGGAGCTTGACCTGAAACTGGTCGGAGACTTCCGGCGGATGGTCGCCGGCGGCGATGACGTCGCCGCGCGAGGTGTCGATTTCGTCGGCGAAGGTCAATGTGACGGACTGGCCCGCGACGGCCTCGTCGAGATCGCCGCCTTGCGCGGCGATGCGGGTGACGGTGGTTTCGCGGCCCGAAGGGAGCGAGCGGATCCTGTCACCCGGCTTGACGCGGCCGGAGGCGATCTGTCCGGAAAAGCCGCGGAAATCGAGGTTCGGGCGGTTGACCCACTGAACCGGCATCCGCAGCGGGAGGGTTTCGGCCTCCTTCGCGATCTCGACGGTTTCGAGATAGTCGATCAGGCTGGGGCCGGTATACCAGGGCGTCTCGGGCGAGCGCTCGGTCATGTTGGTGCCGGCAAGGGCGGAGACCGGGATCGGCGTGATCTCGAGATGGCCCGGCAGGGCCTGCGCAAACGCTGTGTAGTCGGCAACGATCTGATCGTACACGGACTGTTTATAGCCGACGAGGTCCATCTTGTTGATGGCGAGGACGAGGTGGCGGATGCCGAGCAGGGTGGCGATAATCGAATGGCGGCGGGTCTGGGTGAGGATGCCCTTGCGGGCGTCGATCATCAGGATGGCGCAATCGGCGGTGGAGGCGCCGGTCGCCATGTTGCGGGTGTACTGTTCGTGGCCGGGCGTGTCGGCGACGATGAACTTGCGCTTTTGCGTCGCAAAGAAACGGTAGGCGACATCGATGGTGATGCCCTGTTCGCGCTCGGCGGCAAGGCCGTCGACGAGGAGGGCGAAGTCGATAGCGTCGCCTTGCGTGCCATCGCGTCTGGAATCGGCTTCGAGGGTCGCGAGCTGGTCTTCGAAGATCATCTTGGAATCGTAGAGGAGGCGGCCAATCAGCGTGGACTTGCCGTCATCGACGGAGCCGCAGGTAATGAAGCGGAGCAGGGATTTCCGCTCATGGGCTTCTAGATAGGCGCCGATGTCTTCGGCGATGAGATCGTCGTTGAGGCGCATCAGAAATAGCCCTCCTGCTTCTTCTTCTCCATCGAGGCGGCCTGGTCCTTGTCGATGGCGCGGCCCTGGCGCTCGGACGTGGTGGTGAGGAGGATTTCCTGGATCACGTCGTCCAGCGTTTTCGCCTCGCTCTCGACAGCGCCGGTGAGCGGGTAGCAGCCGAGGGTGCGGAAGCGGACGGATTTCGTCACGGCGTTTTTCGCAATCTCCAGCGGGACGCGGTCATCGTCCAGCATGATCATCGTGCCGTTCCAGTCCACCACAGGGCGCGGCGCGGCAAAATAGAGCGGGACGAGTTCGATTTTCTCGCGGCGGATGTACTGCCAGATGTCGAGCTCGGTCCAGTTCGAGATCGGGAAGGCGCGCAGGGATTCGCCTTTCTGGAGGCGGGTGTTGTAGAGGTTCCAGAGTTCGGGGCGCTGGCGTTTCGGGTCCCAGCGGTGGCCGGCCGTCCGTACCGAGATGATGCGTTCCTTGGCGCGGGATTTCTCCTCGTCGCGGCGGGCGCCCCCGAAGGCGGCATCGAAGCCGTTTTTGTCGAGCGCCTGTTTGAGGCCGACGGTTTTCATCACGTCCGTGTGGTAGGCCGACCCGTGGGTGAACGGGCCGACACCTTCCGCCACGCCGTCCGGATTGGTATGCACGAGCAGTTCGAGGCCGAGTTCGGCCACCTTGCGGTCGCGGAAGGCGATCATCTCCCGGAACTTCCAGCCGGTATCGACATGCAGCAGCGGGAAAGGCGGGCGGGAGGGGTAGAAGGCCTTGAGGGCGAGGTGCAGCATGACCGCCGAATCCTTGCCGATCGAATACAGCATCACGGGCTTCTCGCACTCGGCGGCGACTTCCCGCAGGATGTGGATGCTTTCGGCTTCGAGGCGGTCGAGATGGGTCAGCGGGGGCAAGGGGCACCGGGTCGGTTTGAGTAATGGCGTCCGTTAGCCCTCCTTTACGCCTCTGGAAAGACTCCGGGCCCGCTCCGCAGCTTCCATTGAGGAAAACTAAAGCCAGACGGGTCCCACGAAAGCGCCTGATTACATGTCATAAATGAACATAAATCGTCATTGTGCAGCCTGACTCGCGGGGTTTATGGACACTCGTATTCGCTGGGCGGGCGACGAGTTCGGAGTTCAGGTTCATGTGCGGTATCGTGGCGATTGCAGGCAAGGCGCAAGTGGCTGGCCGGCTGGTGGACGGGCTGAAACGTCTCGAGTATCGCGGCTATGACAGCGCGGGCATCGCGGTGGCCTGGGACGAGGGGATCGAGCGGCGCCGGGCAAAGGGCAAGATCCTGTACCTGCAAGCGCGTCTGCACGATGATCCGGTCGAAGGTTTCACCGGCATTGCGCATACCCGCTGGGCAACACACGG
>JBBSDJ010000087.1:0-11999 GCA_038249555.1 Caulobacterales bacterium
CATACCCAATTCGACCCGGGGTGAAACCCCCGATAGCCATATATTTCGGCAATGTTCGCAGTTGAGCGTAAACTTCTCATTAACTCGATGAAAGTTTCAGCAATCATTGACGATTTTCGGACAGCCGAGGATTATTCTGCCAGTGCGGCCAGCACTTCCTCTGCATGCCCCTTGACCTTCACTTTAGGCCATACACGGACTATCTTGCCGTCCGGCCCGATCAGGAAGGTGCGCCGCGCCATGCCCATATTGGTCCGGCCGTACATCGATTTCTCCTCCCATGTGCCATAGGAATCGGACACCTCGCCGGCCTCGTCCGTCCCGAGCAAAACCGTCAGGTTGTGTTTCGCGGCGAATTTCTCGTGTTTGGCGAGCGTGTCGCGCGAGATGCCGAGCACGGTCGCGCCGGCTTTCCGGAACGCATCCGCATGGGCCGAAAAGTCGATGGCCTCCTGGGTGCAGCCCGGCGTGTCGTCCTTGGGGTAGAAGTAGAGCACGAGGTGGCCGCCCGCGAAGTCCTTCAGGCGCTTCGGTCCGCCCGTCGTCTGGACGCTGAAGGCAGGCGCCTTGGTGCCGGGTTTCAGATCAGCGCTCATGCTTTGCTCCTATGGTCTGGGCCTGTTCACGCAATTATAGTTTCTATGTGCCAATGGACCTGCGGCAACACCGGTGTTTTTGAGGAGCCAGCGATTGGTCCGCCAGACCGCGTCCGTCATTGTCATGGAGATACTCGGCGCCCTCGTCCTGGTGCTGATGGCGGCCGCCGCGTTGCTCCTCCTGCGCCTGTCAAGCGGCCCCCTCGATCTCAGCCCGTTTCGCGATGATGTCGAGCACGCGCTGACCGATGCACGCGACGGGCGCGTCGTCTCGATCGGCGCCCTGCAGCTCGAATGGTCGCCAGAATCGAAACGCGTCCAGATCACCGCGCAGGACGTGAGCCTGCTGGACGATGACGGCGGTCAGGCGGCCGAGGCGGCCAATTCCGAGATCGTGCTGTCGGCCTCGGCGCTGCTGCTTGGACGCGTCGAGGTATTGCGCCTCAACCTGCGCGACGGCTGGATCGGGCTCGATCATCAGGGCGGCAATCTCTGGACGCTCGGCGGCGATCCGTTGCCGGAAATCAAGGCGCGGGCCCTGCCGACCACGCCGCAAGGCTGGATGGACTATGCCAACACGATGCTGCCGGAATGGCTCGCGGCGCTGACGGAAACTGGCGAGACGCTGACCTTCGAATCGATCAGCTTTGACGGCTTCGAATTGCGCGTGCGCTCGACCGATCTCGCCCTGCTCGGCACGGTGCAGCACACGACCGGAAATCTGACCCGCGCGGAGGATGGCCTCAGCCTCAACCTCTCCGGCAGCGGCCTCGGCGATGGCCTTCCCGGCGGCATAGCCATTCGTATGCAGACGAGTGAGCGCGGCACGCGGATGCTGGCCGAGCTGGGCGTCGCAGACTGGCCGCTGGGCGAACTGCTCCGGCGCACAGGTCTCGGCGCGGAGGGCTCGCAGGGGCTCGATTCCAATTTCGAGGTCGCAGTCGGTTTCACGCAGAGTGCCGGCATCGAGGAGGTCCGGCTGAACGCCCGCAGCGGGGCCGGCACCCTCAAGATCCGCGACTGGTCGGAGCCGGTGAAGGACCTGCACATCTCTGCCGCCTATGGCCGCCCCGATGACAAGTTGGCGCTGACCCTCGAGTCGACCGGTACCGGCGTGTTCAAGGGACGCGCCGAACTGGAACTGGAAAAAGCCCTTACGGGCCAGGGCTTCCGCCCGTTCCGCCTGACCAGCCCGGCGCTGACCGCCAATCTGGTGCCGTTCCTCGAAGCGCCGCTCGATTTCGCAAGCGTGTCGGCGGCGGGTGAAGTCGATCTGAATGCGATCGCGGTGCGCAAGACGACGGCAAAATTCGTGACCGGCGGCGCGGCGTTCGAACTTGCCGGCGACCTGGCCATGACGCCGGACTGGAAAGAGGGCGACGCACTGGTCATTGGAACACTGGACGCGGGTGTGCCGGGCGCCCTGCCGCTGGAAACCGTGCTGGCGCTCTGGCCGGTAACGCTCGGCGAGCGTGCGCGCGATTTCGGCAAGGAGCGGGTCCTCGCCGGCACGGCGCGCGGTGCCAAGGGGCGCGTCACCCTGCAGCGCGACAGCTTCGCGGAAGGCCACCTGCGCGATACCGACCTCGAAGTCACCTTCGCAGTGGACGGCGCGCAGGTGAAATTTCTCGACGATCTGCCGGCGGTTGAGAATGCCAGCGGCACCGGCCGGCTGACCGGCAACAGTTTCAAGGTCGTGCTCGACAAGGCCGAGTATGGGGGCTGGGTGGTCAGCGAAGGGCTGGTCGATTTTCCCGCCTTCAATCCGCGCGGCAAGGAGTTCCGCGTGTTCGCAAAGGGGCGGGGCCCGGCGCGCAATATCGTCCGTACACTGGCAGAATCGCGCCTGGAGTTTGATCTGGATCCGGCGCGGGTCTCCGGCGATGCGGAAATGACCTACGAGATGTTCCGCCCGGCGCGCGATGACGTCGCCTACGAGGACATGCGTTTCACCGGTTTCGGCACCGTCCGCAATGGCGGCCTCAAGGGCGCGGCGTTCGGGTTCGATTTGACCGGCGGCGCGCTGAAGGTGAACCTCGACCAGAACGGCATCGTCATGACCGGACAGGGCAGCCTCGGCCCGTCACCCGTGGACTTCGTCTGGAAGGACAGTTTCGCGGACGACGGCAAGCCGGCGGACCTGACGGCGACGGGCGTGATGACGGCAGACTTCCTCAACGGCTTCGGCCTCCTGGGGCGCGCCTACATGACCGGCGAGGCGCCCATCGACGTGAAGGCCACGCTCGAAGGCGCGGATCTGGAGACCGCCCTCGTGCAGGCGGACTTCAAGGACGCCCGGCTGGATGTCGCCGAGATCGGCTGGCTGAAGCCGCGCGGCGGCGCCTCGAACGCCACCATCAATTACGCGCGTGCCGGCGAGAACATGACGTCCAAGGTCAAGTTCACCGCCGACGGCGCAGCGCTCGACGGCGACTTCACCCTGCGCGCGTCCGATTCGCGGCTCGTCTCCGCTGACCTGCGCCGCGCTTTCTTCCGGAACGTGGCGGACGTGAACGGCAAGATGAGCCGGGGCGCAGCGGACCAGATCATCCTGACGCTGGGCGGCAAGCATCTCGACATTTCCGGCCTGATGCCGGGGCTCGGCGGGCTTGGCGGCGAAGAGGGCAAGGCGGGCTCGCCGATGACCCTGACGGCGGCGGTGGACCGGTTGACCCTTCGGCCCGGGCTGGACCTGCGCAGCGCCGAGCTGGTGCTGATGACCAACCGGACCGGTCTCGAAACAGTGACCGCAAACGGAATCGCAGGCGATGGCGCGCCACTGGTCGCCTCGATCGATGCAAGCGGCAGCGGGCCAGCGCGCCTAAGCGTCACCTCCGGCGACGCGGGCTTCCTCGCGAACGCGTTCCTGAACACGGATTTCATCTCGGGCGGCACGGTGGAGATCAACGGCACGCTCGAGCAGGCGGCGACGCCGGCCAACCTGATGGTGAAGATATCGGATGCGCGGATGAGCGACGCGCCGTTCCTGACACAGATCCTCTCGCTCGCCTCGCTGCGCGGCCTCGCCGATACGCTGGGCGGCGACGGCGTGATGTTCAGCCGGATCGATTTGCCGCTAAAGATTTCCGGCGGGCGCTACATCATCAACGGCGCCAAGGCGCAGGGGCCGGCGCTGGGCCTGACGGCCAGCGGCTTCATCGATTCCAGGACGACCGATATCGAGATCGACGGCGTGCTGGTGCCAAGCTTCGGCATGAACTCCGCCCTCGGAGGAATCCCGATCCTGGGCGACCTGGTCGTCGGCCGCGACGGGGAGGGCGTATTCTCGCTGACATACGGCGTGCGCGGCAAGCTCGACAAAGCGAACGTCTCGGTCAACCCGCTCTCGGCGCTGGCACCAGGCGTCATCCGCCGCATCTTCGAGAATCCCTCGGACACGAAAATCCCGGAAGCCAAACCCCGCGCCCCGGACGCGCCGCTTCCGAAGGAACTGCCTCCGATCAAGGACGAGACGTTTTGAGGTGCCTGTAAGTTTGCCCCCTCCGTCTCGCGCCTTTGGCGCGAGACGGAGGGGGCGTTACCCCACCTTGATCAGCGCATGCCGTTTCTTCCCGGCCGAAATCTTGATCGCCCCATCCTTCAGATCAGCCGAAGAGACTTTCGCATTCGGATCGGTGACCGCGTCATCATTGACACGAATAGCGCCCTGTTCGATCAGGCGGCGCGCTTCACCGTTCGATTTCGACAGACCTGCCGCCGTGCAGGCTGCTGCGACCAGCATGCCGGCATCAAGCTCCGCCTGCGGAACAAGGGCGGTGGGCAGGGAGTCGGATGACGCACCCGCGCTGAACACGGCCTTTGCCGCAGCTTCGGCTTCCTTGGCCGCCGCTTCGCCGTGCAGCAGCGCTGTCGCGGCGTTGGCGAGCGCGATCTTCGCGTCGTTGATCTCGGCGCCCTGCAGAGCTTCCAGCTGGACAATTTTGTCGAGCGGCAATTCCGTGAACAGCCGCAGGAACCGTCCGACATCCGCATCTTCGGTGTTGCGCCAGAACTGCCAGAATTCGTAGGGACTCTTGCGGTCCGCATTGAGCCAGACAGCGCCGTCGGCCGTCTTGCCCATCTTGGCGCCCGACGCGGTGGTGATCAGTGGACAGGTGAGACCGAACGCCGATCCACCCGCCACCTTGTGGATGAGGTCGACGCCGCCGACGATGTTGCCCCACTGGTCCGAGCCGCCAAACTGAACGCGGCAGTTCCGTGAACGGAAAAGTTCGAAGAAGTCGTAGGACTGCATCAGCAGGTAGTTGAACTCGAGGAAAGTGTAGGGTTGCTCGGACTCGAGTCGGCGAGCGACCGTTTCCTGCTTGATCATCGTGTTGATGGTGAAGTGCGTGCCAATTTCCCGCAACAGGTCGATGTAGCCGAGCTTGCCCAGCCAATCTTCGTTGTTGACCATGACGGCGTCGGTCGGGCCATCGCCGAACTTCAGGTACTTCGCATAGGCCGATTTGATCCCCTCGATGTTGGAGGCGATCTGCGCGTCGGTCAGGATCGGACGCGACTTGTCCTTGTCCGTCGGGTCGCCCACCTTGGTTGTGCCGCCGCCGATGAGCACGATGGGCTTGCCGCCACACTTCTGGAAGTGCCGCAGCATCATGATCGTCACCATGTTGCCGACATGCAGGCTGGTCGCCGTCGCGTCATAGCCGACATAGGCCACCGGAACCCCTGCCATGCAGTAGCTGTCAAGCTCGGCCGGGTGGGTGGCCTGCTTGATGAAGCCGCGCCAGCTGAGCTCGCGCAGGAATTCCGACTTGTATTCGCTCATGTTCTTGTGTCTCCGTGGAGCAGACGCGCGCCTATCATGGAAAGACCCCAGCTTGAACACACCCACGGAAAAAACATCGCCGGAGCCCGTTCCGGTCTGGGTCGCCGGCTTCATGTCCGGCACCTCGCTGGACGCGGTGGACGCCGCCATGATCCTGACGGACGGGGAGAAAGTCACCGACTTTGGTCCGGCGGTGGAACGCAAGTATTCGGTGCAGGAACGGGCGATCCTGCAGGCCGCGACCGACGCCGCCAGGGTCTGGAACTGGACGGGGCCGATCCCGGAAGCGCCGTTCCGGGCGGCTCTGGAAGTCATCACGCGCACGCACTACGAGGCTTGGATGCTGCTGACCTCGCCCGCCCGGGCGCCGGCCCCGCTACTGGCCGGCGTCCACGGGCAGACTGTGCTGCACCGGCGCGCGACCCCCGGCCAGAAGGGTGCGACCCTGCAGCTGGTGGATCCCTTCAGCCTGCGCAATGTGATCGGCGTGCCGCTGGTGTGCGACTTCCGCTCGGCCGATGTCGAGGCGGGCGGCCAGGGCGCGCCGCTGGCGCCGGCCTATCACGGCGCGCTGATGACCCGGCTCGGCGGCGAGGCGGCGGTCGTGCTGAACCTCGGCGGCGTGGCCAACATCACTGCGCGTCTCGCCGATGGCACCCTGATCGCCTGCGACACCGGCCCGGCCAACGGGCCGATCGACGAATGGGTGGAACGCCACGGCAAGGGCACGCACGATGCCGGAGGCAAGCTCGCGTTGGCGGGAAAGGTGGACACGGCCCGATTGGCGCGGCTGATGAGCCATTCCTGGTTCTCGGAGAAACTCCCCAAATCGCTCGACCGGTATGACTTCAACGCCGGCATGGCCGAGGGCCTGTCGCTGGAAGACGGCGCCGCGACCCTGACGGCCTTTTCGGCCGCAGCCGTCGCTGCTGGCATTGATCAGCTCCCCGAGAAACCCGCACGCGTGATCGCCTGCGGCGGCGGCCGGCACAATCCGGCGCTGATGGCCGCGCTGCGCGGAGCCTTGTCCTGCAAGCTGATGTCAGCCGAAGAAGGAGGCTGGCGCGGCGACTCGATCGAGGCGGAAGCCTTCGCTTACCTCGCCGCACGCCGCATGCGGGACTTGCCCCTCAGCTGGCCGATGACGACCGGCGTGCCCAAGGCGATAACCGGCGGGCAGATTTTTCTCTAGCTGCGGGCGAGACCGGTCAGGCTGTCGCCCTCGAGCCGGTAGATCGTCCATTCGTCCATCGGCTTGGCCCCGAGGGAGACGTAGAACTCGATGGACGGTTTGTTCCAGTCGAGCACCGACCATTCGAGCCGGCCGCAGCCGCGCTCGACGGCGATTTCGGCAAGCCGTTTCAGAAGAGCCTTGCCGTAGCCTTTTCCGCGCTGGGCCGGGTCGACGAACAGGTCTTCCAGATAGAGGCCCGGCTTGGCGAGAAAAGTCGAGAAATTGTGGAAGAAGAGGGCGAAGCCTTGCGGTCCGTTTCGGTCCTCGATCAGCAACACTTCGGCATAGGATCGCACGCCAAAGAGGCTCTCGCGAAGCGACTCTGCATCGGCAACGCATACATCTGACAGCTTTTCATACTCGGCGAGAGCGCGGATGAACCGGAGAATCGTTTCCGTATCCCGTTCATCCGCGAACCTGATCTCTGCCATGCCGGCCAGTCCTATTCTTCGAAGTCGTCTTCGTCCTCGACCACGTCCGCATCGACGCCTTCTTCGGCCTCGAGGCGCAGCTTGTTCTCGGCTTCATCGAGGCGGCGGACCAGGTATTCCTCGCAGACGCCGAGCAATTCTTCGCGTTTGTCCACGTAGAAGTGGTTGGCGCCCTTGATCTTGGCGCGCTCGACCTTGTGACCCTTCTGGACACGGACCTTCGACAGCGCCCGTTCGACATCTTCCGGCGTCGCAATGGAATCGGCGTCCCCCGCCACGATCAGGCCCGAGGCCGGGCAGGGGGCGAGGAAGGACAGGTCGTAGTGGTTGGCCGGCGGCGAGATGGCGAGGAAACCATCGATTTCCGGGCGGCGCATCAGCAGCTGCAGCGTGATCCAGGCGCCGAAGGAATAGCCGGCGCACCAGACGAGGCGGGGGCTTTCCGAGAGGTTCTCGACATAGTCGAGCACATAGGCGGCATCTTCGAGCTCGCCGATGCCCTGATCATACACGCCCTGTGAACGACCAACGCCCCGGGAATTGTAGCGCAGCACGCCGAAACCGTTCCGTTCGAACAGCTGGTAAAGCATGATCGTGACCGGATCCTGCATGGTTCCGCCTGCTTTCGGGTGCGGATGAAGGATCAGCGCGATCGGCGCGCCCGGATATGGCGGCTCGGTATAACGCGCTTCGATCCGCCCTTGCGGGCCCGGAATGATGATTTCTGCCATCTGATCCTCGGCTGTTTTCAAGTGAAGCGGGCGAGATAGGCCAAATCGGCCGCGAAATGCAAATTTTTCTGCAGGGTGCGGCCTCGGCCGGAAAAGCCTATATAAGAAGCCATGATCTATGCCGACTATAACGCCACCGCCCCGATGCGGCCGGAAGCCCGGGACGCTGTCCTTGCAGCGCTGGCGCTGGGCGCGGCGAATCCGTCGTCGGTGCACCAGTCCGGCCGGGCCGCGCGGGCCGTCGTCGAGAAGGCCCGGGGCCAGATCGGCGCGGCCATCGGCTCACGGGCCGCGGACATCCTGTTTACCAGCGGGGGCACGGAATCATTGGCACTGGCCATCCAGGGCGCCGTCCTGGCTCTGGACGGCAAGGCAACGCTGATCGTTTCCGCCATCGAGCACGAGGCGGCCAGCAAGGCGGCGGCCTATGCCGGTGTACCGGTGGAGACGGCTTATGTGGGTACGGACGGACAGGTTGACCTCGCTGATCTGGGCGCCCGGCTGGCGGCCTGGGACCGCGATCTGAAGGGCACGCCCATTCTGGTGCTGATGCTGGCGAACAACGAGACGGGCACCCTGCAGCCCGTGGCAGAGGCCGCAGCGCTCGTGCGCGCGGCCAGCGGTCTGACCGTGTGTGACGCAGTGCAGGCGTTCGGCAAGGTTCAGGTCAATGCGGCGCTGCTGGGCGCTGATTACATTGCGCTTTCGGCGCACAAGATCGGCGGGCCGCAGGGCGTGGGCGCGCTTTGGCACCGGGCGGGCGCGCCGCTCAAGGCGCTGCAATATGGCGGCGGGCAGGAGCGGGGACTGCGTTCGGGCACGGAAAACGTGGCGGGTATCGCCGGCTTTGGCGCAGCCGCCGAGGCAGCCGTGCGCGACTTGGCGAAGTACGCCGCGTTGGCAAAGCCCCGCGACGCTATGGAAGCGCGGCTGAAAGACGACGGCGGCGTCACCGTGATCGGCGAAGGTTCGCCCCGCCTTGCGGGCACCTCCAATTTCGCCCGCCCGGGTTTCCGGGCGGAAACACAGGTGATGGCGCTTGATCTCGCGGGGGTGTGCGTTTCGGCGGGCTCGGCCTGCTCGTCGGGCAAGGTGAAGCGCTCGCTCGTCCTGCTCGCGATGGGCGCAGATGACGCCCTTGCGGAATCGGCCATTCGCACCAGCTTCGGCTGGGATACCAAGCCGGAAGACTTCGAGCGCGTCGCGGACGCCTGGCTCGAGGCCGCCCGGAGAACCGTACTGAAGGAAACCGCGTGATGGATTGCTGCGGCGGCATGGATGAGCACGACGAGACCTGCACCGAAGTGAAGGTGAAGGATGGCATCGACGCGGGCACGGTCGCGGCGGCGAAGCGGCTCGAGTCCGAGAACTATTCGGCTGGCTTTGTCACCGATATCGAGATGGAGTTTGCGCCGAAGGGCCTTTCGGAAAGCACGGTGCGCTTCATCTCCGCCAAGAAGGGCGAGCCGGAATGGCTGCTGGAATGGCGCCTCGATGCCTATCGCCGGTGGCTGACGATGGAAGAGCCGGTCTGGGCGCGGGTGAACTATCCGAAGATCGACTACCAGGCCTTCTATTATTACGCGGCGCCGAAGAACGCCGCGAAGTACAAGTCGATCGACGAGGTGCCGAAGGAAATTCTCGACACCTATGCCAAGCTCGGCATCCCGCTGCGCGAGGCGGAAGTGCTGCTCGGCGTCGAAGGTGCGGCTGAGACGGCCGCCACGGCGCGCGAGAAGCCGCGCATTGCCGTGGACGCGGTGTTCGATTCCGTTTCCGTGGCGACGACGTTCCGCGAGGAGCTGAAGAAGGCCGGCGTGATCTTCATGTCGATCTCCGAAGCCGTGCATGAATATCCGGAGCTGGTGCGCAAATATCTCGGCACGGTTGTTCCAGCGACTGACAATTACTTTGCGACACTGAACACGGCCGTCTTCTCGGATGGCACGTTCGTCTATGTGCCGAAGGGTGTGCGCTGCCCGATGGAGCTGTCGACCTATTTCCGCATGAACGCGGAAAGCACCGGCCAGTTCGAACGTACACTGATCATTGCCGATGAAGGCGCCTACGTCTCCTATCTCGAAGGATGCACTGCGCCGATGCGCGACGAGAACCAGCTGCATGCCGCGGTGGTCGAACTGGTCGCGCTGGATGATGCCGAGATCAAATACTCGACCGTGCAGAACTGGTGGCCGGGCGATGAGGACGGCAAGGGCGGCATCTACAACTTCGTGACGAAGCGCGGCGATTGCCGCGGCGCGCGCTCCAAGATTTCCTGGACGCAGGTGGAAACCGGGTCGGCGATCACCTGGAAGTATCCGTCCTGCGTGCTGCGCGGCGATGACAGCGTCGGCGAGTTCTACTCCATCGCGGTGACCAATGGCCGCCAGCAGGCCGATACCGGCACCAAGATGATCCACCTCGGCAAGCGCACAAAGAGCCGGATCATCTCGAAAGGCATCTCGGCCGGCAAGTCCGACAACACCTATCGCGGCCTCGTCTCGATCCACAAGAAAGCCGAAGGCGCACGCAATTTCACGCAGTGCGACAGCCTGCTGATCGGCGACAAATGCGGCGCGCATACCGTGCCCTATATCGAGAACCGCCGCGCCGATGCGCAGCTGGAACATGAGGCGACGACGACGAAGCTTTCCGAGGACCAGCTCTTCTACGTTCGCCAGCGCGGCATCGGCGAGGAGCAGGCCGTCGCCCTGCTCGTCAACGGCTTCGTGCGCGACGTGCTGCAGGAACTGCCGATGGAATTCGCCGTCGAGGCGCAGAAGCTTTTGGAAGTCAGCCTGGAAGGTAGTGTGGGATAATGATGAAATCGGGAATTGCGGGACTTGCCTTGGTGATGGCCGCCGCGTGTACGCCGGCAGCCGAGGTTGCTCCGGCGGCGGATGAAACCGCGGCTGCGGCAACCGAGGCGGCCACGCCGACCTGCGCCGTGGCCGAGGCGGCGACCGGCACGATGATTCCGAAAATCGATCTCTGCAAGATCGATCTGGGCGCCGGCGAGCCTGCCGTATTTGTGTCGTCCGATCCGATGACGGACGGCGAAGGCACGCTGCGCGTTGAACTCATGGCCGCAGACGCCACGTCGCTGCAGCTGATCGATGAGACCGCGACGGGCGCCTACACCTATCCCTATGTCGAGGACATCGACGGGGACGGCGCGGTCGACATCATGGTGCCGCTGCTGACCGGCAACGTGAACACGAGCTACGCGGTCTGGCTGAAAGGCGCAGACGGCCTGTTCTTCCGCGCCGGCGAACTGGGCGGTGTCAGTATCGGACACACGCCGGAAGGCCTGATTGCCGCTTCGGGACGCTCCAGCGCCTCGGAATGGGAAACCGGCTATTTCCGCGTGTCCAACGGCGCCCTCGAAGAGATCGCCGCCGTGGTTAACCGGGCAGACCCCGAACCCGGCGAGCCGCCCCTGACTGTGCCAGCCTGCGAGGTTATCAGGGTCGCCGAAGGCGTGGACCCCGCGCCCTTCTGCCAGACCGTGCCCGCCCTCCCGGGCTGATCCGGCCCGGAACTTGCTGCATTTCCTCCCGAAGCGGCCGCCGCGAGCCGTTCGGAGGAAGCCATGTTGAAAGAACTCGCCGCCCTGGCCGCGATCTGCGTTGCCGTATTTCTGGCGCCGCTGATTGCTGTGGCCGCCTGAAATCCGGGGAAACCCGTATTGCGCCTGCGGCAAACTCCGCTTTGTGCTTTCAAATCGCCCCGGGGCGCCCTAAATCCCCGGCATGTTGAAGATTGAAAACCTGACTGCCACCGTCGGCGAAGACGAGGATGCGAAAACCATCCTCAACGGCCTTTCGCTTGCCGTTCCCACCGGCGAAGTCCACGCCATCATGGGCCCGAACGGCGCGGGCAAATCCACGCTCTCCTATGTGCTGACGGGCCGCGAAGGCTACGCCGTCACCGGGGGCAGCGCGACGCTGAACGGCGCGGACATTCTGGCGCTGGAGCCGGAAGCACGCGCGGCCGCCGGCCTGTTCCTGTCCTTCCAGTATCCGGTGGAGATTCCCGGCGTACCGGTGATGACCTTCGTGCGCACCGCAATGAACGCGCAGCGCAAGGCGCGCGGCGAGACCGAGATTTCAGCGCCGGACTTCATCAAGAAATCCCGCGAGATTGCCAAGGTGCTGAGCCTTGATCCCGAGATGCTGAAGCGGCCGGTGAATGTCGGCTTCTCCGGCGGCGAGAAGA
>JBBSDJ010000088.1:0-11962 GCA_038249555.1 Caulobacterales bacterium
AACCCTCAGTTTATTAACAGAATGTTGGTGCCAGAAGCCCTAATTCAATCAAACATCATAGCGAATCTTTCAGGAGCCGCCCGCCGGATGACCCCCTATTCTCGATTCAGGCTGATCTCGAACACCGCCGCTGCCGCGCTGATCGCGGGCGGATTGTGCGCCGTCTGGCCGCTGCTGGCCGGGATGATCGCCGCCGCCACCGGCGGCGTGACAGCTGCCTACACCGCCTTTGTGGGTGTCGCTGCCCTGCTGTCGGTCGTCGCCTTCCTGACGCTCTCGGAAGCCGTCTTCCCCGCCCTGTTCCAGCTGCCCTTCCTGCGCCGGATGGTGCTGGGCCGGCACTTTGTCGAGGGCACATGGCTGCAGGCCGAGCGCGGACCTTCGGGAAGCGAGCGGCTGACCGTGCTTAACATCCGCCCCGCCGGCGCGGGCTATGACCTCTCCGGTTACAGCCTCAACCAGGAGAGCGAGATCGAAAGCAACCGGATGGTCGAGTATACCAAGCTCGACGGGCCTGTGCTGTTCCACGCCTATCGCAGCCTGATGCCAGACGGCGCCGGCAACCAGGCACGCGGCACCAGCGAGCTTATGTTCGAACAACGCCGCGGCGCGCCGAAGGCTTACTCCGGATACGGAGAACCTGTCGGCGGGCGCCGCTACCAGATCGAAGGCGTCAAGCTGACCAGATGGTCCGAACGCCGCCGCCTGCGCAAGCTGGACCTGCGCGCGGACATCGTCGAGACCTACTGGAACCTGTTTTTCGGCGCCGCCGCGAGCGAGGTTCAGGACACGGCCTATGAGCCGCCCGCCGTGCGCAGGCCGGTGGTTGCCGAAGCGGCAAAGCCGGCCTTTGTCGAACGCCGCAATCCGGACCGTGTGCTGTCAGAAGACGGCCCCGTGATCACCCGCCGCCGGGCCAGCGACTGGCGCAGCGAGGACACGACCCCGACCGCTGATCGGATCCGGGCCCGGATGCTGGAAGCCGAAGAAGCAATCGAGGAAGACGACGAGGACCTCCTGCTCGAGGAAGAGATCGAGGACGAGCTGGACGAGGCGGCAGAACTCGACGCCGAGGAAGACGAGGCTGACGAGGTCCTGCTCGAGGACGACGAAGAGCTCGAGTACGAAGCGGACGCCGAAGAGATCGACGACATCGAAGCCTTCGAAGACGACGAGGCGGACACAATCGCCGCCGAAGCGGAAGACGAAGACAAACCCCCGGCGACCGACGATGAACCGGTCCGTATCCGCCAGCGCTACGCGCGCCGCTGATCCGTCCACGTACCCACAGGCGGCCCTTCCAGACGGAGGGGCCGCTTTTTTGTGCGCTCAGTCCATCCGGCGGTAGCGGGAGGACTGGGCGCGGACCATTGCCCGGCCGAGGGGTTCCGGCAGGATGCGGGTCAGCGTCGCCAGCATCTTGTTGGCGCCGCCAGGGACCACTACCGGCTGGCCGCGGTTGACCGCCTCGATGCCCGCCGCGACGACGGGCGCCGCCTCCATCCACAGCCATTGCGGCATCTGCTTGGTCGCCTCGCGCGTGCCGTTGACGTCGTGGAATTCGCTGAACGTGAAGCCCGGGCAAAGCGCCGTGCAATAAAGATCCGCATGCCCGAGCGCCTCGCATTCAGCATTGATGCTCTCCGAAAACTTGATCAGGCCGGCCTTCACGCTGCCATACAGCGTGTGGCCCGCACTGCCGGCAGCATAACCGGCGAGCGACGCGACGTTGATGATGCGGCCATACTTGCGCGCCGCCATCCCGGGCAGCAGCCGGTGCGTCAACTCGATCGGCGCCGTGTAGAGCACCTGCAGGAACGCCGCCTGATCTTCCCATGTCGTGGAGAAGAAGGTCCCCGGAAGGCCATATCCAGCATTGTTGACGAGCGCATCGACCGCAAGGCCTTTCCCGTCCAGCGCCGCCACGAGACGCGCGGGCGCCGCAGGGTCGGCGAGGTCCTCGGCGATGACGGTCACATCGACAGTATGCCGTGTACGGATTTCATCCGCCAGCGCCTGCAGCCGATCCTCGCGCCGGGCGGTCAGCACCAGGTTCCAACCGAGCTCCGCATATTGGCGGGCGAACTCGGCGCCGATACCGGCCGAGGCGCCGGTGATGAGGCATAAACGTCGATTCATGGTCAAAACTCACCCAAAATGCGAAAATGTGACTGAAATACAACAAAAGCCGAACTTAAATGTGACCTCAGTCCTGCTTCATTGTTGCTCCGCGCTCAATCCACACCTTACGGTTACAAAGGGCAAACACAAAAAAATCGCGGGCCCAGCCCATTTCTCATACTCACGGAGCGGATAGCATGAAGTTCAAGACACTCCTTCTCGCCGCAGCGGCCTCGGTCGCTGTATCAGCCGGGGCCTCAGCGGCATGGGCGCAGGAAGACACCACGGCGGCGGAAGACGCCCGCACGCTGGAAACGGTGGTCACCGTGGGTACGCGCGTCGCCAACCGGTCGGCGCTGGATACCGCCGCTCCGGTCGATGTGGTTTCGGCTGAAGCCATCCAGAACATCGGCGTCGGCGAACTGAACCAGGCGCTGTCGGTCAACCTGCCTTCGCTGAACTTCCCCCGCCCTGCCCTCGCCGACGGCACCGACTCGGTTCGCCCCGCCGCTCTGCGCGGCCTGGCGCCGGACCAGACCCTCGTGCTCGTCAACGGCAAGCGCCGCCACACCGCCGCGCTCGTCAACGTCAACGGCACCATCGGTCGCGGCGCCTCTGCGGTTGACCTCAACACGATCCCTAACCTCGCCGTCGGCGGCGTCGAAGTCCTGCGCGACGGCGCCTCGGCGCTCTACGGCTCGGACGCCATTGCCGGCGTGGTCAACGTGCGCCTGCGCGAAGCGGCCGAAGGCGGCGCGGTCTCTGCCAGCTATGGCTGGCGCGAAACCGAGTACACCGTGCCTGTCGCCCTGCCGACAACGCCCGGCGTTCCTGATCCTGGCCGTTCGGTCTCCCGCGAGCGCTCCGATGGCCGAACCTATACCGTGGCCGGCTGGAAAGGCTTTGCGCTGGGCGAGGACGGATTCCTCACCGTCACCGGCGAATACAAGGACCAGGGACGTACCGAGCGCAGTGGCTATGACGTGCGCCAGCAGTACCCGGGCAGCCAGCCGGCGAGCGAAGCCATCATCGGCCGCTTCAACGCCTGGACCGGCGAGCCGGAACTCGAACAGCTCAGCTTCTTCGCCAATGCCGGATACGACCTCGGCGCCGCCGAGCTGTATGGCTGGGCGAGCTTCTAAGACCGCGAAACGATCTCGGCCGGCTTCTTCCGCCGCCCGCTCGATGATCGCAACACGATCCAGATTTACCCGAACGGCTTCCTGCCGCAGATCAACCCGGTGACCACGGACTTTTCTGCCCTTGGCGGCATGCGGTTCGATTGGGCCGGCTGGGACGCCGATGCCTCGCTCGGCTATGGCAGCAACAAGATGGAATTCGACATCATCAACACGCTGAACCGCTCGCTCGGTCCGGCGTCCGGCACGGAATTCGATGCCGGTGGTTTCGAGCATAACCAACTCGTCGGTGCCCTGAGCATGGTGAAAGGCTTCGCCGTCGACGGCCTTGCCTCTGAACTCAACGTGGCCTGGGGCGTTGAAGCCCGAAGCGAAGGCTACGAAATCTTTGCCGGCGAGCCGGATTCCTACCGCAATGGCGGCGTGCTGCTGCCCGGCGGCGGCGTCACGGCGTCCGGCTCGCAGGTTTTCCCCGGCTTCCGTCCGGAGAACGAGCTGGAAGAAGATCGCACCGCGTTTGGCGCCTACGTTGACCTTGAAGCCAATGTCACGGACGCGCTTCTGGTGTCGGGCGCCGTGCGCGCCGAATCCTACTCCGACTTCGGCGAAACCGTGACCGGCAAGCTGGCCGCCCGTTATGACCTGACGGACAGCTTCGCGGTGCGCGGCTCGGTCCAGAACGGCTTCCGTGCTCCCTCGCTACAGCAGCAGTTCTTCACCACGACCTCGACCAACTTCATCAACGGCGTGCCTTTCGACATCACCACCTTCCGTGTGGATGACCCGATCGCACAGGCTCTCGGTTCCGAGAGCCTCGATGCCGAAAAGTCGACCAACTTTGCTGTGGGCGCAGTCTACCAGGCAGGTTCCTTCAACCTGACGGTCGACGCCTACATGATCGAGGTCACTGACCGGATCGTGCTTTCGGAAAACCTGACGGCCGCGAACGTCCGTGCCTTCCTTCAATCGCAGGGCTTCATCGGCTCCGGTGGCGGCCGCTTCTTCCTGAACGGCGTCGATACCGAGACAACAGGCGTGGACGTGATCGCGAACTACGCCTTCCCGGAAACCGCTTTCGGCACGTTCAGCACCACCTTTGGCGCAAACTTCAACAAGACCGAAGTCACCAAAGTGCCCGCCATTCCGGTGCTGGCCGGTCTGTCGCCGGCTCCGGTCCTGTTCGGCCGCGTCAACGTGCTGACCCTCGAGGAGGGCGCGCCCAAGGACAAGTTCACCGGGCAGGTGAACTGGGAGCATGGGCCGTTCGAGGCAACCTTCCGCGCGGTGCGCTACGGTGAAGTCCTGGTGCCGGGCACCACGGCCCCGACTGACTACACGCTCTCGCCGAAGACGATCCTCGATCTGGAAGCGCGCTATACATGGAACGACAAGGTCACCCTTGCCGTCGGCGCCGACAACATCCTGGACGAGTATCCGGATGCCGCGCCGATCGCCCTGAACGGAACCGGCAACACGCCGTTCTCGACCTACTCGCCGTTCGGTTATTCGGGCCGCTTCGTCTACACGAAAGCGACCTTCAACTTCTGATCCGGGCTCGCCGGACCTGAAATCAGCGCCGCTTCCGCAAGGAGGCGGCGTTTTTCGTTTTCCGGGCGGTCGTGAATTGATCTAGGATGCCCGGCACACAGGGAGGATGACGCATGGCACGGGCGAAAGCGAACGGGATCGAGATCGAGTACGAGACGCTGGGCAGCGAGCAGGATCCCGCGATCCTGCTGGTGATGGGCTTTGCGCTGCAGATGACGCGCTGGCCGGAAGGGCTGAAGCGCGGGCTGGCGGATGCGGGCTTCCGCGTCATCTGGTTCGACAACCGGGATGTCGGCCTCTCCACCGAGTTCACGCAATACACCCCGCCCTCCCCGATGGAGGTGCTCACGGCCGCAATGACCGGGCAGGATGCAAGCAAGCTTGTTCCTTATACGGTCAAAGACATGGCGGCCGATGCCGCCGGCCTGCTGGACGCAATGGGCGTGGACAAGGCCGATATCCTCGGTGTGTCGATGGGCGGGATGATCGCGCAGCACATGGCGCTGGATCATGCCAACAAGGTGCGCAAACTGATCCCCGTGATGACATCTTCGGGGGACCCGTCCTTGCCGCCGTCAACGCCTGAAGCCATGGCGGCGCTGACGGCTGTGCCGGCGGCCCGCACGCCGGAGGCCGTGTCTGCGATTGCGGTCAGCACGCAGCATGCCATCGGCTCGCATCCCGACCTGCGCAACAGCGCCGAACTCATCCGGCAACGGACGATCGAGGATTTCCACCGATCCGACCGGCCGTTCGGCGCGATGCGGCAGTATGCGGCCATTCTCGGCACGCCGCGCTGGCATGAACGCCTCGGGAGCGTGACGGCGCCGACGCTGGTGCTGCACGGCGCCGACGACCCCCTGATCCGACCGGCGGCAGGTCAGGACATCGCGCGGCGCATTCCCGGCGCCGTGTTCAAGTCCTATCCCAAATGGGGCCACGATCTCGCGGACAAGATGTCCGAGACACTGGTGGCGGACATCGTGCCGTTCCTGAGGGCGTAACCTGCTGCCCTCTCCCGCAAACGGGAGAGGGTAAAGGTTCAGCGGATTGCTACCGGATTCACGATCGCCTGCACCGCGCCTTCAAGCCGGGGCGCACCCAGCGTGAAGAAGAATTCCGTCACGCCGTCCGCCGCAAGTTCGGTCGTCACCATGTTCTCGAGGATGTAGACGCCGTTCTTCGCCAGCAGCGTCAGGTGCACGTCGAACGGGCGCGTCTCCTTCTCGAACGGGATCACTTCCAGCGCCCATGTATCGGCGCCGATGGCGACGACGCCAAGATCGGCGAGGTATTGCGCGCCTTCCACGCCGAGACCGGGCTCGACCGGCGAAAGCGTACTCGCGCCTTCCGAGGCTTTCATCGTGCCGGTGTGGAAGAGCACGATATCGCCCTTGCCGATGGTGACGCCCGCGGCCTTGGCGGCAGCTTCGATTTCGGCGCGGTTGAACGCGGTGCCGGCGGCGACCGGATCGCCGAAGGTCTTTGTCATGTCGAGCAGAACGCCGCGCGTCGCGACCGGCGGCAGCGTGTGCGTGCCATATTGCGTGAGCCCGCCCGTGGTGACGAAGTCCGCAACCGGCACGCCGTTATAGTAGCGATGGTCGATGCCCATATGGCCAAGTCCGTCGAGCTGGCTGCCGATACCGACATAGGTGTTGACGAGATCGTCGTTGCCGACTGCCTTGTTCTCGCCGAGCGGCGTGCCCGAACCGTCCGACAACTGAAGAACCGTCATGTTGAACGTACGCGGACCATAGGCCGGCGTCTTCTTTCCCGTCACCTGGCCCAGCGCGTAGGTCTTGCCGGTCTTGATCAGGCGCGCCGCCTCGGCGGTCTTGGCTTCGGAGAGATTGTTCATCGCGCCCAGCCGGTCCTCGGCGCCGTAGCGCGACGGGTACCAGCCTTCGGACTTGATCTCGGTCTTCGCCGTGGCCGCTGCGGGCGCCTCGGCCTCGCCGCTGGAAAAGCTGCTGCAGGCCGCTAGCAAGGCCGTGCCGGCGATCAGAATGCGTTTCATGGTGTCTCCTCCCTTTATGTTTGGGCGGAGCCTACGCTTGCGAGCCGTATTGGCAATCCCTTCAGACGCGGCGGACCCAGAAACCGGCGCGCGGGAAGTGGACGTGGATGGTCTCGGCTTCCGGCGTGAACCGGCGCACGATGATGCGCTGCGAGTCGGCGTGCACCAGTTCGCCTTCGACCCAGTCCTGGCCGTAGTCGTCCGGCGCAACCGCCACCTTTTCGCCGGGCGAGAATTCCTGCGGCTCGTTGCGCGTGGTCGCGGCGACAAGGCGCGGCGCAGCATCCTTCGCAATCGCAACGGCTTCCTTCGAGGTGATCGTCTCCGGCTCCTGCCCTTCCGCTTCGGCGAGGCGCCGGTACCAGGCCGCCGTCAGCGGCGCGTTCTCGAGACAGGCATCTGCAAATTCCGGCACGGCAGACTTCATCCACCAGACGTTCATGTACGCGTGCACATCGACGAGGCCGGGCTTGGCGCCGATCAGATAGTTGCCGCTGCCCGCGCCCTTGCCGCCGGCAAGACGCTCCTCGATCAGCATCAGGCGCGCCCGCCATTGGTCCTTCATCATCGGGGCGACGGCCTTCATGCCCTCGACATTGAACGGCCGGCCCGAGAGCTGCTCGCGGTCCTTGATGAAGGCTTCCGGCACATTGTCACCCATGTGCCCGAAGATCACGGCGACAGAAGACTGGAACCAGCGCGAATCCGCCCAGCCGGCCACCATCTGGGCGATGCCTTCATGGCCGGGCAGTTTGAGCGAATAGAGGGGATAACGCGCCTCGATCTCGCGCAGGATGATGGCCGAGTCGCAGTAGATGTCTGCGCCGATCTGCAACACGGGAATGCGCCGGTATCCGCCGGTCAGCGGAATGAGATCCGGCTTCGGCATGATCACCGGCTGCTCGACGCGCGCATAGGCGAGGTTCTTGAGCTTCAGCGCGAGGCGCACCTTCTCCGAAAAGGGCGAGGACGGGTATTCGTGCAGGATAATGCTGCGGGCATCCGCCATGGTTCAAGCCTCCCCGACTTCACCCGCCTCGCGGGCCGTTTATGGCCCGGCAAGGCTCGTGCCTTCATCGCCCGGGGACAGCAGCAATATGGTCAGCTTCAGAGACTGGCAAGTGCCTGGTCGAGGTCTGCGATGATGTCGGCCACATCCTCGATGCCGATCGACAGGCGCACCGTATCCGCAGCCGCGCCAGCAGCAGCTTTCTGGGCGTCGCTGAGCTGGCTATGCGTGGTGGAAGCCGGGTGGATGATCAGCGACCGGGTGTCGCCGACGTTGGCGAGGTGGCTGAGCAGCTTCACGGCAGAGACGAGCTTCACGCCGGCCGCATGACCACCCTTCAGGCCGAAGGTGAAGACAGCGCCGGCGCCTTTCGGCAGGTACTTTTTCGCCAGCGTATGGCCGGGGTCATCCGGCAGGCCCGCATAGCGAACCCAGCCGACCTTGGGATGGGCCTTCAGGTGTTTTGCTACGGCAAGCGCGTTGGCGTTATGCCGGTCCATCCGCAGCGGCAGGGTTTCCGATCCGGTGAGGATCATGAAGGCGTTGAAGGGTGAGAGCGCGGGGCCGAGGTCGCGCAGGCTGAAGGCGCGCGCGGCAATCGCGAACGCGATGTTGACGTTGGCGCCGTCAGGGCCGAGCGGCAGCGCGCCGAAGGTCTCGCCAAACACGAGGTCGTTGTAGAAAGCCTGCGGCGTGGTCAGCGTCGGGAACTTCGCCTTGTGGGCCAGCCAGTCAAAGTTTCCGCCATCGACGACGATGCCCCCGATGGAGTTGCCGTGGCCGCCGACGAACTTGGTGAGGCTTTCAACCACGATGTTTGCGCCATGCTCCAGCGGGCGCCAGAGGTAGGGTGAGGCCAGCGTGTTATCGACGATGTAGGGAATGCCATGGCGCGCAGCGATCTTCGCGATCGCCTCGATATCCGTGACGATGCCGCCGGGATTGGCGAGGCTTTCGGTGAACACCGCGCGGGTGTTGGCATCGATGGCCGCCTCGAAGCTGGCGGGGTCGTTGATGTCGGCCCACTTCACTTCCCAGCCGAACTTGCGGAATCCGTGCGCGAACTGGTTGATCGAGCCGCCATAGAGCTGTTTGGCAGCGACTACGTTGCGGCCGGGCTCGAGCAGCACATGCAGCGCAAGCAGCTGCGCGCCGTGGCCGGAGCTGGCTGCCACCGCCGCCGTGCCGCCATGCAGGTTTGCGAGCCGGTCCTCAAGCGCGCCGGTCGTGGGGTTGCCGATGCGGGTGTAGATGTTGCCGAACTCCTGCAGCGCAAAGAGTTTCGAAGCATGGTCGGAATCCCGGAACACATAGGACGTGGTCTGATGAATCGGCGTTGCGCGCGAGCCAGTCACCGGGTCCGGCGCGGTTCCGGCATGAATGGCGCGGGTCGAAAATCCCTGGGTCATCGCTTGGGTCTCCTGAAAGGTCTGATCGACGGCAACCTTAATGGCTGCGGCGCGCGAGGACAGCCAGCGCAGCTAAACAGAGGCTTGAGGTGAAAAGGCCGCAAGAAACGGGTGGCGCGCCGCGCCGGGCGGGCGCATTTTACGCCCATGTTTGATGGACAAGCCCCTCTCGACGAACGCGCCCGCGCTTATGACCGGATGGCCAAAGCTCTCGACTGGCTGGGCGAAACCTGGCCGGACTGGCCGGACCTTGAAGCCGCCGCCGCTGCGATGGGCCTCTCGCCGCACCATTTCCAGCGCGAGTTCACCCGCTGGGCCGGGATCAGCCCCAAGCAGTACCAGGGCGCCCTGGCGCATGGCGCGGCCGGCGATCTCCTGCGGCGCGGCGCCACCGTGCTGGACGCGGCGCTGGAGACGGGCCTGTCCGGTCCCGGCCGGCTGCACGACCTGTTCATTGCCCATGAGGGCCTCACCCCCGGCGAAGCCAAGGCGGGCGGCAAGGGCGCTGACCTGATCCTTGGCCGCGCGCCGACCCCCTTCGGGCTGGGCGCCTGGCTGATCGGGCCGCGCGGCCTCGTCGCGCTCGGCTTCATCGACGAGGGCGCCCCGGCCCGCACCGGCTTCGAGCATCAGGGCCGGGGCGAAGCAGACGCCTTCGCGGACCTTGCCGCGCGCTATCCCGGCGCCGCGATCCGGCGCGATGACGCCGAGGCCGAGCGCTTCGCCTCACGCGTATTTGAAGCGGGCGAGCCCCTGCCCGTCTGCCTCTATGGCACGCCCTTCCGGCGGCAGGTCTGGCGGGCGCTGCTCGACATTCCGGCCGGGGAGACGCGTACCTACGGGACCCTTGCGCAGGCCATCTCCGCGCCCAAGGCCGCCCGCGCGGTCGGCGCCGCGGTCGGGGCCAACCCCGTCAGCTGGTTCATCCCCTGCCACCGGGCCCTTGCAGCCGATGGCCGGCTGCATAACTATCACTGGGGTGTGGCGCGAAAGCGCGCCATGCTTGTCTACGAACGCGCGCACCGGGCCTGAATTGACGGGCCACCGGGCGCCGAACCCGGAACAAAGCGGCCTGCCATGTATGTCTATCTCGCCCTCGTTGTCGCTGTGGCCGCCTGGGGTATCCACCTCGCGCTGCGCTGGAAGCAGGCCAAAGCCTTCGCGCCGGAGCTTTTGAAGGCGCGTCAGAAAGCGGGGGAGCTTCCGGAGGGGATCGACGAAACCGAATTCACGGACCTGTACCTGCGGGCCGAAGGTCCGCGCCGCGGCACCTATGTCTACGCCTGCGCCGCCTTCATCACCTTGCTGCTGGCGCCGTTGTCCGCGCTGTTCAACACGGTGTGGAACGCCCTCTGGCGCCTCGCCGGCCAGTCGCCCGTGTTCGAGGTCGGCACCCTGATCCACACGTTCAGCTTCTTCCTGGCCTTCTTCGGTCTCACCGTAGGCCTGCTCGCGCTGGCCATGCACCGCTATCACACCCTTACACCGCCAAACCTCAAGCAGGTGATCCGCACCCTCCGGGAGACCAATTCATGAGCGTTGAATTCCTGCACACCATGGTGCGCGTCAGCGATATCGACGCCGCCAAGCGCTTCTTCTGCGACGGCCTCGGCCTCGCCGAAGTGACGCGCTATGACAATGAGGCAGGCCGCTTCACGCTGGTCTTCCTCGCTTCCCCGGCCGACATCGAACGCGGCGGCGGCGTGCCCGCCGGCGCCTCGCCGACCTCGCTCAATATCCCGATGATCGAACTGACCTGGAACTGGGACGAGAAGGACTATTCCGGCGGTCGCAATTTCGGCCATCTCGCCTACCAGGTCGAAGATATCTACGCCGCCACCCAGCGCTTCGCCGATCTCGGCGTCTCCATCTCCCGCCCGCCGCGCGATGGCCGCATGACCTTCATCCGCTCCCCGGACGGCATCTCGGTCGAACTGCTCCAGAAGGGCAAACCGCAAGCGCCGAAAGAGCCCTGGGCGAGCGCGCCGAATATCGGGGCGTGGTAGCCTGACGACCTCTGGCGCTTCAGGCGAAGCACGCTAGTGTCGCCGGGCTTCACAAGGACACGCCCATGACCCCCATCGCTGCCACCACCCTATATATCGGCCTGTTCGGCCTGCTGATGATGATCCTGAAACTGAATGTGGGGCGGGTGCGCGCCTCCAAGAAGATCAATCTCGGTGACGGCAATGACGAGGCGATGCAGCGCGCCATCCGCGTTCACGGCAACGCGGTAGAAGATGTTCCGGTGTTGCTGTTCGGACTTGTGGGCCTCGGCCTGCTGGAGGCGCCTGTGCTGCTCATTCACGCCCTTGGAGCGACGTTCCTGATTGGCCGCATACTGCATGCCATCGGGCTTGGCGGCATGCCGGGCGCCGGTATCGGCCGTACCGTTGGCACGCTGCTGTCGCTGATCGTCATCCTGGTCACCGCCGGCGCCTGCGTCTGGTACGCGCTGACCTGAACCACAGGAATATCCGATCACGCACATTTGTTTGTCGTCTTTCCGGCTTTTTTCCAGACTTGATCGGGGGCGATGACCGAAATTCTATGTAAAAACAGGCGGTTCGGCTGCGCTGGCGGCGCGGAAGCGTTCCCTTTCTCTATCGTTTCGTCTCCATTTCGGTCTGCTTCCTTCTCGTTCAGCCGCGTTCTTTTCTCAAAGATTCTCATTTTTTATCACTTGCTCTCGCACGGGCGGAATGAGGGCGTGCGT
>JBBSDJ010000089.1:0-11961 GCA_038249555.1 Caulobacterales bacterium
CGCTGCCCCTTACCGCGACCGGGAAGGCGACGCTGGCTTCGAAGAGGCCAAGCGCATCCTTGAGGACATGGTGCTCGGCCGCGAAGTGGAACTGCGTTATGGCGGTCTCACCCGCGACCGATATGACCACGCCCTGGCGCATGTCGTGACCACGGACGCCCTCGGTCCACGCCTCTGGCTGAATGCCGAGATGGTCAAGATAGGCGGGGCGCGGGTGCGTGTCTAACCGGATACGGCGACCGCAAATGCGCCGCTGCTTGCGCTGGAGGCGGCGGCCCGTGCAGACGGACGCGGCCTGTGGGACGACAGCGTATGGCCGATCCACAATGCGGCCGCGCTGCCGCCGGAGGCCGAACGGTTCCAGATCGTGGAGGGTCTTGCGGGCGCCATGCAGGGATCCGAGGAGCGCTTTGCGGTCTGCGACGTTGCCTTGCAGGGATCCGCGCTGATCCTGGAAATCGGAAAGTCCGCAGCGGAGCTTTGCCAGCTACCGGAGGGCACTCGCATACGGGCCCGCGGTTTCCTGCGCGACGGACGGCTCGAAATCAGCCACCCGCTCAATCTCGAAAAGCTCGATTGAGGCTTACGCCTCGGGGATCAGCCCGGCTTTCATCGGATCGCCGACAATCCGCTCGAGCGCCTTGCGCAACTTGCCGAGGGCCTGATGCTCGATCTGGCGCACGCGCTCCTTGGACACGCCGAGTTCCTCACCGAGCGCTTCCAGCGTCATCGACTCTTCGGCAAGCCGCCGCTTCGAGATGATGTGCATTTCCCGCGGGTTCAGCGTCTTCAGCGCCTCGGCAATCCACTTCCGCCGCTTGGCGGTGTCGTGCTCCACCATGACAAGCTGCTCGGGAATGGCCGCTTCGTCGGCTATCATGTCCTGCCATTCGCCATCACCATCGATGGAAAGCGGCGCATTCAGCGAGCGGTCGGACCCGGACAGGCGGGAGGCCATCGTCTCGACATCACGCACCGGCACGCCGAGATGGTTGGCCACCCATTCGCGGTTCTCGACGCTCATGATGCCGTCACCGGTATCGGCGATGCGGGCCCGCAGGCGGCGCAGATTGAAGAACAGGGATTTCTGCGCCGAGGTTGTGCCCGTGCGCACGATCGACCAGTTGCGCAGCACATAATCCTGGATCGAGGACCGGATCCACCAGCTGGCATAGGTCGAGAACCGCACTTCGCGTTCCGGCTCGAACCGGGCAGCGGCCTGCATCAGGCCGACATTGCCCTCGGACACGAGATCCGCCATCGGCAGCCCGTAGTGGCGGAACTTCGAGGCCATTGCGATGACGAGGCGCATGTAGGCCGTCGTCAGCTCATGCAGCGCGACTTCGTCATTCTGCTCGCGCCAGCGGCGGGCGAGGCTCGCTTCATGGGCCGGCTCCAGCAGCGCGACCTTCATCGCGGTGCGGACAAACTGGCGGTCGGAACTGTTGTTCGTGTCGTAAGCGCTGGCCATCTAGTGCTCCCGGCAGAGACAACCTGTGTCTCTCTCTGGCCTTGTCTACGAAGGCGGGCGGTCACTGGATGAAGGCTGTCTTGATTTTTTCTCCGGCCGCTCTAGCCCCGCTCCGGCCCTGATCTGCCTTGACGTCCAAGGCCTCAGCGGCCTAATTCAGGACCCGGAACACAAGCGGAACGAACCGCCTGCCATGATCAATCCTGCGCCCCTCGATCCCCTGCCCCGCCGGTCGGCCGAAATCTGCCGCGGCACCCTGCGCCTGATGAGCCAGCTCGGGTATTACGGCCTGACGGAAATGACCCTCGCCAACCATCGGCGCGCCGACATTGCGGCCATCGGGCCGGCCGGGGACATCTGGATGATCGAGATCAAGTCGAGCATCCAGGATTTCAAATCCGACACGAAATGGCGCGAGTACATGGATTTCTGCGACCGGCTGACATTCGCGGTCGGCGATGATTTCCCTCAGGAACTGATCCCGCCGGAAGCCGGGTTGATTGTGGCGGATGCCTTTTACGGAGCGGTCATCCGCGAAGCGCCCGAGACCCGTCTGGCACCCGCCCGCCGCAAGGCCGTGACGCTGCGTTTTGCGCGGCTCGGCGCGGCGCGGCTGACGGGTGCGGCGGATGCGGGCTGGACGCCGGGCGATGACGGGCTTACCTCGCCCATCACATGAGCCTTGCCTATCCCATTGCCCGAAGCCTCGAAGAGGCGACCCAGCCCGGCGTGAAAACCGCCCGGTCGCTGAGCGAGGCCGTGAGCCTTTCGCCCGGCTACCGGGTCGAGCGGCTGGAGACCGGTTGGCTCCACCTGCCGGAAGCCGAAGCGATAGCCCTGCTCGCAGCACAAGGCGCCGACGGCCCGGCCGGGCACCTGCAACGCTACGAGGATACGTCCGGCCACGTCGTGATCGCCGTCAGCTGGTGGCTGATTGCCGATCCGAAATCTCCACCGAAGCCCAGGCCCGCGCCTCCGCCGCCGCCTGAAGCCGCCTCGCCCTCGGCAGAGTCCGACCACACGGACGACCTCTATTTCCGGCGCGGTCGCACCAAGACCAAGCGCCGCAAAGTCGCCGACCCCAACCAGCTCGACCTGTTCAAGACTCCGAAGGGAGCCTAGGCGGCTCACTTGCCTTCCGGTACCGGCCGGGGCTCGTCCCTGTCCAGCGCCGGAATGCCCGGGAGAAGGCGGACGGTTCTGAAAAGCCGGTCAGATAGGCCGCTTCATTCACCGAAACCTTCCGGCTGTCCAGGTAATCGATCGCCATGCGCCGGCGCAGGTCATCCAGGATGAGTTCGAACGATTCGCCGTCCTGCTTCAGCCGGCGGTGCAGGGTTGAGCGGCTGTAGCCGAGGCGCTGCGAAACGCTCTCCATGGTCGCCTCGCCGGCATGCAGGACGGGAATCAGCGCCGCTTCGATCTGCCCACGGATGGTTTTCGCTTCGGCGAGTGATTTCATGAGTTCATCAGCGTGCGCATTGAACACGCCAAACACGTAGCGATCCTCACTGCCCGTCGGCTCTTCCAGCCAGCTTTCGCGGATCCGGAGCGCGTTCCAGGCAGCCCCGAACACCAGCGGCATGCCGAAGAACTCGCGATAGGCCGCGACATGAGCCGGCTCGGCGTGCGTCATGTGGACTTCGAGCACGTACGGCTCCCGGTCGGGAAATGCGCGCTTGCGGTCATGGATGAACCGGACCCAGGTCGATTCCGTCAATTCCGGAAAGGCGTTCGGATTGCGCCGCCGGTCCTCAATCCAGACACCATCGGCGCGCTTCACGATCGCGAACCGGGCGCCCGCCTCGTGCCCGTCGACCTCGATGACGAGGCGGGCATAGCGGTTTGTCTGCTCGAACGCTTCCCCCATGGTCCTCGCCGCGTGGGCGATCAGGCCGACAATGGAGAGTTCAGCGAACGGCGCAGCCGCACCGAAATGCAGCGCCAGGGCGGGTTCGCGGCAGGCCGCCTTGGCTTCTGCCATCAATGCCTTGAAGCGCTCGAACGGCACGCGCGCGTCGGGCGTCTCCGTAAGGCGCGGATCGATCTGCGCCGCCGTCAGCAACTGCTGTGCATCAGCTCCGCGCTTCACCGCGAGCGCCAGCAGTGAGCGGACATAGCCTGCGGAGACGGTCGGGTCTTGCATCTTGCTGATCTGCGATTGGCGCCAAGTGTCAGGAAACTGAGACGCTGGGTCATACCGGAGCGACCGGGTCTTTCCTAGTCTCATTGGCTCGTCGTTCCTCCTGCCGGATTCATCATGACCAGCCTTTCAGCCGATTCCCCGATGCGCGCCCCTGGCGCGAGCCGCCTGCTTTCGCAGGCTGGCGCCTTCTGGTTCGTCGCGGCCTTTGCGGGACAAATCCTGTTCGCCGTCTACGTATTCTTCAACTACGGCCTCAGCGCCCTGCAGGGCAACACGGCCAGCTGGAACGAGACCCTTTTCAACGGACTGATCAGCGGCGACCGGCTCGGCAATGCCCTGCTGGCGGCGCACCTGTTGCTCGCCTTCATCATCACGCTATCCGGCCCGCTCCAGCTCATCCCGGCGATCCGCAACCGGGCACGGGCATTTCATCGCTGGAATGGGCGCGCGTACATCCTGATTGCCCTCGTGATCAGCGCGGGCGCCATTCTGTTGCAGGCCCTCCGCCCGGCATTTGGCGGCCTGACAAACCAGATCCTGCAATCGATCAATGGCGTCGTCATTTTCGCCTGCGCGCTGCTCGCCTGGCAGGCCGCGCGTGGCCGGCGCTTTGCCGCCCACCGTCGCTGGGCCACGCGGCTTTTCCTTGCCGCCAGCGGCGTCTGGTTCCTGCGGGTGATGATGATGGCCTGGGCAATTCCAACCGGCGGCGCGGGGCTCGGCGAAGAACTCGACGGCCCCATCGGCCGGGCCGCAATGCTCGGCCATACACTCATCCCGCTGGGCGTCTATCAGCTCTACCTGTGGGCCGAGGAAAGCCGGTCGGCACTGGCGAAGTATGCGACAGCCGCTCTTGTCAGCCTGCTGACATTGGTCATGCTCGGCGGCATACTCGGCGCCACGCTGGTGATGTGGCTGCCCCGGATACTGGGCTGACCCTAGAGCCGCGCCTTGATCGCTTCGGCGACGGCTTCCGCCGTGATGCCGAAATGCTTGTAGAGCTGCTGGTAGGGGGCGCTGGCGCCGAAGCCTTCCATGCCGACAAAGCCGCCGTCATGCCCGATCCAGCGATCCCAGCCAAAGCGGACGCCCGCCTCGACGGCCACGCGCGGGAACCCCTTGCCAAGCGTCTCGGCCTGGTAGGCCGCGTCCTGCTGACCAAACAGTTCCATCGACGGCATCGAGACGACACGCACGCCGATACCTTCTCCGGCAAGCATGGCCTGCGCCTTGAGCGCGATCTCCACTTCCGAGCCTGTTGCAATCAGCACGCCGCGCTCCTTGCCCTTGGCGGGCGAAAGGACATAGGCGCCCTTGGCTGACAGGTTTTCGTCCGTATGCGTCTTTCTGGCCGGCGCCACGTTCTGCCGGGTCAGCGCCATCGTCGAGGGACCATCCTGACGCGTCAGGGCAAGCTCCCAGCATTCCGCGGTTTCAACCCCGTCCGCCGGACGGAAGACCAGCATCTCCGGCATCGCGCGCAGGGACGCAATCTGCTCCACCGGTTGGTGCGTCGGTCCGTCTTCGCCGAGACCGATGGAATCATGCGTCATCACATGGACCACGCGAAGGCCCATCAACGCGCCAATCCGGATCGCCGCCCGGCTATAGTCTGCAAACACGAGGAACGTGCCCGAGTACGGAATGATGCCGCCGTGCAGCGCCATGCCGTTCATCGCGGCCGCCATCGCATGCTCGCGCACACCGTAGTGGATGTAGCGCCCGTCCCAGCTCTTCGGCGTCATCGGGCTGGTCGCGCCCGTCTTGGTATTGTTCGAGCCCGTGAGGTCCGCCGAGCCGCCGACCATTTCGGGCACGAGTTGCGTGATCACTTCCAGCGCCTCACCGCTCCACACGCGCGTCGCCTTGGAGGCGCCGCCTTCGGCCACGGCTTTCTTTTGCTTGAGAATGGCCTTGCCGAGATTCTTTGGAAGCCGGCCAGCAATGGCGACGTTGAACTCGCCCTTCTTCGGGCTCGCCGCGAGGCGCTTCTTCCAGGCCGCATGATCTTCGCGCGAGCGCTCGCCCGCCTTCGACCAGGCGGCTTCAATGGCGTCCGGAATCTCGAAGGGTTCGTACTGCCAGTTGAGGGATTTCCGGATGCCGGCGATCTCCTCGGCGCCATAAGGTCCGCCATGCGCCTTGCCCGTGCCCGCCAATTTCGGCGCGCCGTAGCCGATGATCGTCTTCACCGCGAGGAAGACCGGCTTCTTCTGCTTGGTCGCCCACTTCAGCGCTTCGGTCACATCCTTCTCGTCATGCCCGTCAACGCGGCGGCTGATCCAGCCGGAAGCCTCGACGCGCGCGCATTGGTCGGTCCCGTCGGACAGGTCCGTCCCGCCATCGATGGTGACGGAATTGTCGTCAAACAGAACGATCAGCTTATTCAGCTTCAGATGCCCGGCGAGCGTGATCGCTTCCTGGCTGATGCCCTCCATGAGGCAGCCGTCGCCAGCGACCACCCAGGTGCGGTGATCCACAAGCTCGTTGCCAAAGCGCGCATTCAGGTGGCGCTCGGCGATCGCCATGCCGACCGCCGTCGCGATGCCCTGCCCCAGCGGGCCCGTCGTCGTCTCGACACCTGCCGTGATGAAGTTTTCCGGATGCCCCGGCGTCTTTGCGCCCAGCTGACGGAAATTGCGGATGTCGTCGCGGCTCACCGAGGCATAGCCGGTCAGGTGGAGCAGCGAATAGATCAGCATCGAGCCATGGCCCGCCGACAGGACGAACCGGTCCCGGTCGGGCCAGGCGGGGTCGCGCGGATCATATTTCAGGAATTTCCGGAACAGCACCGTCGCCGCATCCGCCATGCCCAAGGGCAAGCCGACATGGCCCGATTTTGCCGCTTCCACGGCGTCCATGGACAAGGCCCGAATGGCATTCGCCATGTCGCGATTTGTGACAGCCATTCTGCTGATCTCCCGGTGTTTTCGCGATTCGTGCTAGGCCAGACTTGTCCCGAACCGTCAAGGCGCTTGGCGGGCGCAGTCATTCCAGTTAGTCCAGAAACGTCATGACCGACCTCGACCCGGCCGCCCTGCGTCTCGAAACCGCCCTCAAGCGCCTGGAGCTGGCGCTGGAGGCTCACCTTTTGCGCACCGGCAATCCAACCGCACTGCGCGCCGAGATCGCAGCGCTGGTGACCGACCGGGCAAACCTCGCCAAAGCCCTCGACCAGTCCCTCGCGCGCGAGCAGGAACTCCAGGCACTCGCCGATGAGGCGAGTCTCGCCCTCGGATCCGCCATCGAAGAAGTCCGCGCCGCGCTGGGCAAGGAGGACTGACGCTTGGCCAAGGCAGACATCACGCTCCGGGGCCGCAGCTTCTCCATCGCCTGCGCGCCGGGGCAGGAAATGCGCGTCCAGCGCCTCGCCGAACAACTGGATGCCCGCGTCGGCCAGATCGCTGATGCCGTCGGCGATATCGGGGATGAACGCCTGCTGCTGATCACCGCGCTGGCCCTCCTTGATGAACTCGACAGCGCCAAGCGCGGCGTATCCGCCCGGCCGGATACCGAGGCGCGCGCAATCGAGCTGCTGCTCACCATGGCCGGCCGGGTTGAAGCCCTCGCGGCCCGGCTCGAAAATGAACGCTGACACCGCCGCGACCGGATGCAGCAGCGCCGGATGGGCGGCCCCGGTCTATGGTCCCGCCTGAAACTCCTCGAAAAGGCTAAAGCCCCATGCAAAGCGCCCTGACCATCGGCTTCTACATTCTCCTCGCCGCGATCGTCGTCGTGCTGTTGGTCGGCATCGCTAACCTCGCGCGCCGCGACGAGAAGCAGGCCAGCCGCTCAAACCAGCTGATGCGCCTGCGCGTCATCCTCCAGGCCGCCGCCATTGCCTTCCTCGTCCTGCTGGGCGTGGTGGCCGGCGCCATCAAGTTCGGCGGTTAAGCAAGGGAGCGCCCGCATGGTCAGGCTCGACAAGATCTACACGCGCACCGGCGACACGGGCGAAACCCGCCTTTCGACGGGCGAAGTGGTGCCCAAATGGCATCCGCGCGTGGCGTCCTATGGTACCGTTGACGAGCTGAACGCCGCCCTTGGCGTCGCCGCCCTTGAGGCCAAAGGCGACATGCTCGTTGCCATCCGCCGCATCCAGAACGATCTGTTCGATCTCGGCGCCGACCTCGCGACGCCCGACCGGGGCCGCGTCCTCGAATGGACCCCGCTGCGCATTATCGAGTCGCAGGTCACCCGTCTCGAGACCGAGATCGACGCCATGAACGCCGTGATCCCGCCGCTCGACAGTTTCATCCTCCCCGGCGGATCGGCCTTGTCAGCCTACCTGCACGTGGCCCGGACCCTGTGCCGGCGAGCGGAGCGCCAGATCGCCGAACTCTCTGCCCTGCCGGAGGAGCCGGTAAACGCGGTCGCCCTCGCCTTCATCAACCGGCTGTCGGACTGGCTGTTCGTCGCCGGGCGCGCGGCGAACAATGACGGGGCAGACGACGTGAAATGGGTGCCCGGCGCAAACCGCTGATAGAGTTCGCTATTTCCTTCTTTACCGTTCAGGCCATATGCTGGGCGAATGCGCGGATTGAAGATCCAGATTGTCGTCGTCGGAGGCGGAGCCGGCGGGTTGCAGCTCGCAGCCCGGCTCGGCGCACGCTATGGCCGCGAGAAGTTCGACATCATCCTGCTTGAGCGCAACCGGACCCATATCTGGAAGCCCTTGCTCCACGAAGTCGCCGCCGGATCTCTTGACGCCAACCTCGATGAGGTCGGCTACGGCGCCCATGCCCACCGCTGGGGCTATCGCTACTTCCAGGGCGCTCTGAAGGGCATCGACCGCGCCAACCGCCAGGTCATCGTCTCGCCCCTCCTCGACGTGGATGGCTCCGAACTGATGGGCGAGCACCGCATCCGCTATGACTATCTCGTCCTCGCTCTCGGGTCCGTGTCGAACGATTTCGGTGTTGAAGGCGTCAAGGACAATTGCCTGTCGCTGGAAAGCCGCCGCGATGCGGACTCGTTCCGCCAGCGCCTCCTGAACCAGTGCCTGCGTTGTTCGCGCCGGCTCAGCCTCGATCCGCAGGCGGACGAATATGTACGCGTCGCCATCGTCGGCGGCGGCGCAACCGGTGTGGAGCTCGCCGCAGAACTCTATAATTCAGCCTCGGCGCTGCGCTATTACGGTCTCGAAGTGTTCGACGAGAAACGGCTCAAGGTCTGCCTGCTCGAAGCCGGCCCGCGCATCCTGCCGGCCCTTCCGGAGAAACTGGCGGAAGCTGCCCACGGCGAACTCGAAGCGCTCGGCGTCGAAGTCGTCACCGGCGCGCAGGTCTCACGCGTCACGCCCGAAGCCATCGAAACCAAGGACGGCAAGGTGTTCCCGGCGGATCTCAAGGTCTGGGCCGCCGGCGTGAAAGCGCCGGACTTCCTCAAGGACATCGCCGGTCTCGAAACCAACCGTTCCAATCAGCTGCTCGTGAAAGACACGTTGCAGACGACGCGCGACGACCGCATCTTCGCCATCGGGGACTGCGCCTCGTACACGCCGCCGGGCGCAGACCGTCCGGTGCCGCCCCGCGCCCAGAGCGCGCACCAGATGGCGGGCACAGCCTACGACAACATCCGAGCCCTGATCGAACAGAAGCCGCTCAAGTCTTTCACCTACGAGGACAAAGGCTCACTGATTTCGATGAGCCGCTATGCGACCGTCGGCACACTGATGGGCAACCTCGTGGGCGGCCGCATGGCCATCGAAGGCCGCCTCGCCCGCTTCGTCTATATTTCGCTCTACCGGATGCACCTTATGGCGATCCACGGATCAATCCGAGGTCTCGGCATGATCCTGATGGGCCATGTGAACCAGGTCGTCCGACCGAAACTCAAACTTCACTAGCGCCGCGCGTCCCGGACTTCCGCCATCAGCGCGAACAGCTCGATCACAGGCGTCACCTTCCCGTCGCCGCGATACTCCCGGTAGAGACTGTCCACATTCACCGCGATCCGCTCGGCATCGCCCCAACTCGAAAACTCACCGAGCGCGATATCCAGCGCGGCTTCGCGCACCGGCAAGCCTGCGTCGAACCGTTTGCGGGCCTCCCTGTCGACATAGGCCAGGTAATCGGCCACGCGGCGCACCCCGGCCTTGTCCGTGATCGGACCATGCCCCGGCACGATGACGTCCACATCCATTGCTATGATCGTCTCGCAGGCCCGGATCCAGTTCGCGACCGGCCCCGCCCACATCAGCGGCGTGCCATCGATGAACAGGATGTCGCCTGTGAACACCGCCTTGTCCCCCGGCACATGTACCAGCACATCGCCGCCGGTGTGCGCCGGACCCACCTCGATCAGCCGCACGGCCTTGTCGCCAACCTTCATGTCCATCGCGCCGGAGAAAGTCTTCGTCGGAGTGCGCTCCTCCACATTGTCGAAATCAAACGGCGCAAACACATCCGCGAAGTATGCCCCTGCCGGGCCGAGCTTCGCCCCCGCCGCCTTGAACATGGCGAGCGTTGCCGGCGGCACCTCGGCCATTTCCCGCGCGCTCACCTCGCTGGCAATGATCTCCGCCTGCGGACAACATCCGTTGCCGTGGCAATGGTCGCCGTTCGCATGTGTGTTGACGATGGTGCCGATCTTGCCCGCGCCGATCCCGGTCGCGTCCTCCATCGCCGTCAACATGTCGCGCGTCAGCGCCATGTCGAACAGCGTATCGACCAGCAGCGACGCCTCCCCGTCACGGATCAGTCCCGCATTCGACCAGCCCCAGCCACCATCCGGCTGCAGCCAGGCATAGAGCCCGTTGCCGATATACTTGAGGCCCTTGGTGTATTCCCAGCGCTGCGCCATGGCCCGCTCCTCCCGTTTTCCTGCATCAAGTCAGGGAACGCGGGCGCGCGCAAGCGCCTCAGAAACGGTCGAGTAGGCGCCTCAGATACTCGCGCTCTTCCTCGTCCTCCGCCTCGTTGTAGCGGCGGCGGAGTTCATCGAGGATGTCCTTGGCGCGCTGGCGCTCGGACTCTTCGGGAATGTTCACGCCCTCGCCGTCATTGCCCGCGCCCATCAGCGAGCGGCCCATCGGGTCCTCTCCTCCGGATTGCTCTCCGAGCCTCTCGGCCTGCAGGCTGTCGAGCGCGCTCGCCATGCCGCGCGCCACCTCTGACATCAGCTGCGTGGCCCGCTCCTGCTCCAGGATCGCGCGGCCGTCATTGCCATTCTGCAGCGCCTGCTCGGCCCGGCGCTGCGCGTCGCGGATCGCCGACATCGCATCGGGGGCAACTTGCGCGCCCGTGCCGCCTTCGCCAGCGCCTTCACCGCTGCGGCGTGCAAACTCTTCGACCAGCCGGCCAAGCTCCGCCTGGCGCTCGGCAAGCGTGCCGCCGCCCTGCTGACCGCCGCCCTGATCGCCGTCCTGAGGTTCGCCTTCCTGGCCAGCGCCGGTACCGCTTTCGCCTGGCTGCTCGCCGCGGCCCATGCCGCTGCCTTCCTGCTGCCCGCCGCCGCCTTCATCCGCGCCTTCACCGTCCGGTGAGCCGAACGGCGGCGGCGTGCCGCCCTGCCCGGACGGTTGCTCCCCGCGCTGCTGGGCGAGCGTGTCGTCGTTCAGCTGGCGCTGCTCTCGCAACAGTTCCGACAGGCGCCGCATCGCATCGGTCAGCTCCTGCTCCTCGGGCGGCAATTCGCTTTCTTCGCCTTCAGCCTGCTCGCCCGGCATGCCCTGTCCCTGCTGCCCTTCGCCGCCCCGCTGGAACTCGAGGTTCTCGAGCATGTTCGTAATATCGGAGAGAAGCTGCCGCGCCTGATCGCTTGCGCCGGTCTCGGTCAGATCCTGCAGCGCGTTCAGCATGTCCTCGAAGTCCTGCCCGCCGAGCCCTTCGCCGCCCGCCTGCGCCTGGTTGTCCTCGCTGGATTCCGGCGCGTCCAGCCCGTTGGCGATGGCCTCCGCCATCTTCGCGGCCATGTACTCGTTCGCGGCGTCGCGGAACGCTTCCATCAGCCTGCGGATTTCTTCTTCGGACGCGCCGTCCCGCAACGCGCGCTCCAGCGCAGCCCGCGCCGCTTCCAGACGCCGCGCCGCATCCGCCGCGCTGCCATATTCCAGCTTCAGCGCAATTGCCCAGAGCAGGGGATCGACCGCTTCCGCTTCGGCTTTCGAGCCGGCCGCGACCAGCGTGCTCTCCGCCATCTGCAGGCCCATGAACACGCCAAGGTCGTCGAAGAACTGCTCGCCCTTGTAGGTGATCGATTCCAGCATCAGCACGCCCTGGCGAATGCCCTCCGGCGCCGCGCCCAGCCGTCCTGTCGCGGCCGTGTTGATCGATCCGTCGCGTAGCGCGAAATCATTCTTCGCCTCAGGCGCATAGTCACGCGGCTCGCGAAGGACGGTCAC
>JBBSDJ010000090.1:0-11653 GCA_038249555.1 Caulobacterales bacterium
AGCAAAGGCCGTGCATACCGCACGCGTGAAAGGAGGTGATCCATGTCGAGTGAGAAACCAGGTGAGGCCATTGGGTCTGTGTCCTACGGTGTCTGGCTGGAGCAGCCTCTGACCAGCGCCTAGAGATTTGAAGGGCCGCTGAAACGCCGCCCGGACCTGATTGCCCCATGGGCTCACGGAAGCCGCTCCTTGATCGGGGCGGCTTCTTTGATTCCGGTTTGATCTTGGCGGCCTGTTGACGAGGCTTTTGCGCCGGGCGGTTTTTCCGCTAAGGCAGCGCCAGCAAGAAGGAGCGGCCCCATGAGCATCGTCACCCACAAGGCCTCCGGATGGTCGATTGGCAGCGGCCAACCGCTCGCCGTGCTCGCCGGACTCAACGTGCTGGAGGACGAAGGTCTCGCTTTTGAGGTTGCAACCGAGCTCAAACGTATCTGTTCCAGTCTCGGTTTGCCCTACGTTTTCAAAGCAAGTTTCGACAAGGCGAATCGATCCTCCATCAAATCCTATCGCGGTCCCGGCATGGACGGCCTCAAGATCCTCGCGAAGGTGAAGTCGAAACTGGGCGTACCGATTGTCACCGACCTTCACGAACCCGCCCAGGCCGAACCGGTTGCCGAAGTCGCTGACATTCTCCAGCTCCCCGCCTTCCTCGTGCGCCAGACCGATCTTGTGATCGCGGTCGCCGAGGCCGCAGCCAAACATGGCGCGCTGATCCAGGCCAAGAAAGCCCAGTTCATGGCGCCGTGGGATGCCAAGAATATCATCTCGAAGATAGCGGAAGTCGCGCCGGATGTCGGCGTGATCCTGTGCGAGCGCGGCGTCAGCTTCGGCTACAACAACCTGATCGTCGACATGCTGGCGATCCCTGAGATGAAGAAGCTTGGCGTGCCGGTGACGATTGATGCGACCCACGCGGTGCAGCTGCCGGGCGCCGATCCGCGAACGGGCGGCGCCTCTACCGGGGGGCGGCGCGACGGCGTGGCGATCATCGCGAAGTCGGCGGTCTCGGCGGGCGCGGACGGGGTGTTCCTCGAGTTCCATACAGATCCGGACAAGGCGCTGTGCGATGCGCCGAGCTGCCTCGCGCTGTCCGGCGCCGAGCAATTGCTGACAACCCTCAAAGCCCTGCACGAGGCGGTCAACTGAAAATCATCCTCCTCAACAAGCCCTTCAACGTGCTTTCTCAGTTCACGGATGAAGGCAGCGGCAAGCGAACGCTGAAGGAATTCGTGCCGGTGCCGGACGTCTATCCGGCCGGCCGGCTCGACTACGACTCCGAAGGCCTGGTCGTCCTCACCGACAGCGGCCCGCTTCAGGCGCGCATCAGCGATCCAAAGCACTCCCTTGCGAAAACCTACTGGGCGCAGGTCGAAGGCATTCCGGACGAAGCGGCGCTGAATGCGCTTGCGACCGGCGTGGAGCTGAAGGACGGGATGACCCGCCCGGCCAAGGTCCGCGCGCTGCCGGAGCCGGACAATATCTGGCCGCGCGATCCGCCGATCCGCTTTCGCAAATCGGTACCGGACAGCTGGATCGAACTGAAGATCACCGAAGGACGAAACCGCCAGGTGCGCCGCATGACGGCCGCCGTCGGTCACCCCACGCTGCGCCTGATCCGCGTTCAGGTCGGCGAATGGACCCTCGAAGGCCTCGCCCCCGGCGAAATCCGTTTCGCCAAGGGCTGATGCACGTCAGCGCACCCAGGCTCCCGGCGCATTCGTCCGGTAGCCTAGCGCCTGATAGGCCGCATCTATCAGGCTCTGCCCGCGATCGTTGACCAGCAGGCCGTTGCCCATCTGGTTCATCGTATAGCTGAAGGCGAGGCCGCATTCCGGATCGGCAAAACCGATGGAGCCGCCGGCACCGACATGGCCGAACGCCTTCTCGCCGATGACCGCGCTGGTGCCCGGGCCGAAGCCGCCTGCCCGGTTGTCCATCGACTTCATGAAGCCGGAGGCAAAGCGCGTCGGGATCAGCAGGGTCGCGTCGCGCTGCGTTGCGGTCGACACCATGGTCATGGCGGCGAGCCGGTCGGACGAGACCAGCTTGCCGGAATTCGTCGCAAGCTCCGTGTACCACGCAACCTGCCCGCGCGCGTTCGACAGACCGCCCCCGCCGCCGATCTCGGCGGCCTGGCTCTTGCGGTCGTTGAAGTCCCAGCCGCCGCTGTTCATGAAACTCTTGTGCTGGATCGAGTCCGGTTCGGTCATCAGCTTGATCGCAAACTCCGAGGGCTGATCACCCGGTTTCGGCGCGTATTGCCGGATCGGGGCGATGTGGACCTTCTCGCTCTCCGGCAGGCCGATCCAGAATTTAGCGCCGGTCTTCTCGGCCACTTCCTCGCGGAAGAAGGTGCCGAGCGATTTGCCGGATACGCGGCGCACCAGCTCTCCAACCGTCCAGCCGAAATTGATCATGTGATAGCCGTTGCGCGTGCCGACTTCCCAGAAGGCTTCCTCGTCCGCCATCCGGCCCACCATGTAGTTCCAGTCGGAGTATCCGCCCGGTTTCACGGGATCACGCAGCGTCGGCAGCGCGCTCTCATGGTTCAGCATCATCTGGACGGTGGTCTTCTCTTTCCCGTTCTTTGCAAACTCGGGCCAGTACTCCTTCACCAGCGCCGCCGGGTTCAGCTGGCCGCGGTCGATCAGGATGTGCGCGCACAGTGCCACGGCCGCTTTGGTGCACGAGAAGACGATGGAGATCGTGTCTTCCTGCCAGGGATCGTTCGTTTCCGGGTTCGCCATCCCGCCCCAAAGGTCCACGGCGGTCTGGCCGTTCACCGACAGGCAGACACTCGCGCCCACTTCGCCCCGCTCGGCGAGATTGCGCTCAAGCTCTTCCTTCACCTTCGCGAATTTCGGATCGCACTTGCCGTGAACTGCCATGATGTTCCCTCCCGGATTGTTCTTTGGGCGACCATAGGCGCCGTCCCCGAAACGCAAAAGGGCTGCCGCATGGGCAGCCCTTCCGGGTAGTTGGAAAAATCACAGGCCTTAAGCCGCCGGCTCTTCGGTAGCGTCCTTGGTCGCCTTCTTTTTCTTCGCGGGTTCCGCGAGGTACTTGAAGGTGAGTTCGTCCTTCTTGTCGTCGAGGCCGATCTTGACGAGGCCGCCCTTCATGAGCTTGCCGAACAGAAGCTCCTCGGCCATCGGCTTCTTGACGAACTCCTGGATCGTCCGCGACAGCGGGCGCGCACCCATGTCCGGGTCGAAGCCGCGTTTGGCGAGCCAGTCGCGCGCCGCTTTCGACACCTCGATGGAGACATTCCGGTCTTCCAGCTGGACTTCCAGCTGCAGGATGAACTTCTCGACCACGCGGTCGATGATCTCCGGCGTAAGGCCGCCGAAGGCTATCGTCGCGTCGAGACGGTTGCGGAATTCCGGCGTGAACAGGCGCTTCAGCGCCTCGCCCGATTCCTCGTCCTTCTTGCCGCGGCCGAAGCCGATGGAGTTCTTCGCTGCGTCCGACGCACCGGCGTTTGTGGTCATGATCAGGATCACGTTCCGGAAATCGACCTTGCGGCCGTTGGCATCCGTCAGCGCGCCATTGTCCATCACCTGCAGCAGGATGTTGAACAAGTCCGGGTGGGCCTTCTCGATTTCGTCGAGCAGCAGCACGCAGTGTGGATGCTGGTCCACACCGTCTGTGAGCAGACCACCTTCATCATACCCGACATAGCCCGGAGGCGCGCCGATCAGACGGCTGACGGTATGGCGCTCCATGTACTCCGACATGTCGAAGCGCAGCATCTCGACGCCCATGATGGACGCCAGCTGCTTGGCGACTTCCGTCTTGCCGACGCCGGTCGGGCCGGTGAACAGGTAAGAGCCAATCGGCTTGTTCGGTTCGCGCAGGCCCGCGCGGGCGAGCTTGATCGTCGCCGACAGCGCAACGATGGCTTCGTCCTGTCCGAACACGACGCGCTTCAGGTCGCCTTCCAGCGATTTCAGCGAAGCGGCATCGTCCGAGGTGACCTGCTTGGGCGGAATGCGCGCGATCTTGGCGACGACCGCTTCGATATCGCGGATGCCGACCTGTTTCTTGCGCTTCGGCGCGGGCAGCAGCCACTGGGCGGCGCCGGCTTCGTCGATCACGTCGATCGCCTTGTCCGGCAGCTTGCGGTCCGTGATGTAGCGGTCCGACAGCTCGACGGCCGCCTTGATCGCATCGTTGGTATACTTGAGGCCGTGGAAGTCCTCGAACTTCGATTTCAGACCCGTGAGGATCTTGATCGTGTCGGGCACGGTCGGCTCCACCACATCGATCTTGCGGAACCGGCGGCTGAGGGCGCGGTCCTTCTCGAAGTGCTGCTTGTATTCCTTGAAGGTGGTCGAGCCCATGCAGCGCAGGCCGCCGGACTGGAGCGCGGGCTTCAGGAGGTTCGACGCATCCATCGCGCCGCCGCTGGTCGCACCAGCGCCGATGATCGTGTGGATCTCGTCGATGAACAGGATCGCTTTTTCCTGCTGCTCGAGTTCCTTCATCACCGACTTGAGGCGCTCCTCGAAGTCACCGCGGTAGCGCGTGCCGGCCAGCAGGGCGCCCATGTCGAGCGACCAGATGATGGCGTCGTCCAGGATTTCCGGCGCTTCACCATCCACGATGCGCTTGGCGAGACCTTCGGCGATGGCGGTCTTGCCGACGCCGGGGTCGCCGACGAGGATCGGGTTGTTCTTGTTGCGGCGGCAGAGAACCTCGATGCAGCGGTTCACTTCCATGTCGCGGCCGATCAGCGGGTCGATCTTGCCTGCGCGCGCTCGCGCATTGAGGTTCACACAGTAGGTGTCGAGCGCTTCATGGCCCTGCTTCACAGGTTCTTCCTCGGAGGATTCGGCGCCGCGCGGCGTGGACGGCCTCGACATGCCGGGTTGCTTCGCCACCCCGTGCGAGATGTAGTTGACCGCGTCATACCGCGTCATGTCCTGCTCCTGCAGGAAATAGGCGGCATGGCTTTCGCGCTCGGAGAAGATCGACACGAGCACGTTGGCGCCCGTCACTTCCTCGCGGCCCGAGCTTTCGACATGCAGGATCGCGCGCTGCACGACGCGCTGGAACGCGGCGGTCGGCTGCACGCGGCCATCGCTGCCGTCTACGATCAGGCTCGAAAGCTCCTCGTCGATATAGCGCGTCAGGTCGGTGCGAAGCTCATCGATGTTGACCTTGCAGGCGCCCATCACATCGCGCGCATGCTCATCCTCGGTAAGGGCCAGCAGCAGGTGCTCGAGCGTGGCGTACTCATGGTCGCGTTCGGACGCGAGCGAGAGGGCCTTTTCAAGAGCGGTTTCGAGAGAGGTGGAAAGACGGGGCAAGGTGTGAGCCTTTTCGAAGGTCGTGTTACTAGGAGGCGTTGATATTCATATGGGTAGTCTAGTCCTCTTTCTCCATGACGCACTGGAGAGGATGTTCATGACGCCGCGCAAGGTCCAGCACCTGGGCTACCTTGGTCTCGGCAACCTCGTATGTATAGACCCCGCACAGTCCGACGCCCTTTTGATGCACATGCAGCATGATCCGGGTCGCCTGCTCGCGCGAACGGTTGAAAAAGCGCTCAAGCACGAACACGACGAATTCCATCGGCGTGTAATCATCATTCAGAAGCAGCACGCGGTAGAGCGAAGGCTTTTTCGTCTTGATGCGGGTTTCCGTGGCCAGGTCGAAACCCGTGCCGCCGTCTTCGCCCGGCGCGCCGCCGCCCGGGGCGCCCGGCGCCGGCGGGCCCGCCATACGGACCGGGTCAAACACGCTGCTCATGGGTGACAAGATATACCTTCCTGCACGAGATTGAAGATGCAATTGGCGTCTGAACACAGCTATGCCCGCTTTCAAGGCGTCAGCAGGGCAGCGGAAAACGCATCCAGCCGTTTGCGGTTGGCGCCGAGATCGGAATATCCGACGCGTGACCTAGAGTAAGCCGCGAAGGTGGATTTGTCCGGCTGCCCGCCGACCGGCAGCACCACGACGTCCACATCATCCTTGAACCGCATCAGCGCCGAGGTCGCGACGAAGTTCAGCCGCATGGTCGCGGCGTCCTGCGATCCGAGCTGCCATTCGCGGCGCTCGCCGATCAGGCGAAGCGCGCGCATGTAGAGTTCGCTGGGCGCGACGTCATAGATCGGCGCGGCGCCATCCGCCTCGGCGGACGCAGCATAGCCCGGCGGCGCCAGCAGCGCGGTGTTGGGGCTGCCGGGGCGTACGAGCGTCTTGAAGTTGGTGAAGTCCGGCATTGAGGCAATCCTGTCTCTGGTCAGTGCGCGCGCAAACCGGCGCGGCGGGCGAAAGCGATATTGACGCGGCTCTCCGGCCGCAGCGCGAGACGTTCCAGAACAAGCGCCCGCGCGAGCGGCGTGACCCTACCGCGGATTGCAGCGTCGGTCAGCGTCCAGTCGATCACGTCGCGCTGCGCATGGCTGCCACCGAACGTGCCCGCTATCTGGCGCGCCCACAGCAAGGGATCAATGGCTGCCTCGAAGTCTCCACTGTCATAGGCCAGCAGGCCGTCGATGATCGGCGCGCCGGTATCGCGCATCCAGCGGTTCATCTCGCTGCGCTCGCTGCCGGATCGCGCGATCTTCAACAGGTCCGTCGCCTCGCTGCGGCGCCCGGCGCCGATATAGGCGAGCGCGGCATGCACATCGTTGAAGGGATAGCATTTTCCGTCCGCGTGCTGGGTCCAGGTATCGGCCAGCTCTTCCCATCGGTCGCCCACGTCGATACCGAGAACCTGCAGCCGCCAGAGCAGTGCCGAGGCATCCACCAGGTTCTGCGCCACAGTGCTCGCCTCGCCGCGCACCTCTTCGTCGTACAGCGCCAGCGCGGCATCAGGCTCGCCCAGTTCGAGATGGCAGAGCGCGAGGTGCCACCAGTTGTGGACCTTCAGGAAATTGTCCGGCTGCGCCCAGTGCGCGCGGCGTTTGCGCATGAAGTCGCGGCCTTCGGCGGCCCGGCCCTGCATTTCCAGCACGTGCGCCACGGCATGGTGCGCCCAGCTGTCATCGGGGTCGGCTTCCAGCGCCTTCATCCCGGCGGCCTCGGCGCGGTGGTAGTCGCCCATCTCTTCCAGGCCGAAGGCGAGCATGCCCAAAAGGTGCGAGCGTCCCGGCACACCGTCCCAAGCCGGCAGCGCCCGCGAAATCCGGTCGCGCAGGTTGCGGGCATTGGCGGTGAGGAAGTCCACCTGATGGCCGGCCAGCAGTCCGATCAGGTCGCACGGGTAGGCCGCGTTGTGCAGGTCGAGCGCCCTTGCCGCGAGGGTCCATTCGGTCAGTGACGCAGTCTGCAGCGCTTCGAGATGGCTTTCCTCCCGGGGGCCCTTCGGCATGCCGGCAAGGTCTTCCACCATCCGCCGCGCCAGCGCCGTCGCCTGCGGCTCGGTCGACATCGCGTAGATCCAGGCCTTGGCGATCAACGCCATCGGGAAATCCGGCGAGTCGGCAAGCGCTTCCCGGAGCGGCTCCACCGGATCGCCGCAGAAATGCGCAAAGCGGCTGATCGCGAGGTCAAAAAGCTCCGCCGCCCGGGGCGAAGCCCCCGTCAGTTCTTCCCCTTGCCGGTCGCGAATCGTCATCGCCTGGCTCCCGCCCGCGTCGCCAGATTGCATTGTGTGACCATGGGGCCCGAGTCGCAAGCGGCGCGCAGGGCCCACCGCAACGAAAAAGGGCTGGACCAAAGGTCCAGCCCTGAAACTCTACGCGTACACTCTACTGCCGGCCGGGTCCGAAAACCCTGAACGGCGCCGAGATCACTTGGCGAAAGAAGCCATATACGGTTTCGCGGCATTGCGCCATGCGCTGACGCAAAGCTCGGTCTGGGCCGACATTTCCGTCGAGAGGGCCGAGAACATCGATTTGGCGAACGCCGACTGGAGCTCGAAAATCTCGCGCGGGTCGCGGACGTTGGCGAGGGTCTGGGTCAGCTCGACGCTCTGTTCCATGGCCTGGGTCATGAACGTCATATTGCGGGTGCCGATCTCACGCAGCACTTCGGTCGAGGCGGCCGCGCTGTCGGTGAGGGCTTTGACGCCGCCTTCAGCCATGCCGGTGAACTTGCCAGCAAAGTCGGTCATCTGGTCCATGCCAGCTTCGATTTGCTTGGTGGTTGCGGTGTTGGGGCGGGCTTCCGCTTTGGCGCGGGGCGTCGATGCAGTGGTCTTGGCCATGGGAGGAGTCCTTCTTCTTGTAAGGTGTGGTTTGGATAACACACTCCCCTCGCAGATGCAATAAATATTGTGCGCTGCAACATTAAGCATTTGGCGTTTGAATTGCATGCATCCCGGGCCGGTTACAAAACTGTCAGCGGACAGGCTGCGTTAAGGTGTGGTCAACTGGTTTGTCCGATTCTACTGTTTACCCGGGTCGACCGGGGTTTTGCGTATTTGGAGGTTGCCGTTCATGGCGCTGCTCAACCTTTCCATGGCTCGTCTCGCGGCCCTGTCGGTTGCCGTTGGGTCAACCTCGTTGCTGGTTGCCCAGACTGCCACGGCTGAAAAGTACGCGGCGCTGGTGATGGACGCCGATACCAACGAAATCCTGCATTCGCGCAATGCCGACGACGCCCGCTATCCGGCTTCGCTCACGAAGGTGATGACCCTTTACCTGCTGTTTGACGCGATCAATGCCGGCGAAGTCAGCCTCAATGACAAGATGACGGTGTCCAGGAATGCCGCCGCCCAGCCGCCCTCGAACCTCAAGCTGAAGGCCGGATCCAAGATCAAGGTTGAGGATGCCATCCTCGCGCTGGTCACGAAGTCCGCCAATGACGTGGCCGTTGTCGTCGCCGAGCATCTTGGCGGCACCGAGAAGAAGTTCGCGGTCCAGATGACCGAGAAGGCCCGCGACCTCGGCCTGAACGACACGACCTTCAAGAACGCTTCGGGCCTGCCGAACACCGCGCAAGTCACCACCGCGTATGATCTCGCCCTGCTCGCCGACGCTCTGCTCGAGCAGCATGGCCAGTATTACCACTATTTCGAGAACGAGAAGTTCTCCTGGGGCCGGATGGTTTACAAGAACCATAACGACTTGATCGGCGACGTGGACGGCGTGGACGGCATCAAGACCGGTTACACCCGCGCTTCCGGCTTCAACCTGATGACGTCCGCCGAACGCGATGGCCACCGCGTCATCGCCGTCATGCTCGGCGGCGCCACCGCCAAGTCGCGCAACGCACATGTCGAAGACCTCGTCGAAGCCGCGTTCGCCGCGCTCGGCGGCCCGGCCGACCCGACCTCGCCGCAGCTGCGCGGTACCACCACCTTCGCCTCCGTCCAGACCCCGGTGAACCCCAACGGCGCCGCAGAGCCGATGCTCAACGGCCAGCCGTTCAGCTCCTACAAGGCCGAACCCGTCAACCTCGCGCTCGCCGACACGACCGAAGAATCCGTCACCGAAGACATGATCATTGTCGAAGGCGACGCTGCCGAGGATCTTGCCTCGGTCCAGCCCTCGCCGGCCCTGCCCGCGCCAGGCGCCAGCTTCTCGGTCAGCGAGTACGAAGCCCGCCAGACCGCCAACGCCGCCAAGGCGGCCGGCGTGACGGTCTCGGAATATGAGGCGCGCCAGAAAGAACGGGCCGCCAACGCCGCCCGGGTGGCCGAGTATACTCTCCGCCAGACGCGCCGCTGACCTTCCCGCCGCGCCCGGGGACTTGCCGAAGCCGCCCGGCTCCCGCACAACGCCGCTCGCTGTCCTGACCTGGCCCGGGAGCCTTTGAACCGTGAGCGCAAACTCAGACCTGACCCTCGCCCGTAGCGTGATCCGCCTCGAACGCGACGCGCTCGACAAACTCGAGGCCTCGCTCGGCAACTCGCTGGTAGAAGCGGTAGAGCGGATCCTGTCGACCGACCGGCATGTCGTCGTCGCCGGCGTCGGAAAGTCCGGACACATCGGCCAGAAGATCGCCGCGAGCCTGGCCTCGACCGGTACGCCCGCTTTCTTCATCCATCCGACCGAAGCCAGCCACGGCGATCTCGGCATGCTGATCCCCGGCTCGGTGCTGATCGCAATTTCCTATTCCGGCGAAAGCCGCGAGATGGTCGACCTGCTGCGCTACTGCAAAGGCAACGAGATCCCCGTCATCGCGATGACGCGCGACGGAGGCTCCACGCTCGGGCGCTTCGCCGACATCCTGCTCGAACTCCCCGTCGTCACCGAAGCCTGCCCGAACGGCCTGGCACCGACCTCCTCCACCACCATGGCCCTCGCGCTCGGCGACGCGCTGACCATCGTGCTGATGGCCCGGCGCGGGTTCTCGCGCGAAGATTTCGGCTTCCGCCACCCGGGCGGCAAGCTTGGCCGCTCGCTCCAGACCGCCGGCGATTATGTCCGTGAACGGAAGGAACAGATGCCGCTCATCGCGGCGGAGGCGACGTTTGAGGCCGTCGTCTACGCCGTCTCTGAAGGCCGCAAGGGCTGCGCCGGCGTCACCGGGCCGGACGGTACGCTGATCGGCATGGTCACTGACGGCGACCTGCGCCGCGCCATGATGGCCGGCAAGACCGCCGCAGCGGCGGGCGACGTGATGACGAAATCCCCGCGCACGATCGATCCCGAAGAGCGCATGCAGGTCGTGATCAAGCAGCTCAGCGAGAACCGTATCTCGAACGCCTTCGTTGTCGGCGAGACCGGCAAACCGCTCGGCCTCGTCGACATGAAGGACCTTCTGGCGGAAGGCTACCTTTAAGCTTACTTCACCAGCTCAAACAGCACGCTGACGCTGGCCGTGACGCCCACTTCACCGGCCGCAATGGGGGTCGGTGCGCCGGCGTCCATGGCCATCTCGGCGCGCTGCATCATCACCGGCTGCGGCGAATACTCGTAGCCCTCGTTGATCGACACGATCCGCGCGACCTTGAGGCCAGCGGCTTTCGCATACAGCTCGGCCTTCGCGACCGCGTCCTTCATCGCCTGGGTGCGCGCGTCATTCTTGATCTGCTTGTCGTCCTCGATGGCGAACGAGACGCCCGAGAACGTGTTGCCGCCAGCCTTTACCAGGCTGTCGATCGTGGCGCCGAGCGTGTCGAGATTGCGCACGCGGGCGGTGATGTTGTTGGTGGCCACATAGCCGCCGAGTTTCTGCTCGCCGCGCACGCTGCCATCGCGTTGTTTGACTTCGATATAGTCGTATCGCGGATAGAGGCTGAGACCGGACGTCTGCATGTCCTTCTTCGCGATTCCGGCCTTCTCGAGCGCCGAGAACACGCCGTTCATCGCGGCGGCCTGCGCGGTCATCGCCTCGCTGGCGGTGGCGCGCTCTTCGGTGACACCGGCCGTGATATAGGCAATGTCCGGCGCCTTGTTGATCTTGGACTCGGCGTTGATCTGCAGGGTCGTTTCAGGCTGGATCGAGTTCGGGTGAACAGTCATGGCGGCGGGGCTCGCAAGCAGGGGCGTGGCAGCGGACGCAAACGGCATCTGGGCGCAGGCGACCGGTGCGGCGGCAAGGAACAGGGCGGCGATGGCCAGTGAGGGGCGGTTCATGAGGGGCTCCGTTGTATTGTGATCAAAGCGGTACGCCTCTCTTCCCCGCCGAACAAGGCCGTTGCAAGGCGCCCGCGCGGCGCCTAAACGTTCATCCCGGGGCCTGTAGCTCAGTTGGTTAGAGCGGACCGCTCATAACGGTTTGGTCAGAGGTTCAAGTCCTCTCGGGCCCACCA
>JBBSDJ010000091.1:0-11473 GCA_038249555.1 Caulobacterales bacterium
GGCGCACGAGGCCGATCTCTGGGCCGGCTGGCCGACGGGCAAGCTCCCGAAGGCAAAGACCTCGCTGATTTCAGCGTCGCAGTAGAGTAGTCTTCCCCGATCACTGGCCCCGGGTGCGCTGATCCGCGTCCGGGGCATTTTATTTTCGGCGTCAATCGATGGGCGAGACTTCGACGTCCAGAACCTTGCCGTCCTTGCTCATGTCCTTAATCTCGCGCTCGACATACTTCGCCTTGACGGTGCGTTCCTTGGTGCGGGTGCCCTTGCCCTTCTTGTAGGTCACCGTGAGACGGACCATTTCATCCGGCCCGTCGAGCGCGTCGCCGGTCACCCGCACCGCAGTGCCGCCAATCATCACGACGCCCTTGCCGGTTGCCTCCAGCGCATCGCCTGCAAGGCTGATCGGCACGGTCACGATCTTGGTGGCTACGCAACCGGACAACGGCAGGACGCTGAGAGCGAGGGCGGCAAGGATCATCGAACGCATGGCGGATCTTCTCCTGAGAGTTGAGCTGTCTTAGCCGCGTTTGACGAGACTTGCAGCTTAACATTCCTTCTTGTCTGAGAGGCTCAGTCCTGCCGCAGCCTGAGCTGCTCGGAAAAAGCCCGGAAGAAATCCGGAACACCCGTATTGTAGGGCTTGAACTCCGCGCGCGCCGCCGCGAGGCGCTGCTTCATCTCCTCAAGCACGACAGGCTCATAGCGCGCGAGACTGTAGCTTTCGGATCCGCTGGCCGACATGTCGTAGAGTTCCTCATGTCCCCAACGCGCGAGCGGCACGCGCATGGTGCGATAGTACGTCTCCGCGACATACTTCCAGCGCTGGGTGCGAACGGCCACCACATCAAAGTTGTTGAACAGCAGGAGCTGGTCATGTGGCGAAGGCGCCCCGCGCATCAGCACGCCGGAGATATCCCGACCGTCGATCTCTGGTCCCTCCGGCACGTCGACGCCGGCGAGCGCACAGAAGGTCGGAAACAGGTCGATGCCGCAGACGATGGCGTTCGAGCGCTGGCCCGCCGGCACCTGCCCCGGCCACCAGGCGAGAAAAGGAACGCGGTAGCCGCCATCATATCCGGAGCCACCTTTCCGGTCGCGGAGCGGCAGGCTCGACCCTTCAAACCACGGGCCATTGTCGGACGTGAAGATCACCAGGGTGTCGCGGCCGAGATCGAGGGCGTCGAGCTTTGCGAACAGACGGCCCATGATCGCATCAATCTCGAGGATCGAGTCGCCATAGGCGCCGACGCGTGATTTTCCCTGCAGCGCTTCCGGCGGATAGTTGGGCAGGTGCGGCGCGCTGAGCGCCAGCTTGATGAAGAAGGGACGGTCGCGGTTGGTCTCGATGAAGCGTTCGGCCTGCGTGTAGAATTCTTCCTGCAGGGCCTCGAAGGGTAAGCTATACTCGCGCGCCGCTTCGCCGGCGTTCGCGTCAAAGACCGAGAGCGGCGCCATGTCGTGACTATAGGGTATGCCGACGAAGCGGTCGAAGCCGTAAGTCGTCGGCAACCAGTCGATCGCGCGATGGCCAAGGTGCCACTTGCCGAACAAGCCGGTGGCGTAAGCAGGCTTGAGCGCCGCCGCGATCGTGACCTCACTGCGCGGCAGGGCCCTGTCATCGCCTTGCATGATCACTTCAAAGCCGAGGCCCGTGCGCAATGGATATCGGCCCGTCAGGATACCGGCGCGCGCAGGGGTGCAGATGTTCGCGGGGCTGTAATAGTCGGTGGCAAGGAAACCCTCGCGCGCCATCTGCGAAAGCGCCGGCGTCTCGAAGACGCCGCCATAGGGAGCAATGTCGCTGTAACCCAGATCATCCGTCAGCACGAGGATGATGTTGGGCGGCCTGCGGCCGGCGTTCGGAGGATCCGGTTGGCGCGTCATGTATCTTGCCTCGCTCCTTCCCGCATGTGTGCGCAGCGCTTCAGCGCGCCAGCGCCTCGTCGATCAACTCCGCGGTGTCGCTGGCGCCGTAGAGCGCAGCGAAGCTGCCGAAACGCGGCCCCTGCTCCTGGCCGAGCAACACTTCGTACAGCGCCTTGAACCAGTCACGCAGGTTCTCGAAGCCGTGCGTCTTGCCGACTTCGAAGGTCATCGTCTGCAGGTTCTCGCCCGTCGGCTCGTCCGGGAAGGCACGCAGGCGGTCGGCAAGGTCGGCCATCGCAGCGCGTTCCTGGTCTGTCGGTGCACGGAAGGTTTTTGCAGGCAGGATGAAATCCCGGTAGTAACGCATGGCGTAACCGGCGAGTTCGTTCAGCAGCGGATGCGTCTGCGGCGAGGTGCCGGGCGCATAGCGGGTGATGTAGGCCCAGAGCTGCGAGACGTCGGTCGGGTTGGCTACCGCAACGAGGTTCATCAGCAGCGCGAAGGAGACCGGGCTCGACCATTGCGGCGGGCGGCCGGAATGGATGTGCCAGACGGGATTCTCCAGCTGCGCAGCGGCCTCTTCCTGCGGGAACTTGTCGAGGAAGGTCAGGTATTCATCGACCGCTTTCGGGATCACGTCGAAATGCAGCTTCTTGGCGACGCGCGGCTTCTGGAACTGGTAGAGCGAGAGGCTCTCGTCCGGCGCATAGGCCAGCCACTGCTCGACCGAGATGCCGTTGCCCTTGGTCTTGGAGATTTTCTCTCCCTTCTCGTCCAGGAACAGTTCGTAGACGTACTGTTCCGGCGGGCGGTGGCCGAGGATGCGGGCGATCTTGGAATAGACCGGGGCGTTGGCCTGGTGATCCTTGCCGAACATTTCGAAATCGACGCCGAGCGCGGCCCAGCGCATGCCGAAATCCGGCTTCCACTGCATCTTCACGGCGCCGCCGGTGACGGGAAGCGTTACGTCGGTGCCATCTTCATCCGTGAACGTCACTTCGCCTTTGGCGGCATCGACATGCTTCATCGACACATAGAGCACGCGGCCGGTGCTCGGGCTGATCGGCAGGAAGGGCGAATAGGTTGCCTGCCGCTCCGGGCCCAGCGTCGGCAGCATCACGCCCATGATGGCATCATACTTCTCCGCCGCGCGCCGCAGCATCGCGTCAAACCGGCCGGACTTGTAGCATTCCGTCGCCGAGAGGAATTCGTATTTGAAACCGAACTGGTCGAGGAAGGCGCAGAGGCGCGAATTCATGTGCGCGCCGTAGGAGGCATGCGTGCCGAAGGGATCGGGCACCGTCGTCAGCGGCATCTGGAGAAATTGTTCCAGCGATTTCGGATTCGGCACGGTGTCCGGAACCTTCCGCATGCCGTCCATGTCATCCGACACGCAGATCAGGCGCGTCGCATATTTGCCGGCGGTCAGCACTTCGAAGGCATGGCGCACCATCGTGGTGCGCACGACTTCGCCGAACGTGCCGATATGCGGCAGACCCGAGGGGCCATAGCCGGTCTCGAAGATCACCGGCGCATCGGCGGCGCGCTCGCCCGCCTTCACCTGTTCCGCCACGCGCTTTTCCAGCGCGCGCGCCAGCTCGAAGGGCCAGGCCTTGGCGGATTGGGCGAGCATGGAGAGATCGGTCATCGGAGGTTCTGCCGGGTGGATCAGGGTTAAACGGCGGACCTAGAGGCGGCGCCGGAGGGCGTCAAGCGAAGCGCAAGAATCGGTGTCGAAAATACTTTACATGTCAAAAATCTTCGACTATCTACTAGTGTACAACATCTTTGACACGTCAGGAGCCTGCCCATGTCCCCCGCCGCCACGTTCCGGAACATCCCCTTCCGCGAAAAAACTGCCTGGGCGATGGCGTCTATCCTGATCGGTGGCGCCGCTTTCTATCTCAACATGGTCATCAGCGCCTCGCGCGCGCTCGGCCAGACCGCGCCGCCGATTGTCGGCTTCGTCATCGCCTATGTCGTCGTGATCGTGATCGCATCGGTGGTCCTGATGTCGGCCCTCGCCGCGACGTCGCCGCGCGAGGCGAACGCGCCTGCTGATGAGCGCGAGAAGATCATCGGTGACAAGGCCGGCAACTGGTCCGGCTATGTGATGGTCGTGCCGGCGCTTGGCGCGCTGTGGCATTATGCGGTGAACATGGATGGCAACATGCTGTTCCATCTGGTCTTCCTCAGCCTGATGCTGGGCCAGATTGCGGAATATGTCTTCCAGATTGTCCTCTACCGCCGGGGCGCCTGAGCCATGGCGAAACCGCCGCCGATCACCAACCGTATCCGCGAACTGCGCGAGCAGCACGGCCCCATGAGTCAGTCCGCCCTCGCCGAGGCGATCGGCGTGACGCGCCAGACCGTGATTGCCATCGAACTCGGCAAGTACTCCCCTTCTCTCGAAAGCGCCTTCCGGATCGCACGGGTCTTTGACCTCGGCGTCGAAGACGTGTTCGGCTGGGAGGCCTGATACGCACGCTTTACATGCCGCGCATTTCCGGCGCGTGGAACGGAAAGGCCGAGACCGCCTCGGCCGCAATCCGGGCGGCGGGATCGGCGGCGTAGCGACCGCGTTGCTCGTCCGGCAAACCTGCTGCAACCGAGGCCATCACCGTTTCGCTGAAGGCATCGAGCGCCAGCCGCTTGGCACGTCCGGTTGCGCTGATCATCGGCGCAGAGATCGGCGGATGGAATTGCACGCCCACGGCTTCGCGCGGCTTGGCGAGGAGCGTGACAGAACCGGTGATGCTGACCGGAATGACCGGCGCGCCACTGTGCAGGGCGAGGAAGGCAAGGCCGGGCCGCGCGGGGCGCAGCAGGGTTGCCCAGTTGCCCCCTTCCGGAAAGATGCCGAGCACGCCGCCCTGTTCAAGGACGCCGAGCGAGGCGGTCAGGGTCGATCGGCTGAAGCCGCCGCGATAGGCGCGGATGAAGCCCCAGGCCTGCGGGATCATCCGGGTCCAGACCGGTGAATTCGGGCGCTCGGCGCCGCCGATGAACTCGACCTGGCGGGGACTCGCATACAGAAGCAGCGGCGCATCCGTGAAAGCGAAGTGATTGGCGGCCAGGATCACCGGTCCGGTCTTGGGCACGTGTTCGAGGCCGGTGATTTCAAGCTCGCCGAACTGCCGGATCAGCCCGCCGGTGAGGTGGCGCAGGCACCATCGGGACGCCTGCCGGCGCGGGTACGGGATCGGATGGGGTCCAGCCATGCGAAACGCTACGCCAGTCCGTCCGGCTGGCAAGGGCTGTCGCTGCGTGAGGGCCGGCTTCAGGCGGCTGGCGGGCCCGAAAAAGTGAAGTTGACAATCATTCGCAGTCGTTGCAAATAGTTCTCATGATCATCTGCGTGTGCAACCGAATCAACTGCCGCTCCGTCCGCGAAGCCGTGGAATCCGGCGCGCGCAGCCCGAACGCCGTCCAGTCGCACCACGGCTGCAAGTTCAATTGCGGAAAATGCTCGACAATGATCGGCGACATGATCTCCGAGCACATGGACCGGTGCGTTCCGCAGACGCAGATCCTCGCCGCCGAATAACTGGCGAGACGGCCAAAAACGCCTGACATTTCAATCGCTTTGCCGCCGCCTCGGAACGCTGCGTACACACGTTTGCAAGTGTGTCTCACTATCATACGCAATTGTTTTTATTGGGTTTTTTCATTGCCCGCGCGCGGCAGCTCGCCTATATGGTTAGGTAAATCCCCGTAACTTCCCAGACCCAGGAGCCGCTCATGCAAGGCGACAAGAAAGTCATCGAATACCTCAACCTCGCCCTCAAGAACGAGCTGACGGCCATCAACCAGTACTTCCTGCACTCTCGGATGCTGCGGGAATGGGGCGTCTCGAAGCTCAGCAAGAAGGAGCACGACGAGTCGATCGAGGAGATGCACCACGCCGACTGGCTGATCGAGCGCGTCCTCTTCCTCGGCGGGCTGCCGAACCTTCAGGACCTCGGCAAGCTGCACATCGGCGAAAGCGTCGAGGAAATCCTGAAGTGCGATCTTGCGCTGGAGAACATTGCCATCCCCGTGCTGCGTGACGCCATGGAGCACTGCGAAAAGGTGCGCGACTATGTGAGCCGCGACCTGTTCGGCAAGATCCTCCATAACGAGGAGGAGCATGTCGACTTCCTGGAGAAACAGTTCGCCCTGATCGAGCGGATCGGCATCGAACTCTATACCCACCTGCAATCGGAAGCGAACTCCTGAGGCCCCTGCGGTCATTGTGCCGACACAATAAGACGTGAATAGTCAAAGGGTTGCCGCATCAACGCGGCAGCCGACAAAAACGTCTTTGTGGGGATACACATGACAAACCGGACTCGCTTCGCCCGCTTCACCAGCGGCCTGATGGCGGCCTGCGCCGCCGCCGCTTTCCTGCCCGCCTCTGCGCAGGGCGCACCAGACTTTCAGGACCAGGCCTTCACCACGCCTTACTGGACCCGCGTTCCGGTGATCGAGGTTCTCGGCCGCGCCGACATGCAGGTCGCGCCGAACCGCGCCAACTTCTCGGTCACCTATCTGGAAACCGACAAGGATTCGAAAAAGGCGATGCAGCTCGCCGTCGAGCGCGGCCGCCTCGCCTACGAGACGATCAAGAAGGCTGCCGGCAAAGAGTCCGTCATCCAGTCCTCGGTCAACGTCACGGCCCTGTATGAACAGTACAAGGACAAAGACGGAAACCGCATCGACAATGAGCGCTCCGACAAGATCCGCGCGTATGAAGCGCGCGTGACGCTGAGCGTCACTGTCGAGGATGTCTCCAAGGCCGGCACCGCCCGCGCCGGCGCGCTGGCGCTCGGCCCGGAAAACTCGACCGGACTGTCGACCTATCTTGAGCGGACAACCGAGCTCAACCGCGAAGCCTATGAGGCCGCCGTCAAGGACGCCGCTGCCCGCGCCGAAGCCACCGCCAAGGCGAGCGGATCGAAGCTCGGCAAGCTGATGGTCGTGCAGGAAGGCTCGGGCCCCTGCCTCGGCAACTGGTCGTCGATGGCGGGAAGCGACTACGATTATTACGACAAGTCGTATGCCATGGCGGCGCCGCCCCCACCGCCGCCGCCGCCCGCGCCGATGGCGTCCGGCATGATCGATGGCCGCCAGGTCACCATCACGCAGGCTGATATCGACGCGCTGAACCTGCCTTCGGACGACAAGTCCCAGCCGGTGTCCGCCAGCGTCTGCATGATCTACCAGATCACGAACTAGGCGGACATCCGCTCAAACAAAAAAAGCGCCGGAGAATACCCTCCGGCGCTTTTCATTTCGTCTGAGGGCGGATCAAAAACCGTTCAGCCTCGCATAGCGGTCGCGGTGCCAGCTGGCGGAGCCGTAGAGGGCTTCCTGCACGCGGGCGCGCTTCATGTAGAAGCCGGGCTCGGCGGCGTCGGTCATGCCGATGCCGCCATGCATCTGGACGCACTCGTTGGAGACGAGGTGCACCAGCTCTCCGGCTTTCGCTTTCGCGAGGCTCGCGAGTTCAGCCACATCTGCCTTGCCGGCATCTACCGCGCCGAGCGCCGCCGCGACGCAGGAGCGCGTCATCTCAAGCTCCACGAACATCTTCGCGGCGCGGTGCTGCAGCGACTGGAACGAGCCGATCAGCTGGCCGAACTGTTTGCGGTTGTTGAGATAGTCCAGCGTCATGTCGAACGCCGCCTGCGCAGAGCCCAGCATTTCGGCCGCCATGCCGATCGCCGCGCGGTCGAGCACCGGGTCGAGAATGTCCGCCCCCTGATCGGCCGGGCCGATCAGCGCGGCGTCTGGCACATGCACATCCTCGAAGCTGATATGCGCGGCGCCGTGGCTGTCGACCGTTTTCAAGGCGGTGACCGTTACGCCCTTGGCGCCTTTCGGCACAAGGAACAGGCTGATGCCGTGCCGGTCGCCCGCTTCCCCGAAGGTGCGCGCGGCGACAATGAAAACATCCGCATAATGACCGTCGGGCACGTACTTCTTCAAGCCGTTCAGCGTGAAGCCCTGTCCGTCGCGCTCGGCTTCCGTGGCGATGGTGTAGGGCGAGAAATGCGCCGACTCGTCGAGCGCGAGCGCGAAAGTTGCCTCGCCCGCCGCGATCTTCGGCAGCCATTCGGCCTTCTGCGCCGGCGTGCCGCCGAGCTGCAAGGCGGACGCGGCGATCAGCGCCGTCTGCAGCAGCGGCGTCGCCGCCAGCGTACGGCCCTGCGCTTCGAGGATCTGCCCCAGGCCGACAAGCCCAAACGTTTCGGCGCCCGGCTCATCCGGAATGATCACGCCGAAAAAGCCAAGCTCGGCCAGCTTCTTGCGCGTCGCCGCGTCATCGCCGTTGGCGCCCTTGTCGCGCAAGGCGCGCAGGTGCGAAACGGGCAGCTCGCCCTGCACAAACGCCATCGCTGTCTCGCGCAGCATGTCCTGATCTTCAGTGAGTACGAATGACATGACTATTGGTGCTCCTTGAGGCCGAGCACACGCTTGGCAATGACATTGAGGTTGATCTCGGACGTGCCGCCCTCGATCGAGTTGCCTTTCGAGCGCAGCCACTGGCGCGTGACCTTCTTGGCATTCTTGTCGAAGCCCTCGCCTTCCCAGCCGAGACCCTCGGTGCCGAGCGCCTCGATCAGCAGCTCGTGCCGGTCCTGGTTCATCTTGGCCGCGCCGTATTTCAGGATCGACGCGGTGTGGCCGACCGCCTGGCCCGCTTTCGCCTGCTCGGTCTGGCGCTGCACGGTCAACGAGAAGGCCTTGGCATACATCCGGTGATCGGTGATGCGGCCGCGCAGGTCGCCGTCAAGGATGCGTCCGGCTTCGTCCGTGCCGATATGCTGCTTGGCATAGTCTTCCGGGCCGAGGATGCCGGAGCCGCCCGTGCCACCGAACCCGCCGGCCGAGATCGACGAACGTTCGAACTGCAGCAGGCGTTTGGCAATGTCCCAGCCGCCGTTCACGCGGCCGACGAGCTGGTCCTTCGGCACCTTCACATCGGTGAAGAAGGTTTCGCAGAACGGGCTCTCGCCGGAGATCAGCTGGATCGGGCGCGCTTCCACGCCGGGCGATTTCATGTCGAACAGGATGAAGCTGATGCCCTCATGCTTGGCCGAGGTATCGGTGCGCACGAGGCAGAAGATCCAGTCGGCCTTGTCGGCATAGGACGTCCACACCTTCTGGCCGTTGATCAGGTAATGGTCGCCCTTGTCTTCGCAGCGCGTCTGCAGGCCGGCAAGGTCAGAGCCGGCGCCCGGTTCGGAATAGCCCTGGCACCAGCGGGTCTTGCCCTTCAGGATATCCGGGATGAAGCGAGCTTTTTGCTCATGGTTGCCGAACTCGAGCAGCGCCGGGCCGAACATCCAGAGGCCGAACGAGAAGAGCGGCGGGCGCGCCTTGATGCGGCGCAGCTCCTGCTCCAGCACACGCGCCTCGTCGCGGCTGAGACCGCCGCCGCCGTATTCCTTCGGCCATTCCGGCGATGTCCAGCCCTTCTCGCCCATCCGGTCGAGCCAGAGTTTGGACTCCGGGTTCTTGAACACGGCGCCCCGCCCGCCCCAGACCACTTCGTCATCCGGCATCGGCGTGCGCATCGAGGCCGGACAATTCTCCTCCAGCCACTTGCGCGTCTCGACACGGAATTCTTCGAGTTGCTCGGCATTGTCATAGGCCATCGGCTTACTCCCTCGGATGGTGCTGTCTTTGGACGCCACCCTAAGCCCGGCGCCTGCGTCCGCCAAGCGGTCACGCGGCGTCAGAAAGACAAAGCAAAGCCGCGAACGGATAACGAACGTTACGCTTCCGGAACAATCTTCCCGGCGTCACGCCCGGTGCGGCGTCTTCGCCCAGAAGTGCGGACATTTCGCAAGGCCGTAGAGCGCCCGGCCCATCGCCATGGATTGCAGCGGCCAGTAGACCGGCAGCGTCGCCGCCAGTGACACCCGGCGCCAATCCTTCCGGCCGGGCGCGGCGAGCGCCATCCCCATGCCGGCCGCATAGGACGCCGCCGCCAGTTGCGCCGCGGTGTCTGCCTCATCCTTGAGCGCGATGAGCAGCGTGCAGACCGGCCAGTCCCCGCCCTCGTCCGCCGGGGCCCCTCCCGGAGCGGCGGCCAAACTGCTCTCACGCAATCCGCACAGGTAAAGCCAGATCCGGAACAGCAGGACGGCGCCGAATACCGCAACGCCCAGAAGCCCGCAGACGCCGACCAGCAGCTCCGGTGCCATCACTCCGCCGGTACCCAGCAGCGCAAACCCTTGCACGAACGCGCGTCGTTGGCCTTCAGTCAGGGTTTGCGCGGCAGATTTCCCCGGATGGCGAAGCAGCAACTCAAAGGCGGCGGCATGCGCCGCGCGCCGGCTGGGCGCGGGCTCTGCAAGCCCGGGCGCCCCAGGCCTTCCGGCGCGCTGGAAGAAGCCTTCCCCATCGGCTGCCATGCCGAGAAACCCACAACTTCCCTACAGGTTTTCCACAAACCTGAGATTGAAGTCATTTCTCTAGCGCAACAATTCAGATCCTAGCAAGTGCCCGCTTGTCCAGGCCGCTTCGACGCGTGCGCCGAGGTGCCAGTCCCCGCAAGTGGCGAGACCCATTTTCGGGTCCAGCTGGAACGGCGTGCCGAGCGGCTCGGCCACCCGCGCATACCGCCAGCGGTGCGCCTGCGAGAAGACGGGCGCGCCGGCACCCGTCTGTTCACGGAAGGATTCCACAAGCCGCGCCGCGACCTTTTCCGCCGAGGCTTCAAGGTTCGCCGCCGACCATTCGGGCCGCGCGTGCAGCACCCATGTCTCGGCGTCGGTGCGTCCGAACTTTGACGAGTTGCGCGCCGTCCAGCCGAGCGGGCCATCCGAGGGCTCGAAACTCAGGCTCACGATACGGGTGGGCTCGTCATAGGCCAGCATCGCGGCCCAGCACGGTTCGGATTTTATCTTCTTCGCGTTCGCCGCCAGCTCCGGCGACGCCGCCGCGAGCAGAACGGCCGCCTGTTCGGCTGGTACGGCGACGATCACCCGCTCGAAATTTCCAGCGGCCGAGCCATCCGCAAACCTCAGGTTCCAGCGGCCGGGTCCGCCCTCGAGCGCGCTGACTTCCGCGCCCCAGGACACGTCCAGCGGCGCCGCCATGGATTTGAGGATACTGTTCATCCCCGGCGCCCCGACAAAGCGCTCGGAGGCCCTGCCCGACGCATCCTCGTCATCCCAAGGCGCGGCGACGCCGGCTGAGAGCCAACGCGATACCGCCGCCCGGAACCCTTCCGAGCGAGCCGTGAAATACTGTGCGCCGTGATCGAACGTGACATTCGCGCCGTTTATGCTGGCCCGGCGCGTCGCCATCCGGCCGCCCGCGCCCCGGCCCTTGTCAAACAGCCGTACGGATCGGCCTTGTGCCGACAGCGTCTCGGCGGCCGAAAGTCCGGCCATGCCGGCGCCGACAATCGCAATGGTCATGGCGGCCTCCCTCGCCTTTTAGAAGGGAGGTAGGGAGGTAGGGCGGTAGGCCGGGTAGTCCAGCCTGAGGTTGCCCCTTGATGCGCCGGAACCTTTGTTCTATGTTTGTTCCATGTCTGGTGTTCATGTCGTCTGGTTCAAACGGGACCTTCGGGTCCATGACCACGCCCCGCTGCTGGCAGCCGCGGCGA
>JBBSDJ010000092.1:0-11247 GCA_038249555.1 Caulobacterales bacterium
GCGATTACTCGTCATTTTAATCTAGAGGAGAACCCCTATGAACAAGGGTGAACTGACCAAAGCAGTGGCCACCGCTTGCGGCATGTCGCAGAGCGACGCCGGCAAGGCCGTTGACGCTGTTTTCGACACCATCGCAGGCTCTGTCAAAGGTCGCGAACAGGTTGCAATCGCTGGTTTCGGCACGTTCGTCGCCAAGACGCGCAATGCCCGTGAAGGCCGTAACCCGGCAACCAAGGAAGTGATCAAGATTCCAGAGAAAACCTCGGTGGCGTTCAAGCCTGCCTCGGTTCTCAAAGACATCTAGGCGTCCTGCCCCTTCAGTGGGGTATGAAGGCGGATCCGGCGGCGCGTTCCTTGATGGGGCGCGCCGCTTTCCATTCCAGCAGGGCCACCTGCAGCGCGCCAGCCACGAACACGCCCACCATCGCGCCTTGCAGCACGCCCAATGCGCCGCCGCCCTGCGTAATGCCCAGCCAGTAGCAGACCGGGATCATCACCACGAAGAACGAGCCGATATGGATGGCGGTCGGCAGCCAGACCATGCCCTGTGCCCGCAAGGCAAACGAGGCCGTGGCCTGCAGCCCGTCAAAGATGGTCGCCAGCGCCGCGAGCCAGAGCAGCGCTGCAATCGCTGGCGCCAGCGCCACGCCGCCGATGACGGCGTCCTCGCGCACCAGCAGCGTCGAGATGGGCCCGGCAAACAGTGTGAGGATGATGGCCAGTATGAGGCCCATGGCAATCGTGGCGACCACGCCGAGGCGCCCGGCATTCCTGACTTCCTGCGCCTCGCCACGTCCGATGGCTTCGGCCACGCGCACCGATGTGGCGGAGGCAATGCCGAGATAGAACATGAAGCAGAGGCCCATCACCTGCACGGTGTAGCCGTAGACCGAATTCGCCGCGATCGAGATCCAGGTCGCGATCACATAGGTGATGTTGAAACCGCCCCATTCGGCGACATTGCTGATCGCCGTGCCGGTGCCGACTTCCAGCTGGCGGCGCGCTTCGCCCACAGGCGCGGCCGGCGAGCGCCGGAAGCCGGGCGTGAGGCGCGCGACGAGGATCAGCATCACGATAACAATCAGCCAGCGCGTGATCGACGTGGCCCAGGCGACGCCTTCGGCGCCCATCTGCGGCATGCCCCACCAGCCGCCGACAAAGGCGAGGTTGAGGAACAGGTTCAGGACAACGCCGCCATACATGACGATGGTGACGAGCAGCGGCCGGCGCAGCGCCTCAAGGTAATAGCTGCAGGCCTGGCTGAGCATGTGGCCCATCAGGCCGAAGGCGAGGATGCGCGTGACCGAGGCGGTCTCTGCCGCGACGACTTCCGGCGGCGCATCGATCCCGGCGGCCTCGCTTGGCGGCGCAATGGTCACGAACACCCAGTGGAAGAAGGAAGACGCGGTTGGGACGAGCAGCAAGGTCAGCGCGCCGCCGAGGAGCGCGCCCCAGAGCAAGCCGCGCCGGAAGATGCGGCCCGAGTCCGCCTCGCGGCCGGTGCCGAGAAGTTCCGAGGTCAGCACCTGCACACCGAGCAGGATGCCGAGGCCGAGCCCCAGAGAAATGCCCATCGGCAGCCAGGCGTTCAGCACATAGGCGAGTTCAGCCGGCGCAAACTGGCCGAGCACGATTGCGTCGGTCACGCCCATCAGCATCACTGCCATCCGGCTGATGGCGATCGGCACCGACAGGCGCATCAGATCAGCAACATCCGAAGGCCGGGCCCAGACGGGCAACCGCGACGTCGTCATACCTGCCCTCCCTTGTTGTTATCCGGCGTCTTCATCGGCCAGCTTCTGAGCAGCCGGGCCTAATGCCTCAACGCGCCGTTTCGGGCAAGTCTGGACGCGGGGGCGGCCGTATCCCAGCTCAAACAGGTAGTGCTTTCACGCGGGCGAAATTGGTCGACGTTTGGTCGGGCGGGAGGGCAATTGCTGACCCTGTTCAGCGAGCGACACCCATGGTATTCCAAGGCAGCTCAGCGGGAGGACCCGATGTCCGATATTGAAACGATTGGGGCCTTCGCGATCGTGCCCAGCAACGATCTCGCCTCTGCTATTCCATTTTGGGAACGGCTGGGATTCTCACGCACAGGCGGCGAAGATGAATACGTCATCATGGAAGGCTGGGGCTGCGAAGTTCACCTGACGCAGGCGGGCGGCGGCGCCTGGCGCGTTCCGGCGGAGAACAATCCGTTCGGCGTTTTCATTCGCACCCCGCAGGTCGAAGAGATCGCGGCCCGTGTCGAGGACCTCATGATCAGGCCGGGGGGCGTGCTGCGCCATCGCGAATGGGGCATGTACGAGGTCGGCATTGCCGGGCCGGACAACCTCCTGGTCCGGATCGGATGGCCGTCCTCGCTCATCAAAGGCGGCTAAGCTGAACGCGGCGCCTAAGCGCTGCTGAAAGGGCAAGATGTAATTTCGCGTCCGAAAAGGGTCGAAGGCCTGTTGACGATAGTGCGCGCAATGACCGGGAACAGCAGGCAAGAAAGGATCAGGGCGTGACGGAAAGGTTCATTGGACCCGCCACCAGCCCCTCGCCGTTGAATGCAGCCACAACATACTCGCCAGGCGGCAGGATAAGAGGAATGGAATCTTCGCCCGGCTGCAATAACAAGCGATCTATCGGCACTACTTCATCGCCGTCACCTGCCCGGCGGGCCTCGATGATCGCAAGCCCCTCTACCGGGCGCAGGAATTCCGGCACGGCAATGTCCCGCGTGTATGCACTGCGCCGATAGTCCGGACGGTTGGCCGTGAAGGCGAGCTCCGGAAACTGCACTGCGACATCCATGCCGGACCATTCCATGACCTTTCGATTTTCCAGAATCGCCGTCAGCAGAGGCTCGCTGCCGCCAGACGCACAGGCGGTCAGATCGATCGTGAGCGGATCAATCCCGGTTTTTTCCTTCAGGCGCGCAGCCATCATGGCAATCTCACCAAGGCTGAATTCCTCAGCGTGCCCATAGCCGACATGGATCACCATACGCGTTTCGGGCGCTTCGCCCATGACAGCGTCAATCAGGTTCAGCGCCTGCGCTTCCTCACGGACCGCAACGATCTCCGCGATGGAGGCGCCCTCATCTGTCAGCGCCTGATCTTCACTCTGCTCGTACGCAACCAGAACCATGCCGGACGCACGGATATCTTCCAGCATCCGGGCAAAAACAGGATCGTGGATGTACCAACCCTGTCCGACCATCGCGGGCCCAATAGGCTGCTTCGCCCCTTCAACGCTCAATGTCTCGGCCGCATAATGCGTGAAGCCTGCGGCGCGCAGCATGCCGACAACTTCGGCGATGAAGGCGCGGTGGCGTGGCCGGGAATGGCTCTCATTGATGATGACCAGCGTATGGTCTTTCGCCAGATCCCCGATCCCGGCCAGCGCCGGGCGCCCTCCTTTGGAACAGTCTCTCTTCTGGTGCCAGAAATCCTCTGGAGGGATCAACGCCATCAGGTCATCCCGGCCGAGCATGGTCACCGCCTGATCATACCCGCTCCCGAAACCTCGCGCGTCCGGGTCCGCGAGGAACGTCTCCGCGTGCGAGTAGAGGAACTCACGCGCCTCCTGCATCTTTTCGGAAATGCTGTACGCCGTGACGGGTACGTTGCTCGCCGCCGGAACAGAATTAGAAGACATTGCGCACGCGCTCAGGGACAAAGCGACCGTCAGCAAAAAGACTCGGAACACGTCGTTTACCCCCGCAAGTTGTCACTCGCGGAACCTAGGCATGCCCTGCCGAAATGTAAAACCCTAGCCCGCCTTGCGGGCGTCCGTGCCACCGGCTTCCACCGCCTGCAGCTTCTCGGCCACGAGGAAGGCCAGTTCCAGCGCCTGTTCGCCGTTGAGGCGCGGGTCGCAGTGGGTGTGGTAGCGGCTTGAGAGGTCTTCTTCCGAGATCGCCTGCGCGCCGCCGATACATTCGGTGACGTTCTGGCCGGTCATCTCGAAGTGGACGCCGCCCGGATAGCAGCCTTCCGCCGGCAGGATGTCGATGAACTGGCGCACTTCCGAGAGCACGCGGTCCACAGGCCGTGTCTTGAAGCCGGTGCCGGTTTTCAGCGTGTTGCCGTGCATCGGATCGCACGACCAGACGACCGTGCGGCCGGATTTCTTCACCGCGCGCGCCAATGGCGGCAGTCCTTTGGCGACGCCGTCGGAGCCGAAGCGCGAGATCAGCGTGATGCGGCCGGGCTCGTCCGCCGGGTTCAGCGTCTCGATCAGGCGGATCAATTCGTCCGTACCCATACCAGGGCCGCACTTGATGCCGATCGGGTTCTTGATGCCCTTGCAGAAGTTCACGTGCGCATGGTCGATCTGGCGCGTGCGGTGGCCGATCCACAGCATGTGGGCGGACGTGTCATACCAGTCGCCGCTGGTGGAATCGATGCGCGTCATCGCTTCCTCATAGCCGAGCAGCAGCGCTTCGTGGCTCGTGTAGAACTCCACCTGCGACATCTGCGGGACTGTCTCGGCATTGAGGCCCACCGCCTGCATGAAGCGCAGCGAGGCCGAAATCTGGTCGGCCAGTTTCTGATAGCGTTCGCCCTGTGGGCTGCGATCAACGAAGCCGAGCATCCAGCGCTGCACGTTCGCAAGGCTGGCGTAGCCGCCCTGGCTGAAGGCGCGCAGCAGGTTCAGCGTCGCGGCCGATTGCGAATAGGCCTGCACGAGGCGTTCGGGATCCGGCGTGCGGCTTTCCGGCGTGAATTCCATGCCGTTGATATTGTCGCCCTTGTAGGAGGAAAGCGTCACGCCGTTCTGCGTTTCGGTCTCTTCCGAGCGCGGCTTGCCGAACTGGCCGGCGATGCGGCCGACCTTCACGACAGGCTTGGCTGCCGCAAAAGTGAGCACGACGGCCATCTGCAGGATCACGCGGAACGTGTCGCGGATATTGTCCGGGTGGAATTCCTTGAAGCTTTCGGCGCAGTCCCCGCCCTGCAACAGGAAGGCATTGCCGGCCGCAACCTCGGCCAGGCGCTGCTTCAAACGCCGCGCTTCGCCTGCAAAAACCAGCGGCGGATAGCTCCTCAGGCGGTTTTCGACAGCCGCCAGCGCGCCCGCGTCAGGATAGTCCTGCGGGATGTGCAGCGCGGGCAGTTTGCGCCAGTCAGAGGGGTGCCAGGTCATTGCAGGGGTGCTCCAGTTCTGCGGGGCATAAATCACATGGCGGCAGGATGCTCAAGTTTCACCATAATTTCACAGCAGTAAGGTGGCCGATACGGGGTGCCTGGGGTTAAAAGGCCTTGGGGAATCAAGGGTTCAAGACGGGGGTCCGCTGCGCATGCCGCATGTCTATATCAGCCATTCCGGGGCCGATCCCGATGCGCTGCTGCAGTTGCACGAGACCCTGCGGAGCGCCGCCATCGCGGTCCGCTACCCCGCCGGTGAGGCGGGCCGGGACGAGGCGAACGCCGATATCGGCGCCGCTTTTGCGGTCATCGTGCTGGTCTCCGCCGCCGCCGTACGCTCGAAATCGGTGCGCCGGGATGTCGAGACCGCCAAGGCGAGCGGTATCCGCATCATCCCCTACCAGATCGACAAGGCGCGCCTGAACGGCTTCTTCAAGCAGGAAGTCCAGCCGCATCTGCGCCTCTCCTCCGCCATGCCGGACGGGATGGACCAGCTGGTCGCCGAAGTGCAGGCCGCCTATCGCAAGAAATGCCCGGTCGTCGCGGTGATGAACCTGAAGGGCGGCGTGGGGAAGACCACCGTCACGGCGCAGCTCTCCGGCGCCTGGCAGGAGGCCTTCGGCGGCCGCGTGCTGCTGATCGACCTCGACCCGCAATACAACCTCACCCAGACCTTCTTCGGCATGGAGGAGGCGGACGCCTCCTCGGGCGTCGACCGCTCCGTCATCTCGCTGTTCGAGCGCTCGCGCCTCCACGCAAAGGATGCGCCGTCGCCGGCCGAGAACTGGCTGGGCCTCACCATCGCGCCCTTCACGCCGGCCGCGCGTGACAGCTTCGTCCACCGCATTCTGGGTACGGACGGTCCGCCCGGACGGCTCGACCTGATCTCCGGCCAGTTCGAGATTTCGAAATACGCCTTCGCCAACGACCGCGACGCCCTCGCCGCCATCAAGCAGCATTTCCTGCGCTCGATCGATCACTATCGCAGCGAATACGATCTCATCGTTTTCGACACAAACCCCAACGCGACGTTCCTGACGCGCTGCGCGCTGGAAGCCGCCGACCGCGTCATCGCGCCGATGCATGCCGACATCTACTCGCTGCGCGGCGTGCGCCTCCTGAACCTCGTGATCCGTGACCAGATCGAGGAAGAAAAACGCCCAGCCCTCTCTGTCCTCTTCAACGCCGTGAACCGCAACGAGCAGTCGACCTTCGAAGGCGACGCGCGCAACGGCGTCTATGACCAGATCGCCGGCTTCCCGCTGTCAAAATCCCTGCTCACCGCCGCGCTGCCCCGCTCGGCCCACTTCGCGGTCAAGGCTCCCGAAGACGGCCAGCCCGCCTGGCGCCAGCTCCTCGCCCATGCCGGCCGCGGCGGCGGCCTCAAAGCCATCCGCGACAGCCTGAAACAGGTGGCGCTGGAGTTGAAGGTATTGAGCGAGGGCGGAAGCTCCGGGCACTGAGCCCTCTCTCCCTCTGGAGAGTGGCTTGAAGGATCACACCACCTCCGGCACCCATTTCGTCCGCATCGTGACCATCTCTTCCGCTGCAGACGGATGCACCGCGCAGGTCCGGTCGAAATCGTCTTTCGTCGCGCCCATCTTCACGGCGATGCCGGCCATCTGGATCATCTCGGCGGCGTCCTCGCCGACGATGTGCACGCCCAGCACCCGCTGGTCGGAGGCGCGCACGACGAGTTTCATGAAGGTGCGCGTCTGGTCACCGTTCAGCATGTTCTTCATCGGGCGGAACCGCGTCTTGTAGATGTCGATCTCGCCGTGAGCTTTCCGCGCCTCGCTTTCGCTGATGCCCACCGTGCCGACTTCCGGCTGCGAGAACACGGCCGTTGCGATATCCGCATGGTCGAAATGCCAGGGCTTGCCGCCGAACTCGGTGTCGGCAAAGGCATGGCCCTCGCGGATTGCCACCGGCGTCAGGTTCACCCGGTCGGTCACATCGCCCACCGCCCAGATGTTCGGCGCGCTGGTGCGCGACCACTCGTCCGCGATCACCTTGCCATTCTCGCCGAGCTTCACGCCCGCAGCCTCGCAGCCGAGCCCGTCGGTATTCGCCTGGCGGCCCACCGCCATCAGCACCACGTCGGTCTTCACCTCATGGCCATTCTCCAACTTTACGCAAAGACCATCGTCCGTCTTGTCGATCCGTGTAAAGATGGTTTTCGTGATGACGCGCACACCCGCCTCTTTCAGGCCTTCATGCACGGCGATCCGCACATCCTCGTCAAAGCCGCGCAGCACTGTCTCGCCCCGGTATACAAGGCAAACCTCGACGCCGAGCCCAGCAAACACGTGCGCGAACTCGACCGCAATATAGCCCCCGCCTGCGATCAGCATCCGCTTCGGCAGCGTCTCCATCTCGAACACGTCATTCGAGCTGATTGTATGCTCCACACCGGGAAGCTCTTCCGGCGACGGCCGCCAGGGCCGCCCGCCGGTGGCGATCAGGATCTTCTTCGCGGTTACGGTCTTGCCACTGGTCTTCAGGCGCAGCGTATGCGCGTCCACGAACTCGGCGCGCTCCGCGAAAATCTCGGCGCCGGCGGATTTGAGATTTCGGTCATAGATCGCCGACAGGCGGTCCACTTCGGCATGCATGCCCGCGAAGAATTTCGAGTGGTCGTAAGAAACCTCGCCCACAGACCATCCGTACCCGGCCGATTTTGCAATGCTCTTTCCGTACTGGCTGGCATAGACCATGAATTTCTTCGGCACGCAGCCGCGGATGACGCAGGTGCCGCCCATCCGGTATTCTTCCGCCACGCCGACCTTGGCGCCGGCCTGCGCCGCAATCCTTCCCGCACGCACGCCGCCGGAGCCGCCACCGATCACGAACAGGTCAAAGTCGTAAGCGGGCTCGGTCATGGGAAATGTCCTTGAAAATCAATTCGTGAATGTGAGGCGCCGGGCCTCAGTATTCAATGATGCGGGCGCCGGTTTCGGTCCCGAAAATCACGGTGCGGGCTATGCCGATGAACAGGCCGTGTTCCACGACGCCCGGCACATCCGACAGGAAGGCGGCGGCTTTCGGCGGGTCGGGGATCAGGCCGCAATGGCAATCGAGGATGTAATTGCCGCCATCGGTGACCAGCAATTCCGTGCTGCGCGGCGCCTTGCGCAGCTCCACGCGCGGCCGCTCCACGCCCGCCGCGACCAGCGCGTCATGCACCTTCTTCGCCGTGATCGTATAACCGAACGGCGTCACCTCGACGGGGAGCGGAAACGCGCCGATGGCCTGCACATCCTTCGTCGGGTCGGCGATCACCACCATGTGATCGGAGGCATTCGCGATGATCTTCTCGCGCAGCAGAGCCGCGCCGCCGCCCTTGATCAGCACGCCGCCGGGACCCGCCTCGTCCGCGCCGTCCACGGTCAGGTGGATCCGGTCCACCTGCTCGAACGGGATCAGCGGTACGCCGAGGCTGCGCGCGAGGTCGCGCGTCTGCACGCTCGTCTCGATGCAGCGCACGATCAGCCCGTCGGCAATCTCGTCAGCCAGCAGTTCCACGAAATACTTCGCGGTCGAGCCGGTGCCGAGGCCGATGGTCATGCCGTCCTCGACAAACTCCATCGCAGCGGCCGCCGCGTTTTGCTTTTCGGTTTCGTAGGCCATCTGCCTGCCCTTAACTCTTCTTGCCCTTGGCGGCCTTCTCGGCCGCCTTCTTTGTACGGAAGGTCTTCGCCCAGCCCTCGCGCGTCATCTGCGGCGCGCGCGCCACCGCCAGCGCGTCGCCCGGCACGTCCTTGGTGATCACGCTGCCCGAGCCGACATAGGCCCCGTCGCCGATGCTGACCGGCGCCACCAGCGCCGAGTTCGAGCCGACAAAGGCGCCCGCGCCAATATTCGTCTGGTGTTTCAGGAAGCCGTCATAGTTGCAGAAGATCGTGCCCGCGCCGATGTTGGCGCCGGCGCCGATCGACCCGTCGCCCAGATAGGCGAGATGGTTCGCCTTGGCGCCGTCGCCCATCGCGGTGTTCTTCGTCTCGACGAAATTGCCGACCTTGACGCCCCGCCCCAGCACGGTGCCGGGCCGCAGCCGCGCATAGGGGCCGATCTCGCAACCTTCGCCGACCACCGCGCCTTCCAGATGGCTGAACGCCCGGATGCGCGCGCCGGAGGCCACGGACACGCCGGGGGCGAACACGACATGCGGCTCGACCACCACATCCGCTGCGATGGCCGTGTCGTGCGAGAAGAAAACGGTTTCGGGCGCCACGAGGGTGACACCCGCCTCCATCAGCGCTATGCGCCGCCTTGCCTGAAAAATGCCTTCTGCCTCGGCTAGATCAGACTTGGAATCGCAGCCGATGAGGTCGTCCTCGGATGCGGTCACCAGGGCGCACCGGCCGCCTTCGGCCCGGGCCAGGCCCACCAGGTCGGTGAGGTAGTATTCGCCCTTGGCATTGGCGTTTGTAATTTTTTGCAAAAGCCGGAACATATCCTTGGCGCGTCCGGCCATCACCCCTGAGTTGCAGATTCGCACCCTGAGCTGATCCGGCGTCGCCTCGCGCGCCTCGACAATCGCTTCCAGGTCGCCCGCCGGATTGGTGATCAGCCGGCCGTAGAGTCCCGGGTCGGCCGCCTCGAATCCCAGCACGCCGAGACTTGCCCCGCCGGCCACCTTTCCGAACAGCTCTCCGATCACCGATGCCGGCACCAGCGGGCTGTCGCCGTACAGCACGGCCAGTTCGCCCTCGAATCCCGCCAGCGCGCCTTCCGCGCAGCGCACGGCGTGGCCGGTGCCCTGCGGCGGGTCCTGAAATGCGATTTCCACATCCGGATGATGCGCCTTGAGGTGCGCAATCAGCCCGTCCTGCGAGGGGTGCACCACGGCCACGATCCGCGCGCAGCCGACCTCCCGCGCCAGCGCCAGCGACCAGTCCATCATCGGCCGGCCGCCCACTTCGTGCATCACTTTCGGCAGGGCGGACTTCATCCGCGTGCCCTTTCCGGCCGCGAGGATGACAGCGGCGCGCTGTTTCGGCGCTTGGGTCAAAGGCAGGCTCCCTCTCGCTTTAATTCGCCCCATCGCCTAGACGAAACCCCGCAGCTTGGCGAGGGCGAACGCGGCATGGATACGGGCGAAACACCTGACTTCAACGGCTGGACGATCCTGTTCGATCTGGACGGTACGCTGGTCGATACCGCCCCGGACCTGCTGGGCGCACTGAACCATGTGCTGACCGGCATGAACCTCTCCCCGGTGCCGCTGGCGGACGTTGCCGAGATGATCGGGCACGGCGCCCGCGCGATGATCGAAACCGGCATCCGGACCCAGGGCGCTGCCCTGTCTACAACAGAGATGGACGCCGCGTTCGAGCGGTTCATCGCCTATTATGTCGACCATATCGCGGTCGGCTCGCGGCCGTTTGACGGCGCGATGGACGCGCTGGACGCCCTGCGCGAGGCCGGCGCCACGCTCGCGGTGTGCACCAACAAGCGTCAGGATCTGAGCGTGCGCCTGCTCGAGGCGCTCGGCCTGACCGATCAGTTCGACGTGGTGTTCGGCGCCGACCGGGCGACGAACCGCAAGCCGCACGCCGACCATGTGTTTGAAACAATTGCCGCTGCCAGCGGAGATCCGGCGCGCGCCCTGTTCGTGGGCGACAGCCGGACAGACGAAAGGGCAGCCCGGAATTCCGGACTGCCCTTCGTGTTCGTAACCTTCGGTTATGAGGCGGAAACACCTGAAGCGATTGCCGCTGATGTTACCATCAGCCACTACGTCCAGCTTGTTCCAGCTTTGTCAGGCCTGAAGGATCAGGCCGTGGCTTCGCCCCGTGGCCGGTAGGTCGGGCGGGAGGACCCGCCTTCACCAAGGGCACGCCGGCGCGGCATGCCATTGACCATGTTGGACCGCACGTCCGTACGTGCGCTCCGCATTGCGGGAACAAAACCTGCGTCTATGAGGTCGACATCGACTTCGTAGCCACGTTCTGCCCAATACGCGTTGATCTTTTCGCGAAGGCGCCGAGCGCCATCTTCGTCACACCAGTCTTTCACTCTGCTCTCTCCAGGCTTGTTATCACTCTGGCGGCTTACGCCGCCGTGCCTGTCCTTCTTAAGTTCATACTGCGAACCTTGATTGGCC
>JBBSDJ010000093.1:0-11177 GCA_038249555.1 Caulobacterales bacterium
CCTCGCGATCGACAGCAAGCTCAGGGGCTGTGACCTCGTCAGGCTCAAGGTTGGCGATGTGGCGGCGGGCGGGCAGGTAAAGTCGCGCGGCGTGATCATCCAGAAGAAGACGGGCAGGCCGGTACAGTTCGAGATCACGGAGAACACGCGCCGGTCAATCACCGCGCTTTTCGACGGCCGCATGCCTGGTCTAGATGATTATCTCTTCCAGAGCCGGCTGGAGGCATCGCCCCATCTCTCGACGCGGCAGTACGCCCGCATCGTTCAGGGATGGGTAGCCTCGATCGGGCTCAACCCGGCAACCTTTGGGACGCATTCACTTAGGCGCACGAAGGCTGCCCTGATCTACCGCAAGTCTGGCAACCTGAGGGCTGTCCAGCTTCTTCTCAGTCAATGAAATCGTTTGAAAAAGGCCTGTTCGCGCGGCTCCCGCGGCGCAGAAGCTGACGAGGGCAAATTCGCTGGCGCGCCTGTCGTTCAATCTCCTCAGCGTCTCGCTTCCGATGTCACCTGGCGGTAGTGGCTCGAGGGGCGCAATGCGGGCTTCTCGACCAGATGCCAGAGGGCGAGGCTGGCGGCAATGACAAGGAGCGTGGCGGCACCGAAGAAGCCCACTGGGCCGAGGTTGGAGACGAGGCCGGCGGCGACCATCGCCTGCAGGATCGGGAAATGTGTGATGTACAAGCCGTAGGAAATGTCGCCGAAACGCGCCGGGCTGAGCGGCGGGCCGGGCGCAAACGCGGCTCCGGCGATCACACCTGCGAGACCGAGTGCGCGCAGCGGCGACAGGGCGGGTTCAAGCACAGAAACCCCGAGCAGCAGTATGCCGGCGACCGCGCAGGCTAACCAGCGGCGGCGCAGCACCGGCTCCAGTTTCCACAGCGCTATGCCCATCGCGAAATAGGCCATCTGGCCGGGCAGCTGGCGGGCAAGTTCTGGGCCGAGGCTACCGGCGAAGGTTTGGGGCAGCACGATGGCCCAGGCTTCGCCCATTGCATACAACACGAAAATTCCGAGCCACCAGAGCCCGCGAAGCAGGGTCAGTACGGACAGGATCAGCGGAAGGACCAGATAGAACATTACCTCTACCTTCAAGGTCCAGAGAGCGCCGTTCACCTCCGTAAAGCGGTTTTGCCCAAACAGGCCGGGAAGGTTCGGTTCGAGGAAGTTCAGGAAGGACAGGTTCGCCAGGATATAGGAGACGACGCCGTCCCCGTCCTGTGTCAGCGCATAACTGGTCGCTGCCGGAATGATGATGATCACGGCATAAGCGGGCCAAAGCCGCCGAATGCGCTTGCCGGCATAGTCCGCAAGGCTTGAGGCGCGCGCGAGAGAGCCTGCAACGAGGGCGCCGGAAACAACGAAGAAGCCCTGGATCGACACTTGCGCAAGTTGGGCGAGACCGCGCTCAAGCAAGCCAGAGGGCGCGATCGCCCCCAGCGCAATGGCATGGTAGGCGAACACCCCGGCGGCAAGCAGCAGGCGGATTAGGTCGAACCGGTTAGAGGCAAAGGCATTAACGGGCGCGTGTGCGGACAATTGGTGCTCGTCCCAATGAATTGAACGGGGCTGGAAAGGGGCGTTGGCTCATGAACTTTCCTGCATAATTGGTCGGCACGGTCCCAAGGAAGCCCGGCACTGCTCAAATGCAGCTCACCGCGGCATTGGCCGCTGGCAACTGCCGCCACGGGGCCGGCTGCTTTTACGCTTTTGGAGAGTGGTTCAAGTAACGACAAACGCTCGATTCAGGAAGTAACGGGTGGATTTGAGTTCCCCCTCCCGTACCAGTGCGCCTTTCGCCACCATGTCGGCAAGGTCGCGCGTTGCGGTCGCTGTCGGGGCTCCCGTGATCGTCATGTAATTCTTCGCGCTGAGACCGCCCTTGAAGCCGTCAATTCCCTCGGCGAACATGCGCAGCAACGCTCTCTCCTGCCTGGTGTTCAGCTTCCCTGCGAGGTGGTCGAAGAGGCGGGTCTTGGCCAGCATGAATTCGACCTGCCTCAGGCTTCGCTCCTGTGCCTCGAGCGCGATGTCCGCAAACCAGTTCAGCCACCGATCCGCGTTCAGGGTTGCGCTGGCCAGCTCCAGTTCGCGGTAGTACGCCTTGCGGTGGCGCAGCAGGGCGCCGGCCAGGGACGTAAACACGGGCCGCTGCCTTCCCTGGGCGAGCGCCTTTTCTGAGATGGCACGTCCGATCCGGCCATTCCCGTCTTCGTACGGATGGATACACTCAAACCAGAGATGCGCGAGACCGGACCGCTCGATCGGAAGCAGCGGCGCCGCGCCTGTCGGCGCCGTCTGGTTAAACCAGTCGATGAACGCCGCCATATTGCCAGGAACAGCGCTGGAAGGAGGCGCTTCATAGTGAACCTTTGGCGCATAGGAAGCGCCCGATATGACCTGCATCGGTTCTTCATGCTGGCGGTAACCGCCGAGGCTCTTCAGGTCACTTTGGCCGCTCAGCATTTTACTGTGCCAGCGATATAGCATCGCGTCCGAAAGCAGATCACCTGATGTCTCCAGCAGGTCGACCATCATTTCAGCGATCCCGCTCTCGGCGGGGCGGGCGGAAGTCTGGCCGGCCTTCAGCCCGAGGGCGCGCTGAATGGAGGATTGGACACTTGCCCGGTCCAGTGTTTCCCCCTCGATCTGAGACGTATCGATCGCTTCGAGGCTCATGACCGATATACTGAGATCGATCCTGTCTTCATCGGAAATATGGCGCGACGTGCCGATCAGGACGCCGGCCTGCTCGAGAAAACGAGCCTCGCGCGCGGCGAGCTTCTGCCGATCCCGGATGAATTCCGGCCAGTCGCGAAGTTCCCAGTTCCAAACCATGATCGAGAAAGTCCCATTTATTCGATCATATTATGCGCTGAAAGTGATTAATAAAGGGCTGTTTTATCGATCAGCCGACCGACCCGGCAGCGCTCGCAGGCCATGCAGCCTCCAAAGGTGAACATGTTGTTCACGCGTGAGGCGAAGGTTGATGGGATTTCTTTAAACGCCACAGCTGGGCGATCTTGCCCGCAAACAAGACTATGCGTCCAAACTGGGACCGGATCACCTTGCAGACAACCTTCCGGAAGACCTTCTGACCCAGCCCCCGGAATTCCGGCCGAAAGATATGGCTCCCGAAAGCGCACCATCCTGACCGCGGATAAGAGAGCTTCGGTTCCCAGTCTTTTGCTCCGATCGCATACCAGACCTTTCGCGGTAGCTCCTCGGTCAGGCCGCGTTAGGTGAACGCTGAGACGAGGCAGATGACCGACTTGGGAACCTGCTTCGCGACATCGGCGAAGTTCGTATTGAGATCGCTTGCGGCGCCCTGAGCCTGGTAGAGCCCGCGTCCGATGCGGATAATGTCGCCGGCGCTGACGGCGCGCGAGATCGCTGTCGCATTGATACCGGCCTCGTGCAGTTATTATGCACGTGTGACCGGATGCTCGCGCATATAGCTGAGCAGTCGATCATTTGTTTCGAAGCCTCGGAAGCCGGGATGTTATAAATCCTCGGATACAAATCGGTTTAGTCTGAGGTTTTGTAACACATCTGGAGACGGTCGGTCGCGAAATCGCCGCACGCGCGGCAACCGTCCGTTCCAACGCGCGCAGTGACGAGCCCGGCGATTCGGCCGACTACGCGGAGGATGGAGACACCCCGGGAGACTGATCCTTCTGGCCAGGGATCAACGGGGTGGACGCAGACTACCTTGCCCCCGAAGGCGACCCGCCGTCCGGCGCCAGGTCCATCCAGTCCTTTGGCGGGAGCCCGAGAACCAGGTCGAGGAACATCGGCGCAATTTTCCACAGGCGCTTCGAGCGGCTGTTGGACAGCACGACAATGCCCAGATCGAGATCGGGCACGAACATGATCTGCGCGCCATACCCGTCAACAGTGCCGCCATGGGCGACGACCGTCTGGCCCGCATAGTCATAGACGCGCCATCCATACGCATAGTGCGATGACCTGAGGTCCGGCATCGCCTCACGCATGCGGCGTGTTTCGGTGGGTGTGCTGACCTGCGGCGCATGGATCAGGTCCAGCACCTCGGGCGCAAGCACCTCAGGCACGTTTCCAAGCTGCGCGTTCAGCCACTGCGCCATGTCGCGGATCGAGGCGTTCACGCCGCCGGCGGCGGGCGTTTCATAGTAAGGCAGTTTTACCTCGATCTTCGTCCAGGGGTGTGCGGGCAGGGACAGATCGGCCTGGCGTTTGCGGGTGTGCGGACGCGCCCAGTTGTCGGTCCGGGTCAATCCGCCGAGACCGTAGGAAGCGGTCTTCATGCCCAGCGGCTTGAACAGCCGGTCTTCCACAAGGGCCGGAAAAGGCACGTCATAAGCCGATGCGAGCGCCCGGCCAGAGAGGTCATAGGGGATGTTCTGGTAGGCGTAGCAATCGGACACCGGGCACGTGGGTTTGACCTTGCGATACTCCGGCAGGATGGCCTCCGGCAAAATGCCGGCCTCCAGCAGATTGTCATAGGCATTGGGCGGCAGGCCGGTCCGGTGGCTGAGGATGTCCGCGAGCGTCAGCGATTTTTCCCCGCCGCGCGGCAAGGCCAGCTGCGGCGCAAATCCGCTGACAGGCGTGCTGAACGAAAGCTTGTCTTCCGAGACCGCGAGTCCCACGAGGCTCGATGCGAAGCCCTTGGACAGGGACGCGATGCGAAACACCGTGTCCGGATCGACCGGTTGGCCGCTGCCGGCTTCCGTCTCGCCGTATGCCCGCAGGAACCGGACATCGCCGTCGTGTACCACAGCCACGGAGAGCCCGACGAAATCCCCGGTGTCCATCGCTTTTCTAAGGGTTGCGTCCAGCCGCAACACTTGCACTTCGGCAATGATCGGGGGCGAGGCGAACTGTGCCAGCGGGAGAGCGTGCGCGCTGGCGGGCGCGAGCAGGCCTGACAAATCCGCCACCAGAAGGCAGACCGCAGCCTTGATTGAACGACTGACCATCCGTGCGCCTCCGCCTCTTCGATCCGGTTAGAACCGGGTCCGCCGCTCCTGTCCAGATCGGCGACGCCCGCCCGCGCGGCGCAGCCGGAAGGCGCTTTGCGTGGAACCGCCGGTACTTCGCGGCGTTGTTGGCCTGTCGGCGGCGCGTATGAAGCGCAGCCATGCCCGACCAGGCAGCAGCAAACAAAGAGGTGCAGCGATGGCGAAACGCGCAGACAAGTCCGGCAGGGGAAATGCAGGAGAGTTGCACCAGACGGGCGGCGAGCAGCTTACCACCAATCATGGCGTCCCGGTCTCCGACAACCAGAACAGCCTGAAGGCCGGCTCGCTCGGTCCGGCGCTGCTCGAAGATTTCGTGCTGCGCGAAAAGATCTTCCACTTCGACCATGAACGCATCCCCGAACGCATCGTCCACGCGCGCGGAAGCGCCGCACACGGATTTTTCGAATGCACCGAAGCGATCCCGAACCTCTCGCAGGCCGGCCTCTTCTCCGAGGCCGGCAAACGCACGCCCGTCTTCGCCCGTTTCTCCACGGTCGCGGGCGGCGCGGGCTCCGTCGATACGCCGCGCGACGTGCGCGGCTTCGCCGTCAAGTTCTATACCGATGAAGGCAACTGGGATCTCGTCGGCAACAATATCCCGGTCTTCTTCATCCAGGACGCCATCAAGTTCCCGGACCTCATCCACTCGGTGAAAATGGAGGCCGATCGCGGCTTCCCGCAGGCCGCGTCAGCCCACGACACGTTCTGGGATTTCATCTCCCTGATGCCCGAAACCATGCACACCATGATCTGGGCCATGTCCGACCGGGGGATCCCGCGCTCTTACCGCATGATGCAGGGCTTCGGTGTCCACACCTTCCGGCTGGTCAACGCGAAAGGCCAGGCGACGTTCGTGAAGTTCCACTGGAAACCGAAACTCGGCGTGCAGTCGCTCGTCTGGGACGAATCGGCCAAGCTGCAGGGCGCCGACAACGACTTCCACCGCCGCGACCTGTGGGAAGCGATCGAAGCCGGCGCGTTTCCGGAATGGGAATTCGGTATTCAGGTCATCTCCGAGAAGCTGGCGGCTGCACTCCCCTACAGCATTCTCGATGCGACCAAGATCGTGCCGGAAGAAATCGCCCCTGTACGGATCATCGGCCGCATGGTTCTGGACCGCAACCCGGACAACCACTTCGCCGAGAATGAGCAGGCTGCCTTCCTGCCGACCAACATTGTGCCGGGCATCGACTTCACCAACGACCCGCTGCTGCAGGGCCGGCTCTTCTCGTATCTCGACACGCAGAAGTCTCGCCTCGGCACGACCAATTTTCACCAGATCCCGATCAACGCGCCGAAATGCCCCTTCGCCAACATGCAGCGCGACGGCATGATGCAGACGATGGTGCCGAAGGGCCGCGCCAACTATGAGCCGAACACGCTCGACCAGGGCGGTGAAGACCCCGGCCCGCGCGCGTCAAACGACGGCTTCCGCACGGCGGAGACCAACACCGCGCTTGGCAACGATCCCGGCGAGAAGCTGCGCGTGCGCGACGAAACCTTTGGCGACCATTTCAGCCAGCCCCGCATGTTCTACCGCTCACAGACGGAAAACGAGCAGGCGCACATCGCTTCGGCGCTGGTGTTCGAGCTGTCGAAAGTTAGCCTTGAACACATCCGCACCCGCGCTCTTTCCCAGCTGCGCAACATTGACGAGGATCTTGCAGCGAGAGTCGCAGATGGCCTCGCCGCCAAGCTGCCGACGGCCGCCCCCGCGTTCCGCGAGCCGCTCGATCTGGACACCTCGGACGCCCTGTCCATCCAGAAGAACTGGCAAGCCACCCTCAGGGGCCGCGTCGTCGGCATCCTGTTTGCGGAGGGCTCCGACAAGGCGGCGATCGACAAGCTGAAGTCCGAGGTCGAGGCCAAAGGCGGACGCGTGTTCCTCGTGGCGCCGAAGGTCGGCGCAACGAAAGTCAAAGGGGGTACACTGACCGCTGACGGTCAGCTGGCCGGCTCTCCCTCGATGCTGTTTGATGCTGTCGCGATGGTGCTGATGCCGGATCAGGTCGAAAAGCTGATCAAGGATTCGGCCGCGCGCGACTGGGTGACCAATGCCTACGTCCACCTGAAAGCGATCGGCCATTGCCAGGGCTCGATCGCGCTGCTCGACAATTGCGGCATCGCACCGGATGACGGCGTGATCCCGAACGAGAAGTTCGCAAAGGTCGCGGCCAATCGCTTCTGGACGCGCGAGCCCAGAATCCGCGTCCTCGCCTGAACAGTCAGGCCTCGGTTCGAGCGTCCGCCGTTTGCTTTGCCATCACCTCTGCGATGATGGCAAACGAGCGGCGGCGCTTGTCCTGATCGTACATGTCCGAGACGATCATCAGTTCGTCCGCCTGCGTACGCTCCAGGAGCGCGATGATCCCCTTACGGACGGTGTTTCGATTGCCGATGATGCTGAAGTTCAACATTGAGGAGGCCTGCGCGCGCTCGACCGGGGTCCAGTAGGTGTCGATATCGTCGATCGGCGGCTGGGTCAGCTTGCGTGTCCCGCGCACGAGATTGGCGAACGACATCTGCTGAGAGGTCGCCAGGTATTTCGCCTCTTCGTCCGTCTCGGCCGCGATGATGTTCACGCCGATCACGGCATAGGGTTTCGGCTGCTGCTTGGAGGGCCGGTAGCTGCCGCGATAGATCGCCAGCGCCTGGTCCAGCATCTGCGGCGCAAAGTGCGAGGCGAAGCCGAACGGGAATCCATACGCCGCAGCCATCTGCGCGCCGTAGAGGCTGGAGCCTAGAATCCACAGCGGCACATTGGAATTCGATCCGGGTACGGCTTCGATCCGCTGGCCCTCCCGCACAGGACCGAGCCAGGCCTGAAGCTCCAGCACGTCCTGCTGGAAATGTTCGGACGCCGACGGATCGCGCCGCAGCGCGCGCAGCGTGTTCTGGTCCGTGCCCGGGGCGCGGCCGAGGCCGAGATCGATCCGGCCGGGGTAAAGCGCCTCCAGCGTGCCGAACTGTTCGGCGATCACATAGGGCGAATGGTTCGGCAGCATGATACCGCCCGCGCCGACACGTATTGTTTTTGTGCCGGCCGCGATGTGGGAGATCACCAGAGAGGTCGCCGCCGTGGTCACGGCCGCCATGTTGTGATGCTCGGCCACCCAGAAGCGCTTGTAGCCGAGCCCTTCGGCATGCTGCGCCAGTCGCCGCGCCTCGTTCAGCGCATCGCCGCGGGTGAAGCCTTCACGCACGCGCCCGAGTTCAAGAATGGAAAGTGCCGCCATGGGACGCGTCCTTTGATCTGGTCGCCTTAAGATGGGCATTCGGGCCGGAATGCCAATGGTCCTAGAAACCCGCCGGTTCGGCCAGCCCTTTCGACGACAGGCAGATCGCCTTGAAGCGCGCGCCCATGTCGTTCGGGTCGATCAGTTTGCGCGCCGCGTCGAACACGTGCTCGCCGTCGTCCGGATTGGCAGCGACCAGCTGGTTCAGCCGTGCCTGCGCGCCAAGACCCAGCAGGAACATACCCTGCGGCGTCGGCCCCGCCACGTCGAGCCCCGCCGAAGACGCGAGCCGGGCGAGCCGCCCGAAATCCACATCCACCGTCAGGTCACTCATCCCCGGCGCCTCGAGCGGCCCGACCTGACGGCCCTCCCGGTAGGCGCGCAGCGTGTCTCCGGGCGCGCGGTCGTCGGGCCCGTAGTCAATGAACAGCGCCCGCACAGGTCCTTTGCGCGACACAAGATCGGCCACCACCAGATCGAGCCCTGTCTGCACTTCCACGGCGTCACCAGCGAGCGCCGCAGCCTGCGGCGGGCGCGGCTCGTCAGCAGCAAGACCAAAGGCCAGCTGGCCGCCTTCGGCAAGGCCGACCACGCATTCGCGCCAGTCGCTCCCCGCCCGGCGGAACTGGCGCGCGGGCAGGCAATCGAGATATTCGTTGGCGACGATCAAGGCCGGCCCATTCGGTACGTTCGCCAGCGCCTCGGCAAAGTGCGGAGACACCGGCGCAAACAGCTCGCCCAGCGCCGCTTTCAGCACCGGGCTCGGCTCGACGAACACCAGCCGCATCGCCCGCACGAAGTCCTCGCCGCCCACCGCTCCGGCGACCCGCAAGGCGTCCAGCATAAGCTGCCCGCGACCCGGCCCGATCTCCACCAGCTGGAAGGCCTCCGGCGCGCCCAGCGCCTGCCATTCATGCACCAGCCAGACGCCGATCAGCTCACCGAAGATCTGGCTGGTTTCCGGCGCGGTCGTGAAGTCGCGCCCAATGCCGGGACGCGTGGCGTAGTAGCCGGACTGCGGATCGTGCAGGGCAATCTGCATGAAGGTGGACAGGGGGATCGGGCCGCCCGTCTCGATCAGGCGCACCAGCCGGTCTTCAATCGTCATGGTTCAGATGTATCCCGAAACGCGCTTACCGCGCCTTTGCGGGCACCAGATAAGCGGCGCCGAAGATACCCGCCAGCAGGATCAGCACCCAGGAGGCAACCGAGCTGAAATCATAGACTGGCTGGTTGCGGTAGAACCAGTGCAGCCCGACATGCACGACCGCGAACACGCAGAGTCCGTATCGAATGGCCGCGCGGTTGCCCGTCTCGGCGAGCAGCAGCAGCCCGATCACGATGGGCACATGCGCCCACATGAAAATCTGCTGGTCGAAGGAGGCATAAGAACTGGTGCTCAGGGAGAGCGGGTTCCAGGAATGGCCAAAGGTAGATTCGAGTTCGTGCGTGAAAAGACACGCCGCCGACATCCTGTAAAGGCTCTCTGATCTCACAGTCGCACCCCTCCCCAGGATCGCGCGATTGGTCCGTAAAACTACCTATTAACGGTTTCTTATACCTGCTTTTCCTGCCGTTTCAAGGCGTTCCAGATTAACCATGCGCCACCCAGCCACATCGGCACCGACAGGATCATGCCCATGGTCAGCCATTCCGGCAGTCCGCTGACAAAAGAATCCGGCTCCCGGAAGTTCTCGGCAATCGACCGTCCGGCACCGTACATGAGCAGGAAAAGGCCCGCGACGAGGCCCGGGCGCTTCAGGGCGCCGAACTTCCAGATCAGAATCGACAATACAATCAGGGGGATCCAGCCCTCGAGCACCGACTCGTATAGCTGGCTGGGGTGGCGGGCGAGTTCGTCGCCGCGGTACACCCAGGTATCGGTCTCCCAGTTGAAGGCGGGCGGGGTCGAGCCCGGCACATAGCCCTCGGGAAATACCATGCCTATGGGGGCATCGGTCGGGCGGCCATACAGTTCCGCATTGGTAAAGTTCGCGATCCGCACGAGTCCGATGCCGATCGGCGCGGTGACCCCGGCAATGTCGCCGACCGACAACAACGGCACGCCGCGCTTGGCCGCAAAGAACCAGAGTACCAGCGCAACACCGAGGATGCCGCCATGGAAGGCCATGCCGCCGTCCCAGATACGCAGCACCGTCAGCGGGTCCGCCGCCAGCACGTCCATCTGGTAGGGCACCATGTAGAACAGGACGTAGCCAAACCGCCCGCCGAGGATGATGCCGATGATGATCCAGAACATCAGGTCATCCAGGCCCTCCTGCGACAGCGGTGGCTCACTCTTCCAGAGCGAGGCGCGCTTCAGCAGCTGCGAGCCATACCACCAGGCCCCGCCAATGCCGGCGATATAGCCGAGCGCGTACCAGCGCAGGTGGAACTCGCCGAGGCCGACAAAGCCGAAATCAAGGGACAGGAGCGCCGGGCGCCATTCCGGGAACGTCATCACCGCCTGGCTAAGGTAAACGCTCATCATCGTCAGCAGTTCGGTCATGCGGCGTCTTTTCCCTGTCTGCCGGCGCGCCTATCTGTTAGGCACCGCCTCACCCGGCGCGAAGGAGTAACTGCATGGCAGGCACAAATCCACTGCTCGATGACATCGCCAGCCTGATGACCGGCGCGCTCGGCGCCGCGCGCGCAGCAGGCGAGGAAGCCAAGACCGCCGCGCAGGCCCGCGTGCGGGCTTTGATCGCCGACATGGACCTTGCCGGCCGCGACGAAGTCGAAGCCCTGAAGGCCATCGCCACGGCGGCGCTGGACCGCGTAGAAACGCTGGAAGCCCGCCTTGCCGCCCTCGAAGCGGCGCAGGCGAATTCCCCGAAATCCTGAACGCCCACTGTTGAAGCCGATAGACAAGCCTGAGACGGCCCGGTTTGTTCGGGTGTGGATTTGTCACACGAATCCGGCACCAATCCTCGAAACC
>JBBSDJ010000094.1:0-11031 GCA_038249555.1 Caulobacterales bacterium
CCGACGAGGCCCTCGCCGCCTCGAGCTTCCAGCTCCTTCCCGGCATGCCGGTCGAAGCGATGCTCCGTACAGAGAGCAGGAGCGTGCTCAGCTACCTCGTCAAGCCGCTCACGGATTCGGTCTCGCGCACCTTCCGGGAATAGCCGCCGGGCCCTCGCCTCAGACCGGTTGGCCGACCGTCAGCGGCACGCCCTTCATGGAGCGGGTTTCCGGACGCGGAATGCCCGTCTGGCGGAACATCTTCTTCAGCTCGGCCTTGCGCGCCGAAAGTTGCTCGCCCAGTGCGGCCATGTCGACGCCGGCCTTCTTCGCCTGCGCAAAGATGCCGCCCCGGCCTTCCTCTTCCTTGACATGGTGCCTGATCTCTTCGGACAGGACCTTGACCTTGGCGTCATAGAAATCATCGCCGACATCGCCTTCCATCAGTTCGGCAATCAGCACCTTCGCGCCGTCATGCTCGACATAGGCCTCGTCCATCATGTCATCATCGACTTCGCCGCGGACGGCGGGATAGAAGATTTCTTCCTCGATCGTGGCGTGGATCGTCAGCTCGAGACAGATCTGCTGGGCGAGCTTCGCCTTGGCGGCGCTGCCACGCGTTGCCTCGTATTTTTCAAACAGCTCTTCGACGGCGCGGTGATCGGCCTTCAGCAGCGCGACCGCGTCCATGTTATCCTTCGTGGACGAACCATTCTTCGTAGTGCGGGTAGCCATTCGCGTCTCCTTTGCGAAACAGGCGGTGCGCCGCGCGCAACCGCTCAGGAATTCAGGATTTTACCGGCGTACCGTTATTCTTAGGGAACTCCGCCGCGCCGCGTTGGTTCCGCCCGTGCGCCCCGCAGGAGATACCGCGAACCTTCCCGCTGGCTCCGCGTTGATCAAGGCAATTGCAACACGCGGAGCCCCCCATGCCTGAGCCCCTCGCCGTCTGGCGCTTCACCCCCGTCGCCGATCCATCCGACGGCGCCTGGCAGGACCGCGCCATCTGGAAGGAACTCCAGATCGTCGCCGCGACGGCGGGCGGCGCCATGCTGGAAGCCGGCCGCCATTCCGACAGGATGCGAGGCGTCAGCGACGCCAGCTCACAGGACCACCAGCAGGTCCGCTCGGGCTTTGCCGACGAGAAACTCTACCGCGTCGATCGCACAGACCTCCCCGTCTCCGGCCCGGCCGGCACCGTTGTGTTCGAGGAAATGCTCTGATGCGCCTTTCCGCCTGGGACTCTGGTGCCGCGGCAGAGGTGTGGCAGGACTTCGCCGTGCTCAAGCGTAAGGCTTGATTTTTACCGGCAAATATGTTTTTTGCCGGTAAATGGCTCTCCAAGACCTGCCTCTCGTGATCCAGACCAGCTACGCTGAGCTCTTGGACCAATTGCGCCTTGCGATCGCGTCAAGCGTTCCTGAAGGTTCCACATTCCGCAAGCGAACGATTTCCGGCAAAGCATACTGGTACATCCAAGAGCCAACCACCCGGACCGGGCGCTCGCCGGAACGATATTTCGGTGCAGACACACCGGAACTTCGTTCAGCGATCGAAAAAGCAACTGCCGCAAAATCGAATGCGGACGGCCGCCGGGCAATTCGCCGGTCGCTTGTGGCCGGAGGATTGCCGGAACCCGACACTGTCACGGCCTCTGTGATCGACGCTCTGGCTCTGGCCGGCGTTTTCAGATTGAGGGGCATCATCGTCGGGACGGTCGCGTTCCAGACCTATGCCGGGCACCTCGGCGTCAGGTTACCCAGCGCTGCCATCCGGACAGGCGATCTCGATCTCGCGCAGGACTACGGCGTCTCCGTCGCTCTCGATGACAAACTCGACCAGCCTCTGTTCGAGATACTCAAAACCGTTGACCCGGCCTTCGTGCCGGTGCCGACCCTCGCGAACCCCCTCGTCGCCACAACCTATGCCCGTCCAGGGGGCTACCGTGTGGATGTGCTGACGACCAACAGGGGCGCCGACAGGGATGCGCCTGTACGGCTTCCCAGTCTACAGACCGATGCCGTGCCTTTGCGGTTTCTGGATTTCCTGTTGCGCGACACGGTCGAGGCCGCCGTGCTAACCCGCTTCGGCACGCTGGTAAATGTTCCGTCTCCGGAGCGTTATGCCGTCCACAAGATGATCGTGTCGACCCTCCGGCAAACGACGGGCGAAAGCGCCGTTAAGGCAGATAAGGACATTGTTCAATCAGGTATCCTGATCGAAGCGTTGATCCTGAAGAGGCGGCACGACGATCTTGCAGACGTCCTGCGTGAAGCCGTTCAACGCGGCGCCGCTTGGAAAGACCGGCTGAAACGCTCAGCGAAGCGGCTGGACGACGGCCCCAGGGCATTCGTTAGCAACGTGATCGAAGACGCTTGAAGAACGCTGGCGCGAAGGCGCCAGCTCCCTATTCCTTAGGCCGCTTGTAGCGCGGCGGGCCGCCCGGGCCGATCTTGCCGGCATACGGGTTCTTGCCCTGGCGCACGAACAGCCGGATCGGCACGCCGTGCATGTCGAACGCCTCACGCACGCCGTTGATCAGGTAGCGCTTGTAGCCTTCCGGCATCTGCTCGCCGCGCGAGGCGATCAGCACGAAGGTGGGTGGGCGCGCCTTCATCTGCGCCATGTAGCGCGGCTTGATGCGCTTGCCCTGCACGCTCGGCGGGGGATGGTGCTCGACCGTATGGCGCAGCCAGCGGTTGAGGTCACCGGTCTTCACCTTCGCGGTCCAGTCCTTGTAGACCTGCACGACGGCTGGCATCAGCTTGTCGACATGGCGTCCGGTAAGTCCTGACAGGAACACGACCGGCGCGCCCCCGCCATTCGGTACCAGCCGGTTGGCGAGGTCGCGGATGTGGCGCGCGGCGCCGTCCTGGTCCTGCACCGAGTCCCATTTCGACATCACCAGCACCAGGCCCCGGCCCTCGCGCAGCGCAAGGTCGGCAATCTGCAGGTCCTGTTTTTCCAGCGCGTCATGCGCGTCCATCACCAGCGCGACGACATCCGCATATTTCAGTGAACGGATGGTCTCCGCCGTCGACATCCGCTCCAGCTTTTCCTGCACGCGCGCCTTGCGGCGCAGCCCGGCGGTATCAACCAGCCGGATCTGCCGGCCTTCCCATTCCCAGTCGATGGTGATCGAGTCGCGCGTGATGCCCGCTTCCGGCCCGGTCAGCAGGCGCTCCGACTGCAGCAGCTGGTTGATCAGCGTCGACTTGCCCGCATTCGGCCGCCCAACAATCGCGAGGCGTATGGGACGCGGCGTCTCGGGCTCGGCCTCGGGCGTGTCGACTTCCGCAGCCTCGATCGCCGCCACCAGTTCGTCGTCCGACAAGGTCTCGTCTTCGATGTCGATGTGCGCGAGCTTCTCGAGAATGTCGTCCCCGGCCCCGCCCGCATAGTTCGGCTCCGCCTCTTCCAGCGCCCGCTCGAAGGCTTCTGGCCCGAGCGCGTTGCGGATCGCCTCATAGAGTTCGGCAAAGCCCTCGCCGTGTTCCGCCGACAGGCCGACCGGCTCGCCGAGGCCCAGGCTGAACGCATCCATCACGCCCGCCTCGCCCTGCCGGCCCTCAGCCTTGTTCGCCGCCAGCACGACCGGCATGTTCGCCTTGCGCAGCAGCATCGCGAAGGTCTCGTCCTCGGGCGTGACGCCGACGCGCGCGTCGATCAGGAACAGCGCAATGTCCGCCTCGGCAATCGCCGCCTCGGTCTGCGCGCGCATCCGCGCCTCGAGGCTGTCATCGCGCACATTGTCGAATCCGGCGGTATCGATCACCAGCAGCGGCAGCGTCGCCAGCGAGCCTTCGGCCATCTTGCGGTCGCGCGTCACGCCCGGCTGGTCATCGACCAGCGCGATCTTCTTGCCCACCAGACGGTTGAACAAGGTGGACTTGCCGACATTCGGCCGTCCCACAATGGCGATCTTCAATGGCAAGGCCGTGGCCCCTCTGGTTAATGAGGGCCGTCCGGGTAAAGTCCCGCTGGCCCTAGTCGATGGCGATCAGTTTGGCGTCGTCCGTCAGGACATACAGCCGCCCCTGTGCCGCAATCGGCTCGATATACACGGTATCCCCCAGCTTCAAAGAGCCCGTCTGCGTGCCATCCTGCGTGGAGAAGGCCTGCAGCTCGCCGCGCGAGGAGATCAGGATCACCCGGCCGGACGCGACAATCGGCGCCGAATAGCTGAGGCGTTTCTTCTTTTCCTTCTCGTCCTGGAACTGGCGCAGCTGCACCACCCAGTAGGCTTCGCCGGTCGCCGCATCGAGGCAGGCCAGTTCGTTTTCGGTGCCGAGCACGAACAGGAACCGCCCGGCCAGCGCCGGCGCCCGCGTCGATCCGACCGCCGCTGTCCAGACGCGCGCGCCGCTGCGGCCATCGATGGCCACCGTGGTTCCGGACTGGCTGGACGCGAACACGAGACCGGCGCCGAGCACGGGGCGCGAGCCGATATCGTTGATCTCGGAGATCGGCGTGAACCGGCCGGCCTGCGCCAGCGCGTCCGTCCACAACCGGCGGCCGTTGGCGGCCAGGTAGGCAATCACTTCGCCCGAGGAGAACGGCGCGATGACGAAATCCTCGACCGCCGCCACGCTTGAGCTGCCAAGCACGCGGGCCGATTCCGAAATCGCCTGGTCGCTCCAGATTGTCGCGCCGTCAGCCAGGTTGATCGCGTAGACTTCGTTATTGTTGGAGGACACGAAAATCCGGCCATCATCGATCGTCGGCGAACCCGTCATCGGCGCGCCAATGTCGCGGCGCCATTTCTGCGCGCCCGTCGCCGCATCGAGGGCGGTCACATAGCCATAACCGCTCGCCACCACCAGCACGTCACCGGCCACGGCCAGTCCGCCGCCGATGGCGCTCTTGTCGCGCTTTGAGATGCCCTTCAGGCGCTCGCTCCAGACTTGCGCGCCGGTGTCGAGGCGCGAGGCCCGCACGGTCTGAGTCGAGTCCAGCGTGTAGATGGTCGTCTCACTCGTCACCGGCGGCGTCGTCAGGGCGCTTTTCGTGGACGAGCCCTTGCCGATCGACCGGCGCCAGGCGATGTCCAGCTCCGGCGCCGCGATCACGTGCCCGGGTGCCTTCGTCGGGCTGCCGCCGGCTTCCGTCCATGACGCCACGGCTTTCGCTTCCGGCAGCTCCACCGCAATGCCGGTCAGCGTCGTGCTCGGCGCAATCTTCTCGCTGTCGAGCACCATCGTGATGCGGCCGGCTTTCTCTTCGGCCGCCATTTCTTCTTTGTCGTCATTGCCGAAGCCCGGCAGGCTGATACAGGCGCTCAGCGCCGCCAGCGACACAACGGCCATGGCAGCAGCAGCAGTACGGGAAAGTCTCATTGGCCGGTCTCCTGCGGCGCATCAGCGGCCGCATCTGTAGGCGCCTCGGTGGGCAGGGGTACTTCGCCGGCGCCGTCCGGCGGGACCGGAATGGCATCGAGTGCAATCTCGGCCCGCTGCACCACGCCCTGCGGCGCGGCAGCATCAAACTTCAGCCGGCTGTATTCTGTCCGCGCCCGGGCGATGTCGCCCGTCGCATAGGCCTTCGCCGCGATCAGCTCCCGCGCCATCGCGCCGAGCGCCGTATCCTCGGTCACCAGCGTGCCGAGCGTCGCTTCCAGTTCCGGCATGGTCAGCGTGTCCGCCCGGAAATAAGCCGCCTTCAGCAGGGCCAACCGCTCGTACGGCCCGCCTTCGGTGCCGCCGATCGCCGTCAGCGTCGCCGCCGCCGCTTCGGCATCTCCGCTGCCTTCCAGCTGCGTCTGCGCCAGGTAGTGCGCCGCCAGCGGGGACAGCTTGGACTCGCTGTCGACAATCGCCTTGAACGCCGCCTGCGCTTCCTCGTACTGGCCTTCCTCGAGCGCCTTCACGGCATTCTCGAGTTCCAGGGCCCGCGCCGCCTGCGCCGCTTCGGCCTGCGGGCGCACGATGAACTCGTTGATCGCGACCGCGCCGATCAGCACCGCCACGGACCCATAGACGAACGGGCGCCAGCGCGCCCACCAGCTCGCCAGTTTCTCCTGGCGCATGCTTTCATCGACTTCGGTAAAAATGTCAGACAAGCGGGGCTCCAGGCGGCATTTTGAGGATTCGGCGCGAACCTAGACGCCGCGCGGGGCGGCTGCAACGGATCAGCGCTGTTAGGCTTCAGGTTTTCGCAGGCTGTAGGTCTCGGCCTTGCCCGGGAAGGTGCGCGCCCGCACGTCGTCGGCGTAGGCCGCTACCGCTTCGGTGATCGCGGTATTGAGGCTGGCATACCGGCGCACGAATTTCGGCGTCCAGTCAAACAGGCCCAGCATGTCCGGCGTCACGAGGATCTGCCCGTCACAGGCGCCGGAGGCCCCGATCCCGATGGTCGGGCAGGCCACCGCGGCGGTAATCTCCGCCGCCAGGTCCTCGGCGACCCCCTCGATCACGATGGCAAACGCCCCCGCTTCCTCGGCCGCCTTCGCCTCCGCCATCACGCGCTCACGCTCGTCCAGCGTGCGCCCCTTGGCCCGGAAGCCGCCATCCACATTGATCGCCTGCGGGCGCAGGCCGACATGCCCCATGACCGGAACGCCCCGTTCCACAAGGTGAGAGATCTGCTGCGCGGCATACGCCCCGCTCTCGATCTTCACCGCCTGGCAGCCGGTCTCCTTCATGATCCGCGCGGCATTCAGGAAGGCCTGGTCGGCATTCGTCTCATACGAGCCAAACGGCATGTCGACGACCACAAAGGCCTTCGTCGACCCACGCATCACCGCCTGCCCGTGCAGGATCATCATCTCCATTGTCACGCCGACGGTCGAGGCCAATCCGTGCACCACCATCCCGACACTGTCGCCGACCAGCAAAAGGTCGGCATGCTCGTCCAGCAGCGCCGCCGTCGGCGCATCATACGCCGTCAGGCACACCAGCGGCACGCCGCCCTTGGCGGCTGCAATATCTTTGACGGTCTTGCGGGCGGTCTGCGTTTGTTTTGACATGGGCCAGCGATTAGCCCGCCCGGGCGCCGCCCGCAAGGAAACAGGAAGGTCAACCGCCATGCTGCCCAAACCCGGAAACCTGCTCGCCTGGAGCGCGCTCTACGGTGCCCTCGGCTTTGCAGTGGGCTTTGCCTTCGGCGTCCTGCGCCAGCTCGTCCTCATTCCCGCCTTCGGCGACCGGATGGGACACCTCGCCGAATTCCCGATGGTCACCCTCGCCGCCTCCGCCCTCGGCGTCTGGATCGGCAGCAAGTCCACCGCGCCCGCGCTCGCCATCGGCGTCCTCGGCGTGGCCGTCCTGATCCTCTTCGAGAGCACCATGGCCCTCGGCTTCATGCGCCTCAGCCTCGCCGACTACCTCGCCGGCTACGACGTCACGCGCGGCGCGCTCTTTCCTGTCGGTCTCGCCCTGATGGCGTTCGCCCCACTGCTCGGAAGGCGGCTGAAGCGCCGCTGAGCCTCAGCCCGGCAGCGCCGCGACGCCGAACGCAATCGGGTGCAGCCAGAGCAGGATTGCCGCATACGCGCCAAGCCCGACCACGACCGCGCCCACGTCGCCCATCACGTTGACCGCCGCGTCCGGTCCCGGACCATTGTCGCCGCGCTTCTTCACCGCGATCCGGTCCACCACGCCGTAAGCCAGGAAGCTGCCGAAAAGCAGCACCGAGTTCAGCTCGCCGTTCGCCAGGAGGCGCCCGAACGCCCAGACCTTAACCGCCAGCCTTACTCGCAGGGCTGGCGTCGGCGCATCAGACGCCGCAGGGCGCTCCGGAGGCGCGGCGCCGTTTGCGGCGGCAACATCCTTGACGAGCTTGCGAAGGGACCGGGATTGTCTTGGCAATCGCCGGCGAACTGCCGGCTCAGGCGCTGCCCGCACGGAAAAACAGTGTTCACCGCAACGTCACCGAAACCTGGAAACCAGCGCGGATGCAGTGGTGGCTGCGGCACGCTTGGTTTTGCCTCCGCACGGCTCTGGTACGCCGTCGTCGGTTTTTATCCCCGGAGTCAATTGACCTGAATTTCGGACATCCCCGGCATCAATTCCCAGCCACCACCGTTCACCGTTATGCAAACAGCCGCGGAAACAGCACGTCCTGGGTTTCGACCGAGAAGCGCAGGCTAACGGGGCCTTTTTCACTTAGGCTGCCAAGGATACCGTCACGCACGAGCTCACCGAGCAGGTTGCGGGCCGTGCGCTCGCCCAAGCCGGTGATTGCTGCAGCATCGCCGCGAGCGATTTCGCCACGGTGCAAGATTTCCACCAGGAGCTTGGTCGCCTCGGGTCGCCAACCCTTGATTTGAGCATAGCGTTTGAGGCGTTCAGCAAGGCCGTCGAGGTCGAACAATTCGCTCATGAAACGAACCTGATCGAGACAAACCTTGAGGAACCATGTCGAGAAGCTTGTGAGGGCCCGCTCTGACAGGTTGCCGCGGCCGTCCAAATCGCCCTGACGCGGCATATCAGCGTGGTCCATCATCGATTTGTACTCACCGCGGTCGGCGAGGCCGCGAGCTAAGCCACGAGAAATCGACCACAAGCCACGGGCGCCGACGCCAGCCTGGTGCGCCATCGCGTGACTCATCAAGCGACTCACCCGGCCGTTCCCATCCGGGAAAGGGTGGATGTAGTTGAACCGATGGTGCGCAGCCGGTATGGCCAAAAGACGACGGGAGGAACTCATGCGGCTCTCGTCGTAGCGCACCGCGAAGTGATCCATGAATCGCCCAACCGCTTCGCTGCTGGGCGGAATATGACGACCAACGGCGACATTGTGGATCGGGTCATTGCGCAGCAGCCCTGGCGCCATCACAAATGCTCTGCCAGCGCCTTCGATGCGCAACATGCTCTCGGGTGCATTATGATAGAATTCCCGGTGCAGGCGCAGAATAAAAACAACACTTGCGGGATCGACCAAGGTTCCGGCGGCCGCCTCTGCATCGATTGTCTCCTGGATACGGATGTGCGCGCGAGCTTCAAGCTGAAGATTGCGACGGCCCTCATCCGTGTCGAGGTCATTGGCCAGAGCGCGCTCAATGTCTCTCGGCCGTGTATTGTGACCCTCGATGAGGTTCGAATAGTAACAATTCATCACGCGCACGAGTCCAGCCAGGCTTGCGGCTGTCTTGGGATGAAGTCGCGCGCCGAGTTGGGTTGCCGCGGCCGGAAGCTCAGTCAAGAGGTCTAACAGCTCGCCGCGCACCTCTTCCAGGAAGCACGGTTCGATACGGGTCGGGAATTCAATTTCGGGTTCGGGCACCATTTGCCGATAATACAACAATCCCAGTCCGTTGACCAGAAAGAGATTTTTACCATGATTGAGGGCGCAATTGCCGATTAAGCTTGCCGGTCCCAGCTGGCTGCGAAATCTTTTATTCCACAAACACTTGAGAGGGGTCTCGTGAACACAGGTGCCGATCCCGCTGAACCGCAGCAAGTCAATCTACCTTTGGTTGCGGCGTCCGATCGGGCCAGCGTTCACCCGGCAACCGCCAAAGCGCCGCTCCCGAAAGCTGGTGCCCATGGCAGTTGACTGGTCACATTCCCGAAGGACAGCTCTATTCATAGCCAGCATGACAGAAATCGGCATCTCGCGGGAAGTCGGTTGCGTGGCTTCCACGGTGCCCCGGCCCAGCAAGTACAAGCCACCTCGGCCTCTTCGCACCAGCCTTCTCTACAGCCTGCCTGAACGGCTTGCCGATGTGCGCCGCCTCAACGTGTTGCAACAGGTGCCGACATACTACGCGGCTCAGCCCGGCAGCGCCGCGACGCCGAACGCAATCGGGTGCAGCCAGAGCAGGAGCACCGCATACGCGCCAAGCCCGACCACGACCGCGCCCACATCCCCTATCACGTTGACCGCTGCGTCCGGCCCCGGCCCATTATCGCCGCGCTTCTTGACTGCGATCCGGTCCAGCACGCCGTAAGCGAGGAAGCTGCCGAACAGCAGCACCGAGTTCAGCTCGCCGTTCGCGAGCAGGTGCCCGAACGCCCAGACCTTCACCGCCAGCAGCATCGGATGCTTCACCGCCTTCTTGATATGCCCGGTCGGCAGGTACGCCGCCGCCAGGAAGATCATCGCGAACGCCATCAGCAAGAGGTTGATGTGCGCCAGGAATGCCGGCGGCGTGTAGAGGATCGGCGCGGGCCGCGCCGCGCCGTACCCCCAGATGATCAGGGCAAACCCCGCCAGCGAAAGAAGACTGTAGAGCCCCATATACGGCCCCTCGCCCATCTTCACCCGCAGGTCCTTGCCCGCCTCCCGGCTCCGGTAAGCCGAAAACAGGTGCGTCCCGAAAAAGATCACGAGCCCCAGAACCAGATACATCATTGTTGATTTCCGCTCAGAACTGACCCGGGATTTCCATCGAGAACTGACCCGCCTTTTGATTATGTTTCGGGTTTCATTGCCGGGTCAAGTTGATGCTTTCTCCTTTTTCGATTTGGGCTTCTGGGCCGAGCTGTTCTTGAACCGGAAGCTGTCATTGCCGGTTTCGAGGATGTGGCAGTGATGGGTGAGACGATCGAGCAGGGCCGTCGTCATCTTGGCGTCTCCGAGCACGCTGGCCCACTCGCTGAAGCTCAGATTGGTCGTGATGACGACGCTGGTGCGCTCGTAGAGTTTGCTCAGCAGGTGGAACAGGAGCGCGCCCCCCGATGCGCTGAACGGCAGGTAGCCAAGCTCATCGAGGATTACGAGGTCGGAGTGGATCAGGCGGTTCGCGATCTGACCGGACTTTCCCTGGGCCTTTTCCTGTTCGAGCGCGTTGACCAGTTCGACAGTTGAGAAGAACCGGACACGGCGTCGATAGTGCTCGATCGCATGCACACCCAGCGCCGTCGCGATATGCGTCTTGCCGGTGCCTGGCCCGCCGACCAGGACGATATTGTCGGCCACATCGATAAAGTCACACCGATGAAGCTGGCGGACGAGAGCTTCGTTGATGTAGCTACTGGCAAAGTCGAAGCCTGCCAGGTCGCGGTAAGCGGGGAACCGTGCGCTCTTCAACTGGTAGGCGACGGACCGCACTTCCCGTTCAGCCGTTTCAGCTTTCAGGAGCTGGGAGAGCATGGGGATTGCAGCCTCGAA